>JBKHAJ010000088.1:0-12435 GCA_046542935.1 Spirochaetia bacterium | reverse complement strand
GATAACCTTTCGAAATACCGCCCCCGGATAGCCGCGGCGGTACGGGAGCTCCTCAGGGACGACGGGTGGAAGGAATATACCGCGGAGAAACTGTCACAGATAAAACGAATTCCCCGGCAGGAAGCAGGCTCCTTCCTTACCGAGACCCTCAAAGAGATCGTCGACGACCTGAAGAGCATAGATCCGATTCTCGAAGAAATCGACGATAAGAACCGCCGGTATTCCCGGATATCCACTGAACGGATCAAGGCTCGCCTCTACAGCAGCGCCTCCATCCAAGGGATGATCGGGGAAATCGTCAAGAGCCCGGCAATCGAGGAACTCTCCGGAGATCTCCCGCACGGTATACGGTCCTTCGGATTCCTGGCTCCCGGCAGCCTCTATTCCCGAAGGCGATCCGCCGACCAGCTCCAAGGTATCCCGGTCCCGGAAACCGATGAGTTTGCCGTCGAGCTGGCACAGACCGAGCTGATGCTCCGGATAGGAAAACAGCTCGGTCCGGAGAAGATTCGGGGATTTCTCGAGACCGTCGTCCCCGACGACGGGAGCGCCGCCCCGGCCGGTGATATCGTAACCGATATGGAAAGCTATGTCCGCATCCTCTACGCCGCGGCCTATGCCGAAACACGGACCGACACCTTTCCCTACCGGGTACGGTGGGAGGACGCGTACATTACCGCGGGCCGGTTCCGGTTCAGGGGGCACGCGTTTTTCAGGGAGGCCGGCGATGAGTAAAAGGCCGTCGGACATTGAACGCTTGACCGAGGGGGAGCGGGAGCAGTTCAGAAAGTGTATAACCCTTCTCTGCGGCGAATGCTTTCTGATACGGAGTTTTCCTCCCCACGAAAAGGCGTACCGCTTCGCTCTTCGGAATTACGATCTTTTAGAGGTCTACTTCGACATCGCGGGATGGAAATTGAAACGGGATGAAAACTTGGGCGTTATCACCTGGGAAGGGCTTCCCTCCGGGAGGATCAATTTCAACCTGGAGGAGACCTTAGGTCTCCTCATCCTCCGCCTCCTCTACGAAGAGAAGTCGAGGGAAATAACGCTTCACGGAGAACGGACCGTTCTCCAGCAGGAGTTCGTGGAAAAATACCGGGTCATGACCGAACGTCCTTTAAAAAAGACCGCCCTTATTCTCCTCCTCAGGAGGTTTCAAGCCTTGAGGCTCATCAAGGTCTTAGGCGACGAAGGGGACCCGGAGGCGAAAATCATCCTGTATCCGAGCATCCCCTTCGCCCTTGACGGCATGGCGATCGAAGAGATGCACGAACGGATTGCTTCGTTCAGGAAAGAGGAGGAGGAAGAATAATGCTGCTTCTCAACAGGGCCCGCCTGATCAACTGGCACTTCTTTACCGACAGCACCGTCGATTTCGGCCCGACGACACTCTTCGCCGGAGACAACGGGTCCGGAAAGTCCACCGTAATCGACGCCCTCCAGTACGCCTTAGTCGCCAACATCGGTAAGATACGGTTCAATGCCGCCGCCTCGGAAACCCGCACCGGGAGGACCCTTTCGGGATACTGCCGGTGCCGGATCGGTTCGGACACCCTCGACTTCCTGCGCGGAGACTGCCTTACCCACGTTATCCTCGAATTCGAGGACCTCGAAAAGAGCTTCTGTTCCGGTATCTTAGTGGAGGCCTTCGCCGACGGGGAAACCCGGGAACATCTGTGGATTCTCGAAGAGGGGCGTATCGACGACGTCCCTATCTACGGAGACGGCACCTATCTTCCCCCCGGTATTTTCAAGGACGGAATCAAGGCCCTCGGCGGGCGGATATGCAGCACCAAAAAGGAGTACAATTCGCGGCTTACCCATCTCCTCAAGGTCCACCGCCGCAACGTTCACTTCAATCCCTACCTCGAAGCGCTGGTGCGTTCGGTCAATTTCACCCCCTTCACTTCGGTAAACGATTTCGTCTGCAGCTACATCCTCGAAGAGCGGATTGTCGACATCTCCGCCATGCGGGAAAACCTGGCCAATTATAAAGAGGCGGAAGGGGAAGCGAGGGCCATGGAGGAGAAAATAGAGCGCCTCGAGGAGATAGACGGACTGGACCGGGAATGCCGGCGTCTCGACGGACAGATCCTGATGCAGGAATACTTTAAGCGAAGGATCGACGTCGAGGCCCTCGAACACGACATGAGGACCGTCCGGGGAAGGGCGGAGGAGGCTGAACGGGAAATCAAGGCCCTGGAACGGAACCTTTCGGAATCCCGGGAGCGGCGGGAGCGGCTCGAAGGGCAGCGGCAGGAGCTCCAGTTCGCCTTAGCGGAGAACGACCAGCACCGCCTCTACGAACGGCTGAACCGGGACCTTCACACCTTAGAAGAGCGAATACGCCGGGAAAAAGGCCGGAAAGGGAGATTCGAAGCCCTGATCGAAGAGTGCTCCGAAGCCCTCGGACGGAGGGTAAGCCCGCGGATAGAGGAGGAAATCCATACCGCCGACACCGAGTTTGCCGAGACCGCCGATCTTCTCGCGGAGAGCAGAAACGAAGTCCGGCGTCTCAAGGCGGAACGGCGGGAGCTGAACGATGAGCTCCGGCGGCTCGAGGAGGGGCTACTCACCTATCCCTCCGGCACGGAAGACCTGCGCCGGGCGCTTACGGAGGCGGGAATACGCGCCGCGGTTTTCGCGGACCTCTTGGAGGTGACCGACCCCGGGTGGCGGAACGCCGTCGAAGGATGGCTCGGAGACCGAAGGTTCGACCTTCTCGTTCCGGAAGAGGACTTCAGCAAGGCCCTACAAGTGTACCGCGACCAGCCGGCTTCCACCGCCGGGGCGGGACTTCCGGACTTGAGGCGAATGCACGGAAGCGAGATAGAACCGGGGTCCCTTGCCGAATGCACGGAAGCCGCGACCCCCGCCGCGAGGCGGTATATGATCCGGCTGTTAGGCGACGTGGTCCGTACCGACCGGGAAAACCTGACCGCCCACGGCAAATCGATTACCCGGGATTGTATGCGGTTCGCCGACCATACGGCGGTGCGGATCGAGGAGTCGGTCTATTCCCGGTGGTACATCGGGGCCGAGGCGAAGCGGATGCGGGCGGAACAGCTCAAAAAAGCTATCGCCGCCGGCGAGGCGGCCGAGGAAAAGGTTGCGGCGGAAGTCCGGAGATTAGAAATGAAACAGGAGCTGATTCGGAAGGTATTCCGCTTCCTTCACGAATGTGTCGAGCTTGCCGGAGCGGAGGAGGATCTTTCCCGGGCCGAACAGGAAAAAGAAGAGATAACCGGGCGGATCTCCGCTATAGATATCCGGGCTTTTCAGGAAATGCAGATGCAGATATCGGGTATTACCGAAAGTATCCGGAGCACGGAGAGAGAAATCGAATCCCTCTCGGTAGACTTCGGTGCCGCCCGGTCCCGGAAGGAAGGATACGAGACCGAGCTCAGACGGCTTACGGCGGAACGGGAACGATTCGCCTCGGTCCTTGCCGGGTTCCTCGAGGAATACGAGACCCGTACCGGAGAGTTCGAAGACTATTACGCCGAACGGATAAAATCGGAGCGGAAGGGCGGAGCGGTGGATTATTCGGGTATTATCGCCCGGTACGAGAGCTCCATGCGGGGACTCAAGACCAGAAAGGAGAACACCCTTACCCGGCTCATGGAAAAGAAGAACGGCTTCAATCATGCGTTCAACATCTTTTTGAACACCGCATATGATTCCAGGGAGTTCAGTGAGACCCTCCACGTATACAGGGATACCGAGCTTCCCGAATACCGGGAAAAAATCCGGCGGGCCCGGGAAGAGGCGGAACGGCAGTTCCGTGAACACTTCGTCGCCCGGCTGAATGAATACATTACCGATGCGCGGGAAAGCTTCAAGGACATCAATTACACCCTGAATATCATCCGGTTCGGACAGGACCAATACCGCTTCGCCATCGAGGACCGGCCGGAGAAGAGGAAAATCTTAGATGTGATCAAGAGCGCGGCGGAAATCCGGCAGACCGACGGAACCCTTTTCGAGATTCTCACCGATGAGGAGGAGCGGGAAAGCATCGAGCGTCTCTTTTCCTCTATTCTGGACAACGACCTCGATTCCGAAGAGGTCAGGGAAATATGCGATTACCGCACCTACTTTCAGTACGACATCAGGATCAAGCACCTCGACACCCCGGATGTTGAGACCGGAAAGCCCCTCGAATCGTCCCTGGCAAAGGTCTTGAAGGAAAAATCCGGCGGGGAGACCCAGACCCCCTACTACGTCGCCATCGCCGCAAGCTTCTATCGGTTCTACAAGGACGAGCCCGATGCGGTCCGACTTGTCCTCTTCGACGAAGCCTTCAACAAAATGGACGACGAGCGGATCGGGAAGATGGTGGATTTCTTCAAACGGCTGAACATGCAGGTGATAACCGCGGTCCCCACCGAAAAGATTGAAGCGATCGCCCCCTACATGGATCAAACCAATCTGGTCTTAAGAAAAGACTACACCGCCTTTATCAGGGATTACGCCGTCCTCCCGGGAGAAGAAGGGTGAGCCCTCCCCTCCTCAACCGATACGCCCTTCGGATCCTCGAGGTGTTCAAAGAAAGCTTTCCCGAGGCCGCCCATTACCGGGGGGGAAGGAAACTGCGTAAGGGGGGATGGGAAACGGTTTTTCCGGAAATCGAGAGGGATGTGGAGGCAAAAGAGGGTTTTCTCCGGGCGGTGGACACCCTAACCGGGGAAGGGGTCCTCTCGGTCCGGTGGAAGCGTTTCAGTGAAAACGACCGGGTGGAGGCCCTCTACCTGGAAGACCCCCGTAAACTCTACGATCTCGCCGAAACCCCCTTTCCCGGGGATGTGAGAAAAACTATGCTCGACCTTCTCCGCGGCGCGCGGCCTGCGACGCCGGCGGGGCGGGCTTTCAGGGACTTCGCCGAAGCACGGCTTACGGCGTATCAGCCCCTCCTCCCCGGTTCAGCCGACCCGGCGAAAGACCTGAAGGACCTCCTCGTCCTCTTCGACCTCGATCCGGCGGAAGCCGCGCGGCTCCCGCTTCGGGCCTTGAGCGTCCGACTCTTCGGCGACGGGAAACGGATCGAGGCCCTTGCGAAAGCCGCCGACACCCTCTCCCGGGCCGTGACGGGGAGCTCCCTGTACGAGGAGTTCGGCCTCGTCCGATCGTATCCGGAAACGACCGTCGCCCTCATGGGGACTCTCGTTTTTTCGGACGGCTGTGAGTGGGACGGCGGCGGTCGAATCATCACCCTTCCCTCCCCGACGGCGGGATCCCTGACTAAGGTCCGTTTCCCCTGCCCCGACCCCGCGGTTCTCTGTATCGAGAACAAGGAGACCTTCTACGTCTATGCCTCGTCCGCGGACGGTCCGGCGGCCCGGTTCGACGGGTTCCTTTACACCGGCGGACACCTCAACACCGCCGCATCCGCGGCGGTCCGGCTCCTCGTCTCCTCCGGCGCGGAAATCTATCATCACGGCGATCTGGACCCCGACGGGCTTATTATCTTCGAGGAAATCGACTCCGCCGCGGGGGGCGCCGAACCCTATGGCATGGACGTGCCTACCTACACGCGGTATCTCCCCTACGGATATCCCCTTTCCGAGAACCGGCTTAAGCGCCTCGACATGGTGACGTCCCCTAAGCTCGCGGACCTCAGACAAGCCGTCCGGATACACGGGAAGGGTGTGGAACAGGAGGTAATCGATCCCCAAGAAATCGGGTCCGGGTGAGGGGTTCACACACCTCGGTCTTTTCCGGCTGCCGGAGTCCTTTAAAAACTTTGCTCCTTTTCCGAAAGACACTTCTCGGCGGGGGTGCGTTTCCCCGCCAGCCAGTCCTTAACATACCGGGAGACACAGCTCCAATCTTCACCCACCGGCCGGAGAATCCAGGCCCCCAGCTCTTCATCCGTGAATCGAGACGCTTCTTCGAGCTCTAATTCCCGCTGATGCAGCCCTCGATAGGTTGAATAAAAAACATTGTCCGTGGAAAGGACGGTTCGGCGAATCGACTCGGCGTTCCGGTACTCCCTGAAATACTGTACCGCCTCCAAAGCGGAAATATCGGTGCTGCTATAATCGAGGGCCGTCGCGGTAAAATCTATGAGCTTACCGGCTTCCGTCAGCGAAAGCTCTTCGACACGTTTTCGGATTCCGTCCAGGATCAGCTGCTGCCTGGCCGCCCGGCTGAAATCGGAGGTCGTGCTTCGGGACCGTGCCAGAGCCAGAGCCGCGGATCCGTTTATTTCATGCTCTCCGGCGGAAAAATAGAGCACCCTCCGCCCATCATCCGTACGGTAGAACATCGAGGGATCGAGGATCTCCCTTTCGAGTTCAACGGGGATAGACCCCAATGAATCTACTATGTCCTCGAATCCCCCCATGTCCACGACTGCATAGTGGTCGATAGATAATCCGGATATCTCTTCTACGCATTCGATCAGGGCCTCGGGACCGAAGGCGGAGTACAGCCGATTGATTTTATATCCCTTCCGGTAAATATCCCGGGGAATACTGATCATGGAGATACCGGACTCATCGGCCTGCACCAGAAGGATGGTGTCCGTAGACCCCTTATTTATACCCGCCAGAAGGAAACGTACGGTCCCTTCCGTATCGAGGGCAGCGATTTTTTCGTAGAGTACCCGCGGCGTATCATCGTTCCCGGTTTCCATAACGACTCTCCCGCTTTCAGGCTCGCAGACGATAGCGGCAACCGACTCACCCGCCGTGTTTTCCAGATATATCTTCGACGATTCTTCGCCGCGGACCGTCAGCCCTCGGTCGGCGAGATATCTCCGAAACCCCGCGTCCGCGAGGAGCAGGCGCAGCCGTTTGCGGAGATCTCTCTCCATTCTCCTCAACTCCTCCTCCGGGTCGTATTTCCTAAGAGATTCGAGAAGTTCGTCGTGAAAGCTCTCGTCGGTTCTCACTCGCTTTCCGTTGATCCGGTATTCACCCTTTTCGGCGTCGGCGGACAACCGGAAAATTACTATATCGTTCCGATCCGTAAACCCGATTCTCAGAACGAAATCGGATGAGACAATGCGGGTTGGTTGCAAAGAGCGTGATTTCAAGAGCCGGACCGTCGCTTCATCCTTTAGAAACCGCTCAATATTCCTCTTCATCTCCTCTTCTTCCGCGGCGATTTCATCGATTTTCTCCCGCTCGGCAAGGACAAAATTCCGGGCCTCCCTCTCCCCGGAGCCGGCACGCATCGACTTTCCGCTGCGGCTTTCGACGCGCACGGTGCCCCGGTGGGGCTCTCCCTCGATATCGAAGTAGCGCCTCCCTTTTCGCCGCAAAGCGCCGTGCAGATCACCCGCAGAATGGAATGTGAGACCGGTTCCCGCGGTCACTGAAACCGCGGGGTCGGAGGAAACAAGCTTTTCGAACCGGCGGACGGCGGTTTCGCCGTTCCGGTCCTCGAGGAGGTCTTCGACGGCGGCAACGGTTGTTTCATATAGTTCTCTGTCGGGAGCTGTTTCTTTTTCATCCGCGGTTGCCGCCGCTTCCGGCTCCGGAGCAATACGCCGCTCCAGCGAGTATACCTTAAGCCGGAGATCAATCACCGCAGCGGCAAGAATGAGAAAAATGATCAACCTGATAATGAGAAAAAATCTATTCTTCCAGTTTCCCGACCTGCCGGGATTCTTCTGAGTATTCACATCAACTCGATACAGCTAAGATACTTACATTTGGGGTCCGCGTCCAACGCGTCCGGTGTCGGTTCAGATCATGAAGACGCCGAAGAACGCCGCCGCAAGGACGAGGTAAACCGGATTCACGGGGGTGAAGAGCAAAACAATCAAGGCGGCAGCTGCGAGAACTATCGGTAACCAGCCGGTAAAAGCAATTGTACCGATCGTATAGGCTGAATACACGATCAGGGCGATGAGAACGGGCCGTAAGCCCTTCAGGGCCCCGTTCATGATTACCGTGTTCTTATGCTTCACGGTAAGCCAAAAAATACCCATGACGACTAAAACCGGAATGATGATAACTCCGCAGGTCGCGATTAACGCTCCGGGAAATCCCGCGATACGGTACCCTATGTATGTCGCGGTGTTCACGGCCACCGGCCCCGGAGTCGCCTGGGAAACCGAGATGAGATCGGTGAACTCCTCCATGCTTATCCATCCATGGGTCTCGACAATCTCCTCCTGGATAAGAGGAATCATGGCATATCCGCCGCCGAAGCTGAAAGCACCGAGAAGAAGGAAGGAGAGGAACAGGCGTAAGAGAATCAAGGAGCGCCTCCTTTTTTAACCCGTATCCACTCATAAACTATCCCGCCAAGGGCTCCCGCCGGCACCAAAAAAAAAGGATTGAAATCGGTCAAAATAAGCAAAACCGTTAATCCCGCGGAAATACAGGGCACATACCACGACTTAGTCCGGAGAGCCGCCTTGATACCGGCTGAAGCTATCAATGCGACGACGACAGCGCGTATCAGTGCGAACATGGATTGTACTCTCGGATAAATCATTACGGTTTCCAGAAAGGCCGCGATAATCAGCATGATGGAGACGGGAGCTATGATCGTCCCGAGCACGCCGACGGCCGCCCCCCTCACGCCCCGTAGATGATACCCGGTTATAAGGGCGGTGTTTACCGCAATAGGTCCGGGAGAAGACTGCGCGATTGTAAGAAGTCCTTCGATTTTGCGATGACTAATCAGCTTATGCCTTTTCACCAATTCGTGCTCGAGAACGGGGACCATAGCGTATCCCCCGCCTATCGTCACCGCGCCGATATTCAGGAACACAAAAAACAGCCGCGACAATCGGGGTTTACCGCTTTTTCCTTTTCCTGAAAAGTTCATTGTTTTTACCTCTTTCGATCAAACTCTCCGCTGTGATCATAAAAATTACTCTCCCTAGGGTCAAATCTAGGTTTTCAATGGCTTTTACAAAAGGCGGCTTATCATCCTTGCAGTCCGCATTAAGTATATACCGAAAAAATGAGGGGGGTCCATATAAGGGGATACATCGGAAACGGACCGTTGATTCAGAAATCGGCGGGGAATGGGATTACACTTAAAAGAAATTAAAAATACCCATCAGGGCGGCAAGGAGGGTAAATCCTATTCCCATGACCCACTGGATCTGCGAAAAGCGTTTATCGACCTGCTCAAAGCGTTTGTCCATGTTATACTGAATGTCCTCAAACCTCTTGTCGACCTGCTCGAACCTCTTTTCCATCTGCTCAAACCTCTTGTCGACCTGCTCGAACCTCTTTTCCATCTGCTCGAACCCCTGCCGCATGAGTTCGGCGATATTTTTGAGTCCTTCTTCCACCCGGACTACGCGTTCCAAGAGCTCGAGCTCCTTAGCCGGCCGCAGCTCGACATCCTGCTCGCAGCTCCACTCTTTCAAGTGTCTGCGGACGTACTGGCCTATTCTTTCTAACTCTCGGTCTCCCAATTCCACTACCGGTTCTCCCATACGGTACCTCCTTTATGCCGGTATTTACTAGGTAATACCGCCAGAGGAGGGTTCCTGCTTCAAGTATACTGATTTTCGTTTTGTTATTCCATCGCCGCGGGGTGATCGGTGTGACCCGTGATGATCGGTCCTGTGCCGAAGAGGATAGACAAACCGGCGGAATGCACGCTATCTTATGTGGGCGCGGAACGGGAAGCGCGCTATACTGTTGGGTAAAATACTTAAAAATTCTTGGAAGGACCGTCATTCATTATGAGCCGAAAATCCGTCTTAACAGTACTGTTTTTAACGGGGATTACTTTTTTTACCGCTCTAGGGGCAGGGGCGCAGACCCACTTGAGCGTTCCTATCGGAGATGCGGCCTATCATCTGCTGGAAGTCGGAGAACTGAGCGGCAGCATCACGCGGCTCTACTATCCCGAACCGAAGCCGAAGAGTATGGTGAACGCCTACTTGGAAGAGATGCTTCTAAGCCGGGAGCGGTTTTCCCGGTACGAGGTAACCCTCGCCCGGCACTACTACAGCCGGTTCAACGACCTCGAGTACGGGCTGCTCCGGCATGGGAACCTCGAGTACAACGACAAGAAGGACGTAAGCCTCGTGGTGGGGCTCGACCTCTTGATGAACTACAGGATCAATACCGCGAATCCCGATGCCTGGCACATGCACAATCAGCTCCGCGCCTATATGATGGGTGACCTCGGAAAGAGGGTAAGCTACATGGGCGCCTTCGGAGGGCTCTTCGACCGGTTGTCGCCGGAAGCGTACCCTCCCTACCAGTTTACCAACCCCGGGGACATCTACTATACCGGGGTTGACTACGGTGAGTCGGAAGGGGCATTCGGGGACCCCGCGTTCAGCGCGATGCTTCAGATGGACATAACCGGCCGATTCTTTTCCGAGGATGTTCTAACGGTCCGCTTCGCGAAGACCCACCGGGACTTAGGTATCGGGGAGGGGTCGCTGTTGTTGTCCGAAACCGCCCGGCCCTTTATAGGGATGGACATCATCTTCCATCCGGCGGACTGGCTCTACATAACCCAGGTCATGGGATCGCTGGGAAATTACTTCGAGGAAAACAAGGCCAGGTATGATGAAAATGCCGTATCACACCAGAAAATGTTCGCCGCCCAGAAGATACACGGGCACATAACCGACTGGTACTACCTTTCCGTTGCTTACTCGGCTATTTGGCCCAAGCGGTTCGAACTCGGATACATGGTCCCCTTGGTTATCCCCATATTTACCCAGCTGATGTACGGGGATGTAGACAACCTTTTAATGGAAATAGAAATGGGTTTCGTGGTGCCGCCGGTGGGTAAGTTCTACGCGAGCCTCCTCATCGACGAGGCGCGGCTTATATTCGACCCCGTGTACTGGTTTACCGCCCCCCGGCAGATGTTCGCCTTTCAATTGGGATACAAGACGAAGGTCCCCAAGCTCCCCCTTACCACCTTTACCTTCCAGTACACCCGGATCGAACCCTTTACCTACGCCCATTACCCGATAGAATACTCCTTGTCGCGAAACCCCATCGATATGAGCTACACCCACGACGGGGAAAACCTCGCCTACTACCTGCAGCCGAACTCCGACGAGTTCCTGTTCCGGCTCCAGTCGATGCCGATAAAGAATTTCCTGACATCCCTTTCCTACAAGCTTATCCGCCACGGCACGAACGAGGGGTGGGAAGACGGGGATCTGGCCATCTACGGGGACATCGATGAGTATATGAACTACAGCCAGCTCAACAATTACCCGGACAAGGATTTCTTAAACGACGGGATCTACGACTACAACCACGTAATCGGCTTAAAGGGATCGTACAGCTTCGAGAAGGTCCCGATTACCGTAGGCTTGGAATACATCTTTTCCCACACCCACTGGGCGGCGAACGACAGCGGGGTGACCCCGCCGGACCCGAAGATACGGAATATTCTTTCCTTTACGGTGGAGGTGTACCGGTAGACGTGAATCGAAAGCTGCCGCTGCGCCTCTTCTTATCGCTGCTCAAGAACAGGAGCTGTTCCCATAAGCTAGGAAACACCTATCTGTTGAGAAGGATTTTAATGATAAAAATTCCGGTCCGCTTTCAGTAGGTTCTTGAGGCCTTGCTCGACTCGGAACATCCGTTTGAAGAGCTCGATCTCCTAGTTCCACAGCCTGTTCTCTCATGCGGCCCCTCCTATCTCCTATAATCAGTATTATTTCCGGCCCGAGGCAGTCGGGAAAAACTACTCTGATCCGGCATCTCTATCCTCATCTGCCTTATATCAACCTTGAAAGACCGGATATGCGGGAAAGGGTCATTCTTTGTACGACCAACCTTTTTCCCCGGAAGACTGGTATCCACAGTATGTTCAGACCTACCTCGAGAGGGACGTTCCGCACATCATTTCCCTGAAAAACAGGAACAGCTTTCATCGGTTTCTCCGGTTACTGGCCGGAAGAACGGGGCAAAGACTCAATATGTCCGATCTCGCCCGTGATGCCGATGTATCGCATACAGCAGTAAGGGAGTGGCTTTCCGTTCTTGAGGCGGGTTATATCATCTTTATACTGCAGCCGGGGGGAGAGTTTTTTTACTGGTCGGCACAAGGCGGTCCGGAGATAGATCTGCTGTACAGAGAAGGAACGAAAATGTATGCCTGCGAGATAAAATCATCGGCTACCTTCCGCCCTGTTCATACAAAAAACCTCGAAATGTGGGCTGAGCTTTCCGGAATAGGAAAGGAAAACCTTTTCCGCTCTACAACGGCAATGAGTCTTTCAGACACAGGGGAATACACGTTCTTCCGTGGAGAGAACACCGGCTGCCTAAGTAAGGACGTTTTTCAAATCTTTGGACATTTCTTTATTTCCGTGTAAAGGCAGATTGACGCCGTCCCGGCTCCTCAAAGTTCACGGCAATTCACTTTCTTAATCGAGTTCCCTTAATACATCCGCCTTATCCGCCGCGGTCACAAATTCGTCGATGGCCTTATCGAGTTTTTCCTTGTTTCGACAGGACATGATTCTTTCCG
>JBKHAJ010000087.1:0-12470 GCA_046542935.1 Spirochaetia bacterium | reverse complement strand
ACCCCCATCTGGTACGGGAGCCAGGCAGGGACCGTCTGTGCGGTGTTCCGGGTCAACAGGAAGGCAAAAGCGTACTCGTTCCAGGCAAAGATAAAGCAGAACACCGCCGTCGCCGCGATTCCCGTTACCGACTGGGGCAGCACCACCTTCCGGAAGGCCTGGAAACGGCTGTAGCCGTCGACCATGGCCGCCTCCTCGTATTCGGTGGGGATCTCATCTATGAATCCCTTCAAGACCCACACCGCGAAACTGACGTTGAAAGCGGTATATAAAAGGATGAGTCCTATGTGAGAGTCGGTCAGCCCGATGTTCCGGAACATAAGAAATATCGGAATTACAACGACCACCGGAGGAAGCATCCGGGTACTCAGGATGAAGAACAGCAAATCATCCTTTCCCTTTACTTTGAACCGGGAAAACCCATACGCGGCTATGGTCCCGAGCACAATGGTCAGTGCCGTGCTGACGATACTGATAATAATACTGTTCACATACCGCTTCGGCAGATCGCCCCGTCGAACAATTTGTTCCCCGGTTTCCTGATAGACAAGCCTGTCGGCCCAGCTCATTTCCGCGAGCTCCTCTTCGCTCGGTCTCTCGTCGGACGGGTATACCGTCCGCGCGGTAAAGATCCGCACGTAGCTTCCGAGATTCGGTTCGAATATGAGTTTCGGCGGGAATTCCCGGATCTGCTTCCACGGCCGAACCGAAGTGTTTACAATATAGAAGAGGGGAATCAGATAGATGATCGTTATCACGATCAAGAGAATTATCTTAACGGCCTTGCCGATTCCCGTTCTTTCTTCAATTTGCGCCATAATTCATGTCCTTTTTCATGTTTTCCGATTACTGTTTCGCTTTGTTCAGATATTTGATGAAAACCGAGGTAATGGCGATGACCATTACCAGCATGATATACCCGATGGCCGAGCCGTAGGCCGTCTTCCAGGTGAGGAAGGTCTGATTATAGACCTCCATCGCCAATAACGGCGGCGCGGACGTTCCTCGTCCGACTAAGCCCATAGGCAGATCGAAGATCTTGAACGCCTCCATGGTTCGAAAGATGAGCGCCACGAGGAGAAGCGGATAAACCATGGGAAGGGTAATCCGGGTAAACTTGAACCACCAGGAGGCTCTGTCGACTTCAGCCGCCTCGTAAAGAGACTGCGGTACCGCCGAGAGCCCCGCCATCGACAAGAGCATGACGAAGGGGGTCCACATCCATATATCCACGATAACGATCGAGTATAGATTGATTTCGGGGTTCTGCGCCCAGTCGATCCTTCCGAGTCCGAGCAGCCAATTCATCATACCCCAGTTCGGGTCCATGAAAAGCTTCCACATAAGACCGACAATGACCGGCGACATCGTCATCGGTAAAACAAGCAGGGTCGAGATGATCCCCCGCCCCTTGAACTTTGTCTGGAGGAGAAGTGCGAACCCGAAGCCGAGAATCATCTCTCCGCCCACCGACATAATCACGTACTTTGCGGTGGTAATAAACTTTTTCCACATTTCGGGATCAGTAAGAATCCGGACATAATTTGCATTCCCGATCATCTCCGGATTTTTTCCCCATTCGGTCGGTAAACGGGCCGAGAAGTTCGAGAAACTGAGGATAAGTGACCACAAAAGGGGAAAGATGTTGATGAGGATCAGCAGTATGATCGTTGGCAGAATGAAGAGCCGTACCAGGGCGGCGTCGCTCATGGATCGAAACTGAAGCGTGCCCGCGCCTTCCATGTACTGATTTGATTTTCTTCTCATTTGTACTTCCAGATCTATTATTTTTATAAGGCATATTCCCGGCCGAAGCCGGGAATATGCATGATTGCTTTTCCAGGTATTTTTGAGTGAATTATAAGCTCACTCAACTATCAATCGTAGTATCCCGCGGCCTCGAAAATCCGGGTCCACTGCTCGACCAGGGTATCGAGAGCGCCCTGTGCCGTTCCCTGTCCGCGGATAACGTAGTTACCGATGGTCTTACTGTAGGTCTCGAGAAGCTCGCCGTACTCCGGAACCGCCCAGAAATCCTTCATGATTTGAAGCGATTCGGCGAAAGCCGGGTTGTAGGGGGTCGCGTCCAGGAAGGTGTCCGACTCGAGTGTGTCGATATGACAGGTGTATCCGCCGATGCGGGCCCATTCCATCTGTACCTCCGGTCGAATAAACCATTCCAACCACTGCATAGCCAGATCTTTCTTCCGGGAATACTCCACGACGGAAGCGCCCTGTCCGCCGAGAGCGGAGTACTGGTGCATCTTTCCGTCGACACCCTTCTGGGGAGGACACGCGAAGTACCCTGTCTCGTCCGCGTAAGGGCTGGTGGCCGAGTTGGCCAAAGCCGGGAGAAAAGCGAAATAGTTACAGGTCATCGGAACGATACCCGCGGTAAACGCATCGTTGGCCTTGACGTAGAAAGCGTCGCTGAAGGCCGGGGGCGTGTACTGAAAAAGTTCCTTATAGAACTCGATGCCCGCGACCGATCCGGGACTGTTCAAGATCCCCTCGAGCTCGTAGGTTTCATAATCACCCAAGTCGCCGCCGAAGGACCATTGAGACTGCTCGCCGAACATGACGAGAGAGTCGTATCCGTTGTCCCCGTAGATGGAAATCCCGTAGAAACCGTTGTCCGGATCGTGGAAGAATTCGGCGATATCGAGAATCATGTCCCAGGATTTGGGCACTCCGAGCTCGTAACCGTATTCGTCTTCGAACGCGGCCATATTGTCGGGATCCTCGAAGAGGTCCTTTCGATAGGCCCATCCGAGACAGTCTCCTTCCGCGGGAACCGCATAATAGCGCCCGGAACCCTTGGGATACTCAGCATACGCCGTCATCGAAGCGGCGGTAAAGTTCTCGTCGACCTCGTTTTCAGTAATCCATTCGGTCAGCTCAACGTAGTGGCCTCCGGTCGCCATGGTTCCCACGTCCTGGCTGTCGCCGATGATAATGTCCCACGCATCGCTGCGGGCGATCATCTCAACATTGTACTTCTGCACGAAGGTTTCCCACGGGGTCTGCTCTACGATGACCTCGATGCCGGTCTCTTCGGTAAAGTCCCTCGAGAGCCTCTGCAGATAATCCGCAGGGGCCCATTGTGCCCAGTGGATCGTGATAAACTGATCTTCCTCTGCGGCGGCTGCGCCTTCCTCCTGTCCGCCCGCAAAAACCATTCCTGCGGAGACGAGAAGAAGGCAAGCGATGAGAAGCGCTTTTCTTTTCATAACCAAACTCCTTTTGTTTTTTTCTCGTATATCAACGATATACGTTACACACCCTTTATCGGCACCTCAAAAAGAAGCGCCGTTTTCACATATTTTTCCGAGTCGACTCCCGTTCGACGAGCCACGGTTTCATGACTTTCTCTTTCTCATTGATCGAATCACCGTTTATGTATCGCATGAGCATTTGGGCGCCTAAATCGATCATCTTATCGATAGGTTGATGGACCGTGGTCAAAGCCGGCGAAACGTAGGATGCCGCCTCGACATCGTCGTAGCCCACTAAAGAAATATCCTCCGGAACATGAATATTGCTCTTCTTGAGTATATTCAAGAGCTGGAAGGCCTTGTAATCGTTCGATGCGAATATGGCCGTCGGAGGATTCCCGTTTCGAAGCAGTTTGATGAGCTCGGGGCATTCACCCCGGTGCCACATCTCCTCGGTCTGGCTTATGATATACTTTTCGGCGATGTCGAGATTACGGTTGGCAAAAGCCTGGAGGAAACCGTCGAGCCTCAGCCTTTCCGCCTCGGTAAAGCTCGAAGTGAGAAAGGCTATCCGGGTATGCCCGAGAGAGAAGAGATAATCCGCGACAAGCTGCCCTCCGTAGACATTGTCTAAGATTACCCGGGCCACATCGTATCCCTTGATTTCCCGGTCTACGAGAACCAAGGGGACCTCGGATCGGGTCATAAAATTGATCAGACTCGAAGTCCCCTCCTGAACACCGACGCAGAGAACACCCTCGACACCCCGGTACTTCATAGCGTTGAGCACCGACTCCTCTACACCGGGATCGTTATCGGCATTGCTTATGATGATCTTGTAATCATACTTGCGGAAAAACCGTTCCGCGTGCCAGCAGGCATAGGCGTAATAGGGGTTGCGAATATCCTGTACGATGACACCCACCGTACGTGTTCGCTTCAGCGAAAGGCTGCGTGCGACCTCATTCGGCTCGTAATTGAGCGCTTCGATGGCATCTCTTACTTTCCGCCGGGTTTCGAGTGCTACAGGACCGCTCTCGTTGATGACCCGCGAAATCGTGCTCTTCGACACATTAGTAATACGCGCAATATCGTTGATGGTTACCTTCACTTACTTAACATACCGACAAAAAAGTTCTCTGTTCGCCGCCGAATGCCTGCATCAATCGGCTGGAACCGGTTTCTGCATCATTCCTTACGTCCTGCACGGGCATAAATGATCAATCCCCCCGCCTGCAAATATTTACTTACAAAACAATAAGTTATGCGTACCGAAGAAAAACGGCTCGTACCGTAAAAGTCCCCCTCTTTTGTGGAACCGGTTTTATCATTGTAAGCCCCCGAATTCGGATCTGTCAAGAAAAAGTTTTCAGTCTTTTTCCGGGCAACCTAACGCACTAAGTTTAAAACAAAATCAGCGCGGTGTCAAATTATTAATTAGGTCCTCTTCGCCTTAAGTTTTCCCTCTTCCTCTCTTCTGTTCTTCAGGGCCTGGGTATACTCCTTTTCGTACACCGCGCATCCCACATTCATCTGACGTATGAGGAGCTCGATACACTGATCACACGCCGTACACCAATCCACATCGCCCGGCTTGTCCTCCTGAATCTTCCCGGGGAGGTAGGGATCGGCCAGGCTCTGTCTCCCGATTGCGATCATGTCGGTAATACCGTCCCGAATATTCTTGTCGCCCCAGTACAGAAGAGATGCCTCCTCTTCTTTGACCGCCTGGAGATTGTTCTTTCCGTTCCTCAAGACCGAATAGGCCGATCCGATAACGGTTGTCTCCTTTTTCAAGGCCCCCCGTGCCGCTTTCTGAAAGGTAAAGTGAAGATATACATCGTCGGGGATCGAGCGGTCGGGCTGAGAAAGTGCCAAGGTAATAGAGGGGCTTCCCGCTGAGACCATGATAAACTTGGCGCCCCTTTCTTCCATTCCTTTGACCAGCTTGATCGACTCGGTCAGGTCGAGAACAGCGGTATCCGGCCCCGCGCTTCCCTGTCCGCCGGGAAAGCCTTCCCAGAAGGAGACTTTGCTGCCTACGATGAAATTCGGATCGTTTATCTCCTTATGAATCCGTTCGTAGACCTCGTAGGTGAAACGAGTCCTGTTCTCAAAACTCCCCCCGTACTTCCAAGCGCGGTCGTTGTAGGGCCTAACCAGCTGTGAGCCGAGATACCCGTGACAGTTCTTGAAGTCGATTCCATCGGCGCCGGCATTATGGGCGATTTTCGCCGCTGCAACGAATTGTTCGATGGTCTTCTCGATATAGGCCTCGTCCACGAGCTCGCCGCCGAAACCCGGCAGAGGTTTAACGCACACCCGCTTTGAAAAATCGGGGTGGCTCAGCTCTCCGGAATGGGTCAGCTGCCATATGAACAGCGGCTTGTCGTTGACCCGCTTCATCTCCTTGACGAACTCAGTCAGAGCCTTTTCGTTGTGGGGCTCGATGCTCAACTGCATCTTCCGTCCTCTGTTCTCGTAGGTAACGGTGATGGCTTCGAGAAAGATGGCTCCCGCGTTCCCCTCGAAGAGTCTCCGATAGCGTCGGTAGGTCTTTTCGGTGGGATTTCCTTCTTCATCCGAATCACAACATTCCATCGCGTTGATTACGAATCGATTCTGAGCCGTACGATTTCCTATTGTGATCGGATTGAACAACGTGTCTTTATACTTCATGGTTTCCTCCTGGCATTAATTGTAGGCGGTATCACCTGATCCGTATATACCAGGAATTCATAAGAAAACTTCTAGGGCGAACCTAGGATTACTATACGGTTAAGAGCCGTCCAGTTCGCAGAGCCGGTTGCGCAGACTCTCACTGGTGTTAGTCAGGCCGAGTTTTCGCCTCACGTTCATCCGATGATAGTCCACCGCCTTGACCGAGATACTCAAAAGCCCTGCGATCTCTTTCGACGTCTTCCCCTGTTTGATAAGATCCGCTACCTGAATTTCCCTCGTTGTGAGATTGTAGTCTCGCGAGGTAAAACTCGAAACGAGAGGTGACAGGAGGTTTTCGGTATAGGTTTCCAAGAGCATAATCTGATGAAAGAACTCGGTTCCCTCGAGTTTTCTCTTGAGATCGTCGAGGACCGGATAGATGAGAGTATCGATGTTCCGTTTTATCGAGTCGGCGAGGCGCTTTTCGCTCCTCTCCCTCTGGCGGATGAGGACCTGCAGGGCAATCTCCTGTTCATTGAGAGTCTGTTCCTGGAATCTGAGCCGACGTTTGAGGTTTTCGACGACCCGTTCCTCTATCTTCTCATCCTCCACCGCCCGCACGTACTCGATGACTCCGGTAACCGAATTGGAGTCATCAAACAGGGGGAAAGCGCAGAGTTCCTGAGTTCCCTGCACACCCTCCGAATCTTCATAGGGAACGAGGGATGTAGCATATCGCTTTGTCTTGATCGCGATCAGGGTCGGGCATCCCTGACAGGGGAAATTCCTGGAGTGATATATATCGTAACACTTCCGGCCGATAAAGTTTACCTTGTGGGCATACCACCGTTCCATCGTATAGTTGACACCGACGATGGTAAAATGATTATCCAGAATGCTGATGCCGTCACGATTACTGTTGAATAAATACGAGATGAACTGATCAAACTCTTCAGCTGTGGTTTCGGTATGATAATCTTTGAGCCATGTCTTGAGGGACTCGATATCTTTCATTGCGTAACCTTCATTATCGCACGAAATTGATCAGACCGCCAGGTTCATTGCAAAGAAATTAAAAACTCTTTAAGGTATCCCTAGGAGGAAGCGTATGAGTCATAACACAGCGGAAATCGTCAAACAAGCCAACGATAAGGGTATCCTAGTCCCCGCGTTCAATATCCCTTACATCCCAATGATGGAGCCGGTAGCCAGTGCGGTCCGGGACTGTAATTCCTTCGCCCTCATCGAGGTAGCCCGCCTGGAATGGGAGAAGTTCGAAGCTAAAGGACTTAAGCCGATACGGGACGAGTTTTCCCGGGTGGGAGATGAAAAACATCTCCGCCTGCACCTCGATCACGTTCCCGTCATCGACGAGGACAATAAGAAAGTCGATTATCTCGCCATCATCTGCGAAGCGGTAGATTTGGGGTATCAATCGGTCATGGTCGACGGCTCGCGGCTCTCCTTAGAAGAAAATATCAAGGCCACCGGGGCGGTTGCGGAAATAGCCCACAACGCGGGAATTCCCTGCGAGGCGGAGCTCGGAGCGGTCCTCGGCCACGAAGCCGGCCCTCTTCCTCCCTACGAAGAGATATTCGCCTCGGGGAAGGGCTTTACCCGGGTCGAAGACGCTGTCAAGTTCGTTAAAGAATCGGAATGCGACTGGCTCTCGGTTGCCATAGGAAACATCCACGGTGCGGTATCCGCGGCGGCCCGGGACAAAAAAAAGATTTCCGCCCGCCTCAATATCGATCACCTCAAAACCCTCCACGAGGCGACGAAAATACCCTTGGTCCTCCACGGTGGAAGCGGCATCGGACAGGAGTACATCCTCGAGGCCGCCAAACACGGGATTACCAAGCTGAACGTGGGCACCGAAATTCGGCAAGCCTACGAGAAGGGGTGCAAGGAGTCCAACGACGTCGAAGGTGGTCAGCAAGCGGTCTATAACCGGACAAAGGAACTCATCACGGACTATTTCCAACTCGAAAATACCCGCGACAAGCTGGACGTGTAGGAACCCACTATGAGCCTCTTAGGAATAGACGTCGGAACAACAGGGTGTAAGGCGGTTATATTTTCCCTAGGGGGGCAGATTCTTGCCTCATCCTATCGCGAATATGATTTCAGGCATCCCGAACCGGAATACGCAGAGCTTAACGCGGATGAAGTCTGGACGAAAATACGGGAAGTCATCCGCGAGGCTGCCGCGAAAAGCGGCGGTGATCCCGTTCAGGCCTTGGCCGTCTGCTCCATGGGCGAGGCGATGGTACCGGTAACCGCCGACCGAACTATCTTGGGCCCCTCCATTATGAACTTCGACGCCCGGGGGGGAGAATATCTCGACAAGCTCCCCGATTTTCAGAATGATCTCTATCTCTACCGGATCAACGGCAATACCTTAGGCAACAACTACGGTCTTACCAAGCTCCTGTGGATACGGGACCACCAGCCCGAGCTGTACGAGAAAACCTATAAATTCCTGAATTGGGGAAGCTTCGTGAGCTTTATGCTCGGATCGGAAACGGTCATCGACTACTCCCTCGCGAACAGGTCCCTCTTGTTCGATCTGGACAGACGGGATTGGTCGGATGAGCTTGTATCGAAAGCGGGCCTCGACCGGGACAAGCTTCCTACGCCGAAGCCCTCGGGCGTCCAGATCGGAACGCTCCTGCCGGAACTCGCGAAAGAACTCGGCCTCCCGGAGGCCCTTCCGATCGTAACCGGCGCACACGACCAGTGCTCTAATGCATTGGGTGCCGGAGTCATCGAGGAGGGACAGGCGATGTACGGCATGGGATCGTTTCATTGCGTCGTACCGGCCTTCCAAAACCGCCGTGACCCAAAAACGATGATCCGATACGGATTCAACACCGAACATCACGCCGTCCCCGGTCATTTTGCCATTTTCATCTACCAGCCGGGAGGAATGATCGTCAAATGGTTCCGCGACACCTACGCCAGGGCAGAACACAAGCGTGCTCAAGAAGAGGGACGGGATATCTACGATACCCTGTTTAAGGAGCTTCCCGACGAACCGACTACCATCTTCACCCTCCCCCACTTCTCGACCATGGGCCCCCCCGACTTCACCGACGACGCCTGCGGACTCATTACGGGACTGCACCTCAACACCACCCGCGGTGAAATCCTCAAGGGAATAGTGGAGAGTGTCGCCTATACCATCAGACAGGGAGTCGAGGGGCTGCCGGATATCGATCTCGACGTTAGGAGCTTCCGGGCCGTGGGAGGAGGTAGCAAGTCGGATCGATGGGTCCAGATCCTCGCCGACGTCATCGGAAAGCCGTTTATCCGTCCCCGGATTACTGAAGCGGGCGCCCTCGGGGTCGCCATACTCGCCGGGTCCGGCATCGGCGTTTTCGATTCCGAAGCGGACGGCGCCCGGGCTATGCTCTCCATCGACAGAGATTTCGAGCCTGATTCGAAGAAACACCGAGTATATAATGATCTGTATGTAAGATATGGAAAATTATGGCCCCTGATCGGGGATTATTTGAGGCAGGTTGTTAATGGTTAATGCCTCAAAAAGGAGCCCGCTTTAAAGAGGGTATGGCTCAAGGAGCTCGAGACCCCCTTGTGGGGAAAGGGAAGCGCGAGATATGTACCTAAATACATCGCCGCGTGAGAGAAAGAAAGGACTTTCGCCCGGCCTCGAGATCCTCGCGGCTCGGGCGGAAAACACCATTCTTTGGGGCATTACCCCTTCATATCCTTATCGAAGGCTACCGAAGAGGGTGTGAAGTTCATCCTTTTCACAAATTCCACCGACTCGGGAGCCCCGAAGTCCCGGTCCATACCGTTGTCTTCCCACTCGACCGACAGCGGACCGGTGTATTCAGCGGCGTTGAGCTCCCGGATGATTTCCTCGAAGTTCACATCACCATGTCCTAGGGAGCGGAAGTTCCAACCTCGACGCTGGTCGCCGAAGGGAAGGTGTGAACCGAGGATACCCGCCTTTCCGTCGAGGTTGACCGCGGCGTCCTTCATGTGGACGTGATAGATCCGGTCTTTGAACTCCCGAATAAACAGATGCGGCTCCATTCCCTGCCATAGGAGGTGACTCGGGTCGAAGTTGAAGCCGAGCTCTTCCCGGTAGTCGAAGACTTCGAGGAGCTTTTCTGCGGAGTAGAAATCGAAGGCGATTTCGGTGGGATGGACCTCCAACGCGAACTTTACCTTGTTCTTCTTGAACTCGTCGAGAATCGGATCCCAGAGCTCCCGAATCCTCTTGAATCCGTTTTCCACCATCTCATCCGATGTCGGCGGAAAGGAGTACCAGAACTTCCAGATCGGAGAGCCCATGAAGCCGGTCACAACGTAACAGTCCATGTCGGCGGCGATTCCTGCGATCTGCTTCATCTCCTTTACGGCCCATTCCCGAATCTTCTCGGGCTGACCCGCCAAATCGTCGGGGGCGAACCCGTCGAGACGCTCGTCCCACTTATCACCTACGCACTGGCCGGTCAGATGAGCACCGAGGGCCCAGCATCCAAGGCCGTTCTTCTCGAGAATTTCCTTCTTCTTCTTGATATAACCCGAGTCAGTCGAACCCTTTTCGGGCTCCATATGATCGCCCCAACAGGCAATCTCGACTCCGTCGTAACCGAACGATTTAACTTTCTTGCAGAGCTCCTCGAAGGGGAGATCCGCCCATTGTCCCGTGAATAAGGTAACTGGTCTGCTCATTCTTAATTCCTCCTGATTAATTATGTCTCATACATTGAGTATCGAATTAAACGCGGTCCGAATCAATCCCACCACATAGCACCGCGGGGTTCTTCTATCATAACCGATTTCAAAAATGCAACCGCCTTCTGGAGCCCTTCCTCACCGCTCATGAGGGAATCCTCGTGCTCGATACTCATGACATAGTCGTATCCGACTATCCGAAGTGCACTTATAAAATCCCTCCAGAAAGACTCGCCGTTTCCGTACCCTACGGTCCTGAACAGCCACGAGCGTTTTTCCTCCTCCGCGTAGGGGCGGGTATCGAGGACTCCATTATGTTGAACCATAAATTTATCGATCTTCGTGTCTTTGGCATGGACGTGGAAGATACAGTCTTTAAGGGTCCGTACCGCGACCAACGGGTCGATTCCCTGCCAGAAGAGATGACTAGGATCGAAGTTGCAGCCGATCTCCTCTCCCGCGGCATCCCTTAGGCCCAGGAGCTTCTCCGGCGTATAGACGGCGTCCCCGGGATGCATCTCGAGGCAGATCTTGGTAATCCCGTGGTCCCGGGCGAACTTTACCTCCTCCTTCCAGAAGGGGATGAGCTTCTTCTCCCACTGCCACTCGAGGGCTTCGGTAAAGTAATCGGGCCAGGGACAGGTAATCCAGCTTGGATGCTTGTCTCCGTCCGCTGTACCCGGGCATCCGGCGAAGGTGACAATCCGCTCGACACCTATCTTCTCGGCTAAGAGAATGGTATCCCGGAAATCTTTCCGATGTGTCCCGGCGAAGGAGTCTTGAGGATGTACCATATTAGCGTGACACGAGAGAGCGCTTATGAAAAGCCCCCGCTTCTCCACCCGCTCGAGCATTTCTTTCCGTTTCCCCTCGTCTTCGAGGAGTACCCGGGGATCGATATGCCGTTTTGTTATAAATCCTCCGCAGCCGAGCTCGACAGCCTCGCATCCGATGTCACGGATCGCATCGAGGGCGGGCTCGAAATCACGGTCGTAAAAATCTATGTTGAATGCTCCGAGTTTCATAATTTATACATTCCTACATCTTCACCCATTGAGAGTTTTTGTCGCACGAATCGAGGGCGTTGTAGATAAACTGCATTCCCCTTAAGCCGTCGTACACATTCGGTACGAGGTAATCCTCGGGATTCACCGCCTTGCCGTCTATGTAGCTCCGGATAAGCTCGGTTGCTCCGTTGTAGATATTGGCGAAGCCCTCCAGATACCCTTCGGGATGCCCCGAGGGAATCCTGCTCACCTCGGCGGCGGCATCGGACAGGTATCCGTTTCCCCGTCCCAGCCTCTTAGGAGGCTCTCCGATCTTATAGAGCTCCATATAGTTCGGGTTTTCCTGGGCCCAGGAAAGACCCCCTTCGGAACCGTAGATCTTGATAATCAATCCATTCTCCTCGCCCGGTGCGACCTGACTTATAGCGAGAACCCCTTTACCGCCCCCTTGGAACCGGAACAGGGCGTTGACGTCCTCGTCGAGCTCTCGGTCGGGCAGAAAGGTACTCTTATCGGCTAAAAGCTCACTAATTGGGTCCTGTGTGATAAACTCCATGAGATTTACACAGTGGGTACCGATGTCCCCGATGGTCCCCCCGATTCCCGACTGGTTGGGATCGGTCCTCCAGACCGCCTGCTTCATTCCGAGCTTCTCCTGAGGTACCGCGAGAAACTCCTGCAGGTACTGAACAACAACTTTTCGTACCTTTCCGATTGTCCCGTCGGCCACGAGCTTGCGGGCCTCCCGGACTAGAGGATACCCGGTATAATTGTGAGTCAGCACGAATACCAGCCCCGTATCCTCGACAAGCTTCACAAGCTGCTTAGCCTCATCTAAAGTGTAGGTCATCGGCTTATCGCATACCACATGGATCCC
>JBKHAJ010000086.1:0-12509 GCA_046542935.1 Spirochaetia bacterium | reverse complement strand
CGTACGTCCATCAGCTGGTGACCGGCCTTCAAAAAGGTATGTCCTACTGCGGGTGCGCTACTCTGGAAGAATTGCGCAGGTACAAAAAGTTTGTTAAGATCTCCCCCGCCGGACTGCGGGAAAGTCACGCTCACGACGTAGTTATTACTCACGATGCGCCGAACTACTCGCGTCAATAACGATTAAGAAGGGGATTTCATGAAGGTTGTGATCATTGGTGCCCAGTGGGGAGATGAAGGTAAGGGGAAAATCGTCGATTATCTGGCTTCGGACGCGGATATGGTGGTCCGATTTTCAGGAGGAGCCAACGCCGGACACACGATCGTGTTCGAGGACACGACGTACAAGCTCCACCTCGTACCGTCGGGGATAGTTTATCCCGACAAATCGGTGGTCCTCGGGTCGGGGATGGTCGTAGATCCGGAGGCCCTCTTCGATGAGCTCGCGGAGCTCGAAACACAGGGAATACAATGGGAAGGGCGGGTCTTTATATCCGACCGGGCCCACATCGTCCTGCCGGGTCACAAACGGAGGGACATCGAGACCGATAAAAAGCGGAAAATTCCGTTAGGGACTACCGGCAGGGGAATCGGAATAACCTACGGGCTCAAGGCCCAGCGGGACGGAATACGATTCGCCGATCTCGGTGACGAAAACCGGCTGAATACCCTCGACTCGGAGGACCGTGAGTTCCTCGAAAAATACGGTCCCCGCCTCGAGCCGATGCTTGTAAATCTTGCCTCGTTCATGGCCGAGCGGGCGGAAAGCAGGATTCTCTTCGAGGGGGCACAGGGGATCCTCTTGGATCTCGATATAGGGACCTATCCCTTCGTTTCCTCGGGTATATCGGCCGCCGCGGGAGCCGCCGCAGGCGGAGGCGTAGGACCGCGGAGCCTGGATACGGTGATGGGTGTCTTCAAGGCCTACTCCACCAGGGTCGGGAACGGTCCCTTTCCGAGTGAGTTTCGAGAAGACAGGGACGGCGAGCTCACAACCCTCGTCCGCGAGCTCGGCCGGGAATACGGGGTCACCACCGGGCGGCCGAGGCGGTGCGGATATCTCGATTTGGTGGCCCTCCGGTACGCATGCAGGACCAACTCCCTAGACAGCCTAGTGATGACCCACCTGGACGTCTACGACGAGTTCGAATCCATATCCGCCTGTGTGGGGTACCGTATCGACGGCAAGATCATCGAGGATTTTCCTTCGGCGATACCGGAGCTTGACCGAGCCGAACCGGTCATCGAGACGATGAAAGGATGGAAGAGTAAGATCGGTGAATGCAGAAGCTACGATGAGCTCCCCCGGGAGGCCCGGGACTATCTAGAGTTCATCGAAGAGTACACCGGAACTCCCATAGGGATCATTTCGGTAGGATACCGGCGCAGCGAAACTATCATCCGCAGGGACCTGTGGACGTAAATGGACACGATAGTCGTACTCGATTTCGGAAGTCAAACCGCCCAGCTGATCGCCCGCCGCATCAGAGACAGAGGAATCTACACCGAAATCCTGCCGAGCGATGTTTCAGCTGCGGAGATTGCGAAAGTTTCACCTAAAGGCATTATCTTTTCGGGATCTCCCTATTCCGTCTACGAACGGGACGCTCCCGGGGTAGACAAAAATATTTATGAGCTCGGTCTTCCTTTGCTAGGTATCTGCTACGGAATGCACCGGATAATAACCGATTTCGGGGGACGGGTAGACCGGCTCGAGACAAAGGAGTTCGGAAGGAGCAGGGTCGTCGTAGAAAAAACGGTTCCGCTTCTGAGTAGTGCGCGCCTCGGCTCCGAGGGGGATGACGGAACCTCTTTTATCGCCTGGATGAGCCACGGAGACAGCATCGAGCTCCTTCCGGAGGGTTTTGTCCGGGCGGCTTCCTCCGAAAAATATCCTGCGGTAGTCTATTTCCCGGACCGGAATTTCTACGGCTTTCAATTCCATCCCGAGGTGACCCATTGCGAGTACGGCTCCGACCTTCTCGAAGGATTCGCGGTAGGCATTTGCGGCGCCGAAAAGAATTGGAGCATCGACGCGTACCTATCAGAGATCTCCGAAGAGCTCGAAAGGCGAGCCGCCGGCGGAGACGTACTCCTCCTTATCTCCGGTGGGGTTGATTCCACCGTCGTAGCGGGACTCCTTTTAAGAACCCTCGATCCCTCCCGGGTGCATCTCATGTATATCGACACCGGGCTCATGCGGAAGGGGGAAAGCGAGGAGGTTGCGAAGAGCCTCGAGCTCTTAGGCGCCGAAAACCTCCACCTCATCGACGCCCGGGCCGAGTTTATCGGTGCCCTCGAGGATATAAGCGACCCCGAAGAGAAGCGGAAGGTTATCGGCGATTTGTTTATTACCATTCAGGAACGGGAGGTCGCTCGTCTCGAGATACCCGATGCCCTCCTCGCCCAGGGAACCCTTTACACCGATCTGATAGAATCGGGGAAGGGGGTCGGAAAAAAGGCACAGGTCATCAAATCGCATCACAACGTCCGCTCTCCCTTAGTCGAACGGAAGCGGGAACGGGGACTCGTCATCGAGCCCTTGAGCAGGCTCTACAAGGACGAGGTCCGAGCTCTGGGTAGTAAACTCGGCTTGTCCCCCGAGGTCATCGGACGGCACCCCTTTCCGGGCCCGGGTCTCGCGGTCCGAATCCTCGGTCCCGTGACCGAAGAGAGGTGCCGAATACTCCGTGAAGCGGACTTTTTGTTCATAAGCGAGTTGAAAAGACGGGGATTGTACGACAAAATATGGCAGTCTTTCACCATTCTTCTCCCCATCCAGTCGGTGGGGGTTACCGGAGATGTCCGGCATTACGGTTGGGTCCTGGCGCTTAGGGCGGTCACGTCCGAAGACGGCATGACCGCCGATGTCTACCCCTTCGAGAGTGAAGACCTCCTGGAGATCTCCGCGCTTATAACCAATACGTTACCTGAAATAGGGAGAGTCGTGTACGATATATCGAGCAAACCCCCGGCAACGATCGAATGGGAATAAGATAGATTTAATACTTTGTCGACTCGGTAGTATTCGGTTTGGAGATGGCGGGAGTCGAACCCGCGTCCTAGAGTGTGAATCGCAAACATCTACAAGCTTAGTTCCGGCTTGGTGTGTCGAGGCGGGGCTGGCGCCGGAACGAACCGTCCGCCTCCAATTTCGGCTTTAAATGTCCCCCGCTCCGGCCGAAAACAGGCCGGGGTAAGTTCCGGTTTCTGTCGGGCGAATCCGGTCCTCGGAACAGCGTCCCGGATGCCCGAGGCTGCTAATTACGCAGCCAGTGCAAATTCTGCTTCGTTATTGTCAGCAGTTAATTTTTGGTGCCAGTTTTAGGAGTTAAGCGCTCCGCTTGCAGTTTACGACCGCATCCACTCCAGTCGAAACCGGAGCATCCCCATATCTGCATTGATAATACTAAATTCTCTCTAAAAAGGCAAGTGTTTTAGAATCTACCGCGGATTTCCCGCTCCGCTTCTCTCTTCAAGTCCCGCTGCTTGATCGACTCCCGCTTGTCGTGCTGCTTCTTCCCCTTACACACCCCGATTTCGACCTTGACCATACCCTTTTTGAGGTAAACCCGGAGGGGAACGAGGGTAAACCCCTTCTCATCCACCTTACGGCTGAGCCGCTTTATCTCCTGTTTGTGGACGAGGAGGCGCCGGGGGCGAAGGGGATCGTGATTATGGATGTTTCCGTGGATGTAGGGAGAAATGTGGAGTCCGATGAGCCAGAGCTCGCCGTTTTGTATCCGGGCGTAGCTGTCGGCGAAGGAGAACTTTCCCGCTTTCACCGATTTTACCTCGGTCCCCTGGAGGGCGATCCCGGCCTCGATGGATTCATCGATGGAGTAGTTGAAAAATGCCTGCTTGTTCTTGGCGAGGAGTTTTCGTGCTTCTTCCGCGGACATGGCTATTCCGATCCTTGGAGAATCACCCGGAAGCCCAGAAAGGGGGTGCACCACTCGGCAGGCTGGGAGCCGCGGCTCGTAACGGTCACCAGCTCGGGAATGGATGCCCAGGAACCGCCGCGTACCGCTTTTTCCGCCGAGGAGAAGCCGTCGGGGGAGGGGATATACCGGCCGGTTGAATCGAAAGAGATCCCGTCGTTCCGCTTGAAATCGTTACCGCACCATTCCCACAGGTTACCGTAGAAATCACCGAGGACCGCCGGGTCCCGGGCGGAGAAGGGTCCCTCGATTCCCGGCTCGTGGAGAACGGGATCGGTCATGTCGGAAGCGGACGCGGCCGCTTCCCACTGGTATTCGTTGGGGAGGGTCGCCCGAAACCCGGAAAACCCGGAGGGGAGGACGGAGCCGAGCCAGTCGCAGAAGGCCACGGCGGCATAATAAGAGACGAACCTGACGGGAAGGTCCGTATCCCGAGATTCCTCCCAACCGGCAAGGTAGTCTTCGGTTACGAGGCCTTCCTCGACAAGGGCGTCCCGGTTCTCGGGACGCCATCGGGGAACGTCATCGAGAAAGCGGGAAAAATCACGATAGGTGACCTCCCGGGTCATAACATACATACTACGATAGGAGTGTAGAACCTTGTTTTCGGGCCTGTCTTCAAAGGGGGAGGTCATGCGGCTTCCCCCGGGAACGAATACAAAGGGGAGTCCGGCTAGGGAGACAAATCTGTCGCCGCCCCCCTCTTCAGTGGACTCTGCCCCGAAGCCGCCGGGGAAAGCGTTAAACCACTCGGTCCCGGTTATTTGCCGGGATTTACTCTCACCGAGTTGGGCCTCGAGCCACAGGGCGAATCCCGGGTGCCGGCTCTGGAACCGGGCGATTTCACCGAGAAGACCGGGGACGGTCTGAGGAAGGAGACTGCGACCCTCCGTCTCTATCAGGGAAGCGGCCTGGACCAAATCGCTCAAGGTCGTTTCGTTCGCCGAAAACCCCATGCTCGCCTCGAGAAGACTGCGACTCACCTCGGCGGCATCTTCACTACGGGAAGCGAAAATATCCTCTACGGCGGTAGAGAGGATAGGGGGGAGTTGATACCTGATATGGGGACTATGAATGAGGGACCACGAAGAAAAATCGGCGTAACCCGCGGCCGCGTACCCCCAGGGATCTTCAAGGACGAGTCCCCGGGCTACTATAGTCCGTTTGGGAAAGAGAATGCTCCCGAATAATCTTCCCGTGATACGTGCGGTAAAGCTCCGGGATCGATAGAACCCCTTAACCAGGGTGATCTCGTGTTCGCCCGCGGACACGAATGTGGTGACGGGCGACCCGCCAACGTAATGACCGTCTATATACACATCGGCCCCGCCGGGAACGGTGTAAAAGGTGACTACGGAACCGTACTTGCGAATTCCCGGAAGAAAGAGGAGCAGGAAAACTATAAGCAGAATAATAACGGAGTAGAGTACCGTCAGGTATGTCCCGGGTTTTATACCGAAAAGGGGCTTAAGCTTTACATGAATTTCTTCAGGGGATGTGATCTGCTTTTCCGACTTTTTAGCCATACCGGCAGGTTATAAGGAAAGACCTTACTTGTCAATGTAACCGTTTCGTGGTAGGTTCTCAGACGAGATAGTGATGAGCGAGTGGCAGAAGAAGTTACAAACGGGCACCGAAACCTTTCTTACCTGGCGTAAGCGCCGTAAATTTATCAAAAAAGAGAAACATAAGAAGAAGAACGCAGTGGTCGAATGGGTCGAGGCCTTCCTCTGGGCGGTCCTTGTTGTCCTTCTCATCAATCAGTACTTTTTCCAGGCCTACCAAATCCCGTCGGGCTCGATGAAGAACACCCTTCTCATAAGCGACCGTATCTTCGTCAACAAGATGATCTACGGCCCCGAAATCTACCCTGGGGGCGGGAAGCTTCCCGGATTCAAGGAACCTGAACGGGCTGAAGTCATTATTTTCGAGAGTCCTACCTACATCTCCAAGGGTCCGGCCTTCGATATTCTCCAGCGGATTATCTATATGGTGACCTTGAGCTTCGTAGACATCGACAAGGACCCCGAGGGGAATCCGAAGCCCCATTTCTTGATTAAAAGGGGAATCGGCATCGGGCGGGACCGGTTACGCTTCGTCCGGGGCGAGGTGGAATTCCTCCTGCCGGGGTCCCAGGAGTGGGTCCGTGAACGGGAGCTCGATCGGCACGGAGTAGGTGATTATTCACTCCGGCGTCTCGTCGGACCGGAGGAATATTCCGCTATTCGCGCCGATGCCGAGATCAGCGCCTACGAATCCGCCCTCCTGCCGGTTCAGGAGAGGTTACGCGGAGCGGTCCCCGAAGGGAACGCCCGCTTTCAAGACCTGTACGCGTGGAATAAATACCGTGCGGGAACCCTCTACAGCATTTATCCGAATGAAGGCCGCTACGGCAGCGAGTGGCGAAAGGCGGAAATCGGATGGTACCTCCCGGAGGACTGGGTTTTTCCCCTCGGGGATAATCGGGACAACTCCCGGGACGCCCGGTACTTCGGTCCGGTGGAAGAAGAGAAGATCCTAGGGAGGGCGATGTTTATCTATTGGCCCTTTTTCCGAATCGGTGGGATCCGATGAACATCTGCGCGGACAGAATCGCATAGGGGAACCGAAACATGTCGACCTACTTTCGTGATTCCGTCAAATACATCCCAGATGAGATACGGCACCGTTCGAGGCGCCGTATACTCGCCGTCGTGAAGTTTGTTTTCTTTACCTTCTTTATAGTTCAATTTATTACTGTTTTTCTGATCTCCCACTACGAGGTCAGCGGGAGCGCAATGCACAGGACCCTCGGGCCCGGAGTTCGAGTACTGGCCAGCCCCCTCGTTTACGGCCCCCACGTACCCTTCTCTCGAAAACTCTTTCCCGGTCTCAAAGCCCCGGAGCGTGGGGATATAGTTGTCTATCTTCCCCCCGAACACTACCCCTCGAGTCTCCTCTTTAGGATAATCGATCCGGTGGTGCGGTTTTTTACCCTGCGAAGCGTCCATTCGGTCGATCCCCTCCTGAGGCATATCGAATCGCCCTACATGATAAGACGGGTCATCGGCATTCCCGGAGATACGATAAAGTACGGAAACGGACACTTCCTCGTGATGGGAACGGACGAGGAGCATGCCTCGAGCGAGTTCGAACTGACCGATACGGTCTACTCGGTACGCTCCGGGACGCCTTCCTTTTTCCTCGATTTCGAGGAACTCACCCTCGGCGAAAATGAATACTTTCTCGCCGGTGACAACCGGGAAATAACGGAAGATTCCCGATACTGGGGACCTGTTGACCGGAGTGACCTCTACGGCAAGGTACTCATAGGATTTCTCCCTTTAAAACAATTTGGAAGCGTCTACCAATAGGAATAACCCGGCTTTTTACTTTCATATTCCCTTCTGTACGGTTAAGTGCGGGTATTGCGGTTTCTACAGTCTCCCCTGGAACAGCGAAACCCGGAAAATGGCGGAACCGGTCATCTCCCGAACCGAAAAGGAGCTCCTATCCCGTTATACCGATATGGGTTTTCCCCCCGCGGAAACAGTATATATCGGCGGAGGAACACCGTCGGCTCTTCCCGCGGAACTCCTCGAAAGGTTTATTCGCAGTATAGGGAGGACGCTTGAGGGAAGGGTCCGGGAATGGACCGTGGAGGTGAATCCGGAAAGCCTCGATATCGAGATCCTCTCTATGCTTAAGTGTTCCCCGGTAAATCGCTTGAGCGTAGGCGTACAAGCGGCCACCCCGGGGGCCCTCTCTTTCCTACAGAGGACGGCCGGCGTCGAAGACATTCTCCGGGCGGCGGCACTGCTGAAAGATCATTGGACGGGTAGGCTCAGTATAGACCTCATGTACGGCATTCCGGGTCAGGATGAGGAGGATGTTCGGCGGTCCCTCGAGCTCATGGAGCTCTTCGATGCCGAACATATCTCCCTCTACGGACTCACAGTGGAACCGGGAACTCCTCTTGCCGAACGGCGGATTTTCGTTGACGAGGCGGAATCTATCCGGATATGGAGTATCTTCAACCGGGAGTTCGCAAAGAGGGGATTCGACCGGTATGAGGTATCCAACTATGCCCGCCGAGAACCCCTGAGGACCGCCGGAAAAATTCAGGCGGATATACCCCGGGTAAGTCTTCACAACCTCAAATATTGGCGCTACGAACCCTACCTGGGGTGCGGTCCCGGGGCTCATTCAACCCTGGTAACCGGGGAAGAAACGATAAGGATCGAAAACACCGCCGATATCGCCCGCTACCTGAGAGTTATGGAGCCCGATTTCGGGGCGTCGAGAATCGTCTTGAACGGGAATGAACGGATGCTCGAGTTTCTCCTTATGGGATTTCGTCTGACCGAAGGAATCAGCCATTCTCGATTTGAAAAGCTCTTCGGGCACCCTTTTCGGGAATGTTTTGAGGACATTTTGGAGGAGTGGATGAACGAAGGGTTGGTGATTTCCGGCCCGCGGCACACGGCCTTTACCGAAAGGGGAATGTGGATAATGAATTCCCTTTTAGTACGTCTTGCCCGAAGGATCGATGAGATTCTCCCAGCTTGACACCGATTTTTCCCTCATGATACTTTACGGTTACATTAGGATCAAAGGAGAAGTCATGTCCGGCCATAGTAAATGGGCTTCTATTCGACATAAAAAAGGAGCCGCCGACGCTAAGCGGGGCAAGCTCTTTACCAAAATAATCAAAGAGATAACCGTCGCCGCTCGGGACGGAGGCGGCGACGTAGACACCAATCCTCGGCTCAGGACCGCCGTTCTCAAAGCAAAGACCGCCAATATGCCCAAGGACAACATAGACCGGGCCGTCAAGAAGGGGACCGGTGAGCTCGAAGGGGTCAATTACTACGAAATCACCTACGAAGCCTACGGACCGGGCGGTGTAGCCATCCTCATCAATACCTTGACCGACAACAAGAACCGGACCGCCGCGGATATACGTAATATCTTGACCAAGGGGAACGGAAGCCTCGGGGAGACGGGGTGCGTCTCCTACCTCTTTACCCGAAAGGGGGTCATCGACTACGACGACTCGAAGTACTCGGAGGACGAAATCATCGCCGCCGCTTTGGAAGCGGGTGCTGAGGATATTATCCACGAGGAGAGTACTATCGAGGTCCTCACCAGCCCGGAGGACTTCGACACCGTGTTAACCGCCCTTCAGTCGAGCGGCTTCGAAGAGATTATGGCGGAGGTTACCATGATCCCCGAGACCACGATTGCACTCGATGAAGAACAGACGAAGCGAGCCCTGCGGCTTATCGAAAATATAGACGACCACGAAGACGTTCAGTCGGTGTCGACCAACCTCGACATTCCCGAAGATATGGCCTTAGAGGATGAATGATCCGTATTATTGGAATTGATCCCGGCCTCGCCCATACCGGCTACGGGATCATCCAAATACACAATGGAAAATACCGGTATCTTGCCCACGGAGTGATCTCGACCCCGGCAAGCGACGGCACCGGAAAGAGGCTGGCCGCGATCCATCGGATGATCGGCGATATGATCGAAGAATACGGCCCAAATGAGGCGGGAATCGAATCCCTCTACTTCGCCCGGAATATCACCAGCGCCCTTCCCGTTGCGCAGGCCAAGGGAGTCATCCTGCTGGCCCTCGAGGAGCGGAACATCCCCTGCCGGGAGTATCCACCTCAGGCGATAAAACAGGCGGTGGTAGGCAGGGGACGCGCCGACAAGGGGCAGGTCCAAGAACTGGTGCGGATACTCCTCGGACTCAACAATCTTTCCATCCCCGACCACGCGAGCGACGCCCTGGGCGCCGCGATCTGTCATTACCATACCCGCGAGAGTCTGAGCTTGATCGAACGAAGCTCGAAGGGGAGCTAAGGTGTTTAACAGTATCACCGGGACGGTTACGGGAATGTCGGCGGATTCGGTCTTTGTGAGCACCCTCGGAATAGAGTGGCGGCTCCTGGCTACGGCGCGAACTCTAGGCGAGATCCCGGAGGAGGGAGAAACCGTAAAGATCTTCGCCTACCTCCACCACCGGGAGGATCAGCTCGGACTCTACGGCTTTTCCAGCGACACCGAGAGAGGGGTCTTCCTCGATCTTATCAAAGTTTCGGGAATCGGGCCGCGGCAGGCTCTCAAAATCCTCTCCGGAATGGGCACCGAAGAGTTCGTGGAATGCCTCGAGGCGGGGGACACCGACCGCCTCGCTAGGATTCCCGGGCTCGGCAAAAAAACGGCGGGAAAGATCGTTTTGGCTCTCAAAGGAAAGCTTTCCCTCGATTCCGCGGGAGCTTCTTCCGGCTTCGCGGAAATCGTTGAGGGATTAGTCGCTATGGGTTTCGACCGCTCCCGGGCGGAGGATGCGGTTTCGCGGGCCGCTAAGGGGCTTGTGAAACCCGGGGAAGGGGAGCGGATCCAAACCGGTCCCGACGAGGAGAAAAGGATTTTCAAGAATGCTATCATACTTTTGAGCGAGTACGGGGAACAATAGGGAATGCCGTTTTTATCGGGTGAGTACCATCATGAAGGGGACGAGCGGGAAAATCTGCTCCGCCCCCGAAAACTCGACGAATTCCAGGGACAGACCAAGATAAAGGAGAACCTCAAGATCTTCATCGACGCGGCACGGGGAAGGGGTGAGCCGCTGGACCATGTCTTTTTGAGCGGTCCTCCCGGACTGGGGAAAACCACCTTGGCGGGGATCATTGCCGGGGAAATGGGGGTGGACATCAAGATCACCGCGGCCCCCGCCCTGGAGAAACCGAAGGATCTCGCGGGACTCTTGACCACCATAGCCGAGGGGACGGTCTTCTTCATCGACGAGGTCCATCGCCTCAAGCCCGCCATCGAAGAGATGCTCTACATCGCCATGGAGGACTTCGAGCTCGACTGGATAATAGGGCAGGGACCTTCGGCCCGGAGCATACGGATACCCCTGCCGCCGTTTACCCTTATCGGAGCGACAACCAAGGCGGGACAGGTGGCGAGTCCTCTTTTGAGCCGCTTCGGCATCCCCTTACGGATAGATTTCTACTCCCTCGAGGAGATAGCCGATGTTCTTCGCCGTTCCGCGGCGATCCTGGATATCATAATTGAAGAGGACGCCATGACCCTTCTGTCGGGATGTTCCCGGGGGACCCCCCGGGTCGCCAACCGGCTTCTTCGGCGTATGCGGGACTTTGCCCAAGTGATGGGCAACGGAAGGATCGAGACCTCCGTGGTCAGGGAGGGGCTCAGACGGCTCGAGATCGACGACCACGGCTTGGAGAGTCACGACAGGGAGATTCTCAAGGTGGTTATAGAGAAATACGGTGGCGGCCCCGTCGGCGGAGAGACCCTGGCAATTTCGGTGGGTGAGGCCGTCGATTCTTTGGAAGACTTCTACGAGCCGTACCTCATTCAGCGGGGATTCCTCAAACGGACCTCCCGGGGAAGGATGGCCACCCCCCTCGCGTACGAACATTTAAAAATTACCCTGCCGGCAGGGACGGATGAAGACCAAGAACTTCTCTTTTGAGCTCCCCGAACACCTGATTGCCCAGTACCCGGCTGAACGGAGGGACCGGTCCCGGCTCATGGTAGTGGATCCGGAAACGGGAAATCTCGAGCATCGTATGGTATCGGACCTCCCGGACTACATCGAACCGGGAAGCGTCTTGGTATTCAACGACTCCAAGGTCCTTCCCGCGAGGATTTTCGGAACCTCCGACTCGGGTAGTACGGTAGAGTTCCTCCTCCTCGAGCCTTCGGATATGAATTCATGGTCGGCGTTGGTAAGCAAGCGAAAAAAGCAAAAAATCGGCAGACGGTACACTTTTCCCGAAGGTGTTACCGGGGTCATAACCGGTATTACCGAGGAGGGGAGGATAATCCGGTTCGATCGCCCGGTGGATATACCTTACCTCGAGAGGAACGGTTCGGTACCCCTTCCTCCCTATATCAAACGTGACCCGGAGACGGAGGATCGGCACCGTTACCAGACGGTTTACGCCCGGGAGTACGGCTCTTCCGCCGCCCCTACCGCGGGGCTCCATTTTACCCACGAGCTGATCGAGGATCTCCGGAGGCGGGATATCGTCACCGTTTCGGTCACCCTCCATGTGGGGATAGGTACTTTCCTTCCCATTCGAAGCACCGAGGTGGAAAAGCATACCATGCACAGGGAGAGATACCGTATAACCCCCGAAGCGGCGGAAACAATCAACCGCCGGAGACGGGAAGGGGGAAAGGCGGTTGCGGTAGGGACCACCAGCGTCCGCACCCTTGAATCGGCCTTCAGGGGCGAAGGCATTGTCCCCGAAGAGGCCTCCACGGACTTGTACATCTATCCGGGCTACCGCTTCCGGGCGGTGGATCAGATGTTTACCAACTTCCACACTCCCGAATCGAGTCTTCTGGTGATGGTATCCGCCTTCGCCGGCTTCGAAACCGTCACGAAAGCTTACCGCGAAGCGGTACGGCGGGAGTACCGGTTTTTTTCATACGGGGACGCGATGTTCATTACGAGGGGCGCGGATCAGGCGAAACCCTTATAGAGTGCCCCCGATCGTGGGGACAAAAACCGGCAAATCAGGCCGCCGCATACCGG
>JBKHAJ010000085.1:0-12670 GCA_046542935.1 Spirochaetia bacterium | reverse complement strand
CCGGAAGCGGGGCAAGAACGCCGAGGCCGACGAGTACGAGGCGGAGGCTACAGCCGCCGGAGCTACTCCTCGAGGACGGCCTTGAGCTCCACTCTTTCGGACGCATACCTGAGTACGGCCTTCAGATACCCCTCCGGGGCTCCGGTGTCGAGTCTTTCCCCCTCGGTCCGGTGAAAGATGACGCGGTTTTTGTCCATGAGCTTTTTCAGGGCATAGGTGTGGTAGTATTCGCCGGACCCCGCGGCGGTGTGGGCCTTCCACCCCTCGCGGAGGCAGGGGAATATATCCGGGGTGTAGAGGTATCGTCCGATCGAGGCTTCGCGGCTCGGCTCGGTCCCGGGAGCCGGTTTTTCGACGATATCGGTCACATGCCGGGCGTCTTCGGCTAAGGCGATAACTCCGTAGCGCTCGAGGTTCGGCGGATCGTGGATTGTCGCCATCACCGAGCACCCTGTCTCCTCATAGGCTGAAACAAGCTGCGCCGCTAGAGGAGTCTTTCCGAAGTGGAGGTCGTCGGGATAGGCGGCGATGAAGGGTTCGTCGTTCATGAAGGGTTCCGCTAAGAGGAGGGCGTGGCCGGTACCGAGCATCTCCCGCTGCCGGACGAAGAAAATCTCAGCCTCGGGGCCCCGCACCTTTTCGAGCTTAGCCGCGGCTCCTTCCTCGGTGAACAGCCTCTCCAGTTCGATCTCCCGGTCGAAGTAGTCCTCCATGCTCTTTTTCCGCCTCGAGGTGATGATGAGGATCTCGGTGATTCCCGAGCGGACGAACTCCTCCACGATGAAGTCGATGGAGGGCCGGTCGATCAAGGGGAGCATCTCTTTCGGGACGGCCTTGGTAACCGGGAGAAAACGGGTGCCGTATCCCGCCGCGACGATCAGTCCTTTCATACCGGGATACTATCGGGATTTGATCATTCCCGCAACAGGGGATATATTCGAAAGTATGAATAAGCATCGACCGGCGCGCGGCACGCTGCACTCAGCGGCTCTTGTCTTAATTTTCACAGCTGCTCTTGCGGCAGCCGGATGTACGGTGAAACAAACGGTGTATCTCGAATCGGACGGATCGGGCACCGCGGAAATACGCATAACTCTCCATCCCGTCCTGGAGAGGTACATGCGGGACCTGATAAGCCTCTCCGCCGAAGTTCCCGAAGACGAACCCATTTTCGACCCTGTTGCGATCGAGCGGACCTTTCAAAGAATCGCAGACCTCGAGCTCCTCTCGGCGGAGGTCCCCTCTCCGGCGGAGCTTACCGCCCGGGTCCGCTTCCACGATCTTGCCGCGGTTTTCACCGATGAGCTTCCCGAGGGGGTGCGGCTTCCCGCCCGCTTTGTCCCTCGGGGGGGGGCGAGGGAGGCCGTTTTGTATCTCGATTACGATAATTACCTCCACATGACGGCCAGGTTCCTCTCCTTAGCGGCCCTCGACGACTACCAGGAATACGTTACCGCCCTCCTCGAGCCGGGACCGCGGGAGGTCATCATCGATATGTACGAGTATGCCTTCGAGGACTACCTCGAAGAGGGGCAGAGCGTGGTGGAGATGCTCGAAGAGAGTACCGTGGAATTGAAGGTAGATCCCGGAGGAAACATAACCGCCCAAACCGGGGGGACCCTCGCCGACGACGCCGTGGTGTTTACCCTTCCTCTCATCGAGGTCCTCACCATGGAGGAGCCCTTCAGCTACTTAGTCCGCTTTCGCCCTTAATCGACGGTCATGGGGAATCGGATGGTGAACACCGGGTGGGGCTTGCCTACGAGCTCGATGCTTCCCCTGAGCTGTTTGACCAGCCCCGAGACGAGCCTAAGCCCTAATGTCTCGGGATTGTCGAGAGAAACGCCGGGGGGAAAGGGATTGCCGTTGTTGGAGAGGGTCAGGACGTACTCTCCCCTTTCGGGGACTTCGGTCAAGTCGATGGTAAAGCCGGGCTCGGGGTGTTTCTCCGGGGGCACGAAGGCGTGTTTAAGAGTATTGGTGGCGAGTTCGTTTATGATGAGTCCCAACGGAATGGCAGTCTTCGTGGGTATCGATACCGAAGGAACGGTATTGTGAACCTTGACCGGCCTCCTATGGAACGAGGAAAAAATGGAGACGAGCAGGTCCCGGGTGTAGTCGCGCAGGTCGATATGACTCAGATCTTCGGAGTGGAGAAGTTTCTCGTGGATGATACGGATGGTGTCGACCTGGTGGTTCAGGTCCGACAGATCTACCGTTCCGCCGAGGGCCGATTCCTTGAGGTTGATGAGCGAGGTTATCATTAAAAGGTTGTTCTTGACCCGATGGTTGATCTCCTTCAGAAGGACACCCTTTTCCCTGCCGATCTTCTCGTGCCGCTCCTGGAGGTGCTTTTTCTCGGTTATATCTGTTTTCATGACGAGAAGGGCGGGCTTTCCGTCGTAGGTGAATACCGAGGGGAAACACTCGGCCCATACGACCGAACCGTCTTTCCGGGTCATCCTGCACTCGATCGACCCAAGGGAACGGCTCCGGTTTATGTAGTCGCCGAACCGCTTGAAGTGGTCCCGGTAGATCTCTTCGAGCCGCTCCCTGTCCTCCGGATAGATGAGCTCGATCATCCGGGCGGGATCGCAGCGCCTGATCTCGGCCCGGGAGTATCCGGTTATCTCGGCTGCCGAGGGATTTGCGTATTTGACCTCTTCGTCCTGGAGAACGATGATCCCGAGCCCCGCGCTCTCGACGAGGCCGCGGAAATTCTCCTCCTTCCGCCTGCAGTTCCGCTGCGTCTCGAAGAGTTCGAAGGCGGTGGTAATCGACTCGACTAAGACGAACTCCCCGGAGTTTTTCAAAACGTAGCCGTACCGGGCGACGTCCTTGACCCGGTCGACCATCTCCTTTTCCGCGTGGCCGGTAAAAAAGACGATGGGAAGCTCTTTGCGTTCGAGGATTCGGGCCGCGGTATCGGCGCCGTCCATAACCCCTTCGCCGAGGTCGATGTCCATGAGAATGAGGTCGAACTCCTCCCTCTCGAGGGATTCGAAGGCCTCATCGGGGGTATTAGCGGTTACTACGTCGAAATTATATTTCTTGAGCTTCTCCGCCTCGTTCGAGGCGAGGATGAACTCATCTTCCACGAGGAGGATTCGCTTGGTGGTAACCGTTTCTTCCGCTGTACTGTCTGCATAGGGCATGATAACCTCAAAAATCTCCTATATGTTAATTATAATGGTATTAAGTAATTATTACAACCGTTTTTTAGTATTATCCGGCATTTGACATTAATGGGAATCCTCATACAATTGGTCGTATGGCAGAAACGAAGAAAAAACCGCTTATCCTGAAGCAGAAGCCGATGCTTCAGATGGTATACGTCCTCATACCGGTAGCCTTAGCGTCTGTGTACTTCTTCGGCTGGCGGGCCCTCGCCGTGCTGGCCTTGGTAAACCTCGTCGGGTTTTTGACCGAGTATATTTTCTGCAGGGCGGCCAAGATGCAGGTGAGCTCCGCAGTCTTCGTAACCAACTTCCTCTTCGCCCTGAGCCTTCCCCCGACCATACCCTACTGGATCGCGGTGGTGGGGATCGTTTTCGGGGTGTTGTTCGGAAAGATGGTCTTCGGCGGCTTCGGACGAAACATCTTCAACCCCGCGATATCGGGGCGGGCGTTTATATTCGTCAGCTTCGGGGTCCCCCTGACCTCCGCGTGGGTCGAGCCCTTTTCAGGAGGCGCCGCGGGCTTTACACGATGGGCCGCCGACGCAACCGCCTCGGCGACCCCCTTAGCGCGGCTCGCGGAGGGGGCGGAGGTGCCCCTGACGAATCTCCTTTTCGGGAATATCTCCGGAAGCTTCGGGGAAACCAGCGCGGTCCTCATAATCCTCTGCGGGTTGTACCTGATGATTCGGAAGGTGGCAAGCTTTCGTATCGTCCTCGGGGGATTTATCGGCTACGGCGTCTTCCAGGCGGTCTTCTGGCTCGCGGGTATTCCTCAGGCCTCCGATCCATTAAGCGGGGTGCTGGCGGGAAGCTTCCTCTTCGGGACCATGTTCATGGCCACCGATCCCATATCCGCCTCCCAGACGACCGATCCGGGCCGATGGATATACGGGATCTTCTTCGGAATTATGTGCAGCCTGATGCGGGTCTTCTCGAACTGGACCGAAGCGGTCACCTTTGCCCTTCTCTTGGCGAATATGTTCGCTCCGCTTCTCGATCATCTCCTGAAGCAGCGGAAGGCCCGGCTCAAGGGACGGGCCGAGGCCGCCGCCGGAGCCGGAGACCGGGAGGCGCAGTCATGAGGAAGGACACCCTGTTCGGTAAGCGAATTTTTCCGATCCTTTTTATGTTCCTCGTCACGGTGGTGTGCATCTCCGTGGTCTCGGGGATCTTTCTCTCCACCGAGGAGCTGGTAAAGCTCAACGAATCGATCTTTTTGAAGAGGGCGGTCCTCTATGCCGCGGACATTCCGGTTCCCGAGGAACCCGAGGAGATCCAGGAAGTCTGGGTCGAGAGCATTGAGCCGGTCCCGGAGGAGGCCGAGGAGTCCGAATACTTCCGGGTTTTAGGCGAGGACGGGACCCTTACCGGCTACGTCCTCTTTTCCCGCGGACCCGGTCTGTGGGGGCAGATCGAGGCGGTGGTCGGCTTCGAAGAGGACCTCGAGACCATGACCGGGGTGGAGTTCACCAGTCAGAATGAGACCCCCGGCTTGGGCGCCCGTATCACCGAGGAGTGGTTCAAAGAGCAGTTCCGCGGAAAGGCGGGGCCCTTCGAGTTGGTTCCCGAGGGGACCGCCGACGAGCCTGATGAGATCGACGCGATCACCGGTGCCACGAGGACCTCCGACTACGTGAAAACCATCATGAACAACGCCGTCGAGAACGCCGAAGAGCTCGATCAGGAGATTTAACAGGAGTCAGCATGGCTAGAGGCAAATATAAACGAATAATGAAGGACAACCTCGGCAAGAACAACGCGGTGTTCGCCCAGATACTGGGGATCTGTTCTACCCTTGCGGTTACCAATACGGTGGAAAATACCGTGGTCATGGTCGCGGGGGTCGTCTTCACCGTATCACTTTCGAGCTTCACCGTATCCATATTCCGGGAGTACATCCCCGCGCGTATAAGGATGATGGTGGAGACCTTGGTCATCGCCACCTACGTCATCATCGTGGACATAGCGCTCAGGGCCTATCTTCCCGACGTGTGGAAGCAGCTCGGACCCTACGTGGGGCTGATTATCACCAACTGCATCATCATGGGGAGAACCGAGGCAATCGCCCTGTCCAATCCGCCGGGAACATCGCTCTTCGACGGATTTTTCTCGGGCATTGCCTACGGGTATGTTCTCATCGTCATTGCCATATTCCGGGAGCTCTTAGGCTCAGGCAGCTTCTGGGGAATCGATATTCTCGGGGAGAATTGGATGAATTGGTCGATCATGGTGATGCCTCCGGGGGCGTTTTTCATGCTCGCCATCTTTATCTGGGTGGTGAAGGGGGCATTCATCAAGCCTGAGGAGGGGAAGAACTAATGGACGGAGCGCAGCTGCCTTTTTTCGCGATATTTTTCGGATCGATTTTTACCAACAACATCCTTCTGGCCAACTATCTGGGGATGTGCTCGTTTCTGGCGGTGTCGAAGGAGATCAAGACCTCCTTAGGCTTAGGGATTGCGGTCACCTTCGTGATGACCTCGACAAGTGTTTTGAACTGGCTGGTGTACAACTATATCCTCCTGCCCCTGAATCTGGATTATCTTCGGTTCATCGTTTTCATCATCGTCATCGCCGCCTTCGTGCAGCTGGTGGAGATGATCATCGAGCGGGTTTCGGAGACCCTTTACGCGGCATTAGGGATATTTTTACCTCTTATAACCGTAAACTGCGCTATTCTAGGGGTGAGCCTGTTCATGGTCATCCGGGAGTACAGCCTGGTTTCGTCGTTCGCCTTCGGGCTCGGAAGCGGCTTGGGGTGGATGCTCGCCATTCTCGCGATGGCGGGGATCAGGCAGAAATTAAACCGCGCCCGGTTTCCCCGGGGGATGGAGGGGGCGGGAATCACCCTCATCATCACCGGGATGATGGCCCTGGCCTTCATGGGATTTACCGGAATGATTCAGATCACCTGATCGGCATAAGGAGAGAGGAGCACTATGTTTCCCTTCAGTACCTTACTAATAAGCGTGGGCGCCATCGCGGCGCTCTCCACTATCCTCGCGGTCCTCATGGTGGTGGCCGACGCGACCATCGCCAACTACGGCGAGGTGGATATAACCATCAACGACGACAAGAAGCTCACCGTGGAAGGGGGGCGCCCCCTGTTGTCCACGTTGAGTTCCGAAGGGATCTTCATCCCTTCCGCCTGCGGGGGGCGGGGGTCCTGCGGCCTGTGCAAGGTAAAGGTTTTGGACGGGGCCGGACAGTACCTTCCCACCGAGCTTCCCTGGATCGATGAGGAGGAGAGGAAAGAGAACGTCCGCCTCTCCTGCCAGATAAAGGTCAAGAACGACATGGTCCTCCAAATCCCCGAGGAGCTCTTCAACGTCAAGGAGTTCCAGGCCACGGTCGAGCGGATCCGGGACCTCACCTACGACATCAAAGAGGTAACTTTAAGACTCGAGGAGCCTAAGGAGATAGACTTCCGCGCCGGGCAGTTCGTCCAGTTGCAGGTGCCCCCGTACGAGCTCACCGACGAGCCGGTCTACCGGGCCTACTCGGTGAGCTCCTCTCCCGCCGATACCAACAAGGTGGAGCTCGAGATACGGTTAGTCCCCAACGGAATTTGTACGACCTATGTGCACAAATACTTGAAAGAGGGGGACGAGATGACCTTTAACGGTCCCTACGGGGATTTTTTCCTCCGGGATACCGATCGGGAAATCGTCTTCGTCGCCGGAGGATCGGGAAACGCCCCGATCAAGGCGATCCTTTTCGATATGGAGACCGAGGGGAGTGAGCGAAGGGTCAGGTACTTCTTCGGCGCCCGGAGTGCCGCTGACCTCTTTCTAGTCGACGAGATGAAGAGTTTCGAACAGCGTCTTCCCAATTACAAGTACATTCCCGCCCTCTCCGAGCCCCAGCCGGAGGACAATTGGGAGGGAGAGACCGGACTTATCACCGATGTTCTGGCCCGGCACATGGAATCGGGAGAGAACACCGAGGCGTACCTGTGCGGAAGCCCGGGAATGATCGACGCCTGTATCAAGGTACTCAAGGACAAGGGTGTTCCTGAAGAGCTCATCTACTACGATAAGTTCGCTTAAGGGCTTCAGAAGAGGAGGAGAGTATGAAACAGACCCCCCAAATGCGTCGAGTACAGGAGAATATGCGTCCGGGAGCGATTACCCTGGACGGATTCTTAGGAAACGACCCGCGGAACCTGGGCGACATCCTTATCGAGGACGATGCCGAGGTAAAACGGATGGGTCTTACTCACGAGGAGATTGCCTCCCGGATGAACGTGCTCCGGGAAGCGGGCGAGGAAGGACTCGGGGAGTTCATCACCGTCCCTCCGAACTTCGAGGTGCGGGTCGATTCGGTACGGGGGAAGCTTCCCTGTCCCTTCGAGCATCCCGGCCTCTTCCCGAAGACCAACATAACCGTAAGGAACACCCGCTTAGGCAGGGAGATAACCTATACCGATCTCCAGATACACCTGATCGAGGCCCACGGCTTTTACGAAGGGAAGGGCTCCCGGTATAGGATAGATCCGGAGGAGCTCGTCGAAGTCTTAGAGATAGAGCCCTCCTAGGACGAAGTGCCGCTAAAGAGGTATCCGAGAATCACCGCTATCAACAGAGCTCCGATCAGGATGAAGAAGAAGGCGTCGAACCGCTTCTGGTCGACCGCATCGGTTCCCTTTTCCAGCTCGATCTTCTTTTCAGAGGGCTGCTCGGGCATCTGAGGCGGCAACGCCGCGGCTAAGATAAGGGCCACGAAGAGCCCGGCTATCAGAAAGGGAAGCCATGATATGCCGAACAGGGTGGGACCGAAGGGGAGGAGCCACACGCCCCCCGCCCATCCGGCGAGGAATACGACCAGGAAAAACACCAGCCCCCGCGACCAGGGCCCTTTCCTGCGGAACAAAGTCGAAAATATCAAAGTAAGCAAAACGGCAAAGACCGCGGCGAATAAAAAGTCTACCAAGAATACCATCCAAAAACTCCTTGTCCTAGCTCGTATCCGGTAAAATGTACTCATAGACCGGCCCGGCGGCAAATGTGGATTTGTCATTTTGCGGGGGTTGGCGTACATTATAGGAAGGAGGACAACGATGCTTAGGAGTGCAAAGAAGCTCGAAGGATTCAAGATACACGCCGTGGACGGCGAGATCGGAAGGGTTGCGGACATCTATTTCGACGACGAGAATTGGACTGTCCGCTACTTTGTGGTCCGTACCGGATCGTGGCTCTTCGGGAGAGAGGTCCTTCTGTCTCCCATCTCCTTAGAGCGGATCGATTGGGAGGAGAAAGAAGTTGTGGTCAAGCTTACCTGCGAGCAGGTCAAGAACAGCCCCGGGGTAGATACCGACAAGCCGATATCCAAGCAGCAGGAGTTCGAGTTCAGCCGGTACTACGGGTTTCCGGTCTATTGGGGCGGAACCGGACTGTGGGGGGATGCCATGCATCCGGGGGCGTTGTTTATCCCGCCGGAGGACCAGATGGAACAAATCGAGGAGGAGGAGAAGAAGGCGGACCATCATCTGAGGAGCGTGGACGAGGTCATCGGCTACGGAATCCATGCCAAGGACGGTAAGCTGGGTCACGTAACCGACTTCTACATCGACGACAAGAAGTGGATTACCCGGTATCTGGAAATCGATACCCGTAATTTCCTTCCCGGAAAACACGTTATCTTTTCGCCCCAGTGGGTCAAGGATGTCGACTGGGCCCAGGCGGAGGTAGAGGTGGACTTGGAGAAATCGATCATCCAAAATGCTCCCGCCTTCGACGCCTCCGAGCCGGTGACCCGGGAGTACGAGGAGAAGCTCTTCGATTACTACGGAACCGTGAAGTACTGGCTCGAGGAGGAAGAATCCGAGGATGATTAATCAGCCGCCGGTTTCTGGGGCCACAGCTTCAAGAGCCTCCTTAAGATTATCGGTACCACCACCGAGGTTGCCAGCGACACGATGACGATCCCGTTGAATAGTGCTTCAGGGACAGCCCAGTCCCCTAAGGCCCGCCCCTGCTCCATAACGATCACGGTAATCTCCGCGCGGGGCACCATGCTCGTCCCCAACAGGAGGGCCGCCCGTTTTCCCGCCACCGGAAGGGCCGCGCCGCCTATAGAAATGAGCTTCCCCCCGACAGCAGCAACGAGAAGGATGCCTCCCAGGATGAGGCCGGTGGTAAGGGCGGTTATTTCCATGGACAGTCCGATCCCGATAAAGAAAAAGGGGACGAAAAAATCGTAGAGGGTGTCGAAGCTCGCTTCCATCCGCACCGCCTTCGGATCCCTGCTGTAGATGAGTCCGGCGAAAAATCCTCCGATGGCCACCGAAAAACCCAGGAATCCCGCCACCGCGGCAATGATGAAGCTCGAGGCCGCCATCACGATCATAGGGTCCGGGCCGTGAGTCATGCGGTGAAAGAAATCTGAAAAAGGCTTTTCCACATACCGTGAGAACAGGACACACAGGACGGTGAACCCTAAAAATTTGCCGATCTCGATTCCGAAGGTCTTCAGAGTGTTCAGGGCAAGGCCGCTGCCCGTGGGCTCTCTCAAGACCGGGGCTATTCCCACCACCAGGGCCATCAGGACGATACCCATGATGTCGTCGAGCTCGGCAATGTCGAGGAGGAGCTCCCCGTTACGGGATTTCAGTGAACCCGTCTCTTTCCACACGCTCAAGCTTATTCCGACGCTCGTAGCGGTCAGAGCGGTCCCCGCAAAGAGACCCGGGATGAGACCCATGCCGCACACCCAGTAGACCGCGGCGAATCCGGCAAAGCCGCAGATGAGAAGGTTCACGATGGAGATCAGAGAAGCTTTTTTCAGCTGTTTTGCCAGCCCGTGGAGATCGCTCTCGAGGCCGATCTCGAAGAGGAGCGCGATAACGCCGAGCTTCATGAGGACCTCGAAGACGCTCTTCACCGCCGGAGTAATGAACTCCGCCTGAGTATTGATGTAATTGAGGAGAAAACCCACCGCAATGAAACCGACGCTCGAGGGGAGTCCTACTTCCTTGAGGCGTGACTTGAGGAGCACCGCGATAATAACGAGAACACCTAAGGAGAGTATGAGAATCGATTGGTGAAGCTGATCCATGAGTCCTGTTCCGTCCTCTCCTAAACAGTATAAACACTCTGCGGGATCTCCGGCCAGAGAAAACCGGGGGAAAACCGGATTGGCACCCTTCTTGCATGATTATCTGTACTGCCTAGACTTGAGTGCAGAGGAGGTTACAAAATGTATACTACGGAAAAATCGGTGCTCCTGCTCATCGACATTCAATACGACTTTACCCCGGGGGGAGCCGTAGCGGTCGAAAACGGAGACGAGATTATAGGTCCCCTCAACCGGGTTATCCATAAATTCCCCAAGGTAGTAGCCACAAAAGACTGGCATCCGGAGGATCATGTCTCCTTCGCCTCTAACCAGCCGGGACACGATCCCTTCGACGTCATTCAGGTACAGGGGGAGGATACCGTGCTGTGGCCGGACCACTGCATCAAGGGAACCCGCGGGGCCGAGCTCCGGGAGGAGATCGATATAACCGGGCTCCATCTCATCCTCCACAAGGGGTATCGAAGGGATCTGGATTCCTATTCCGCCTTCTTCGAGAACGACAAGGTTACCCCCACGGGGCTCCACCCCTATTTAAAGGGACTCGAGATCGAGAACATCTTTATCGCGGGACTCGCCGAAGACGTGTGCGTTTTTTTCTCGGTGATGGACGCGATTAAGCTCGGGTATCCGGTATATGTCTTGAGCGACGCGGTCAAAGGAGTGGACAGTCCCCCGGGGCGGCTCGAGAAGAACCGGAAGGTTATGAAGGACGCCGGGGCGGTGTACATAACCACCGGGGACGTCGAATGAGATACGACCGCCTTACCGGACTTACCACCGACTTCTACGAGCTGAGCATGGTCCAGGGATATTTTCTCAAGAATATGAACCGGCCCGCGGTATTCGACATGTTTTTCCGGAGCCAGCCCTTCGGCGGGGGCTATTCCATATTCTGCGGACTCGATCCCCTCTTAGAAGCCCTCGAAGGGCTCCATTTTTCACCCGAGGACATCGATTATCTCGCCTCTCAGGGAATTTTTCAGGACGATTTTCTCGAATTCTTAAAAGAATTCCGGTTTACCGGGGATATCTACGCCGTCGACGAGGGTACGGCGGTCTTTCCGAACGAACCCCTGATACGGGCCCATGGACCTATGTCCGAGGTCCAGCTCATCGAGAGTCTGTTGTTGAATATAATCAACTTTCATACCTTGATAGCGACCAAATCGGCCCGGGTCTTCGATGCCTCGGGGGGAGGAAAGATTCTCGAATTCGGCCTCAGGCGTTCTCAGGGCTTAGACGGGGCCTTCTCCGCGGCCCGGGCCTCCTATGTTGGGGGAGCGGTGGCCACCTCCGACACCTGGGCGGCCAAGGAGCTCGGCATCCCCGCTAAGGGGACCATGGCCCATTCCTGGGTCATGGCTTTCGATTCGGAGGCCGATAGTTTCCGCGCCTTCGCGGAGATCTATCCGGAAAACGCGGTCCTTCTGATCGATACATACGATACCCTAGGCAGCGGTATCGAAAACGCGATTATCGTGGGGAAGGAGCAGAAGGAAAAGGGGTACCCCATCGGTGTGCGCCTGGACAGCGGAGACTTAGACCGTTTGAGCCGAGAGGTGCGAAGACGCCTCGACGAGGCGGGACTCGAGGACGCGAAGATAACGGCTTCCAACGAGCTGAACGAGGAAATCATCCATCAGCTGGTTACCTCCGGGGCCCCCATCGACGCCTGGGGTGTGGGAACACACCTTGTGACCGGGTCTAAGGACGCCGCCCTGAACGGGGTTTATAAGCTCGCCGCAAAGACCCCCCCCGGCAAGAGTGAGCTCGAACCGGTCATCAAGCTCTCCAATAATCCCGAGAAGACCACCAATCCGGGTGTGAAGAAAATATACAGGTTCTTCGATTCCGACGATTCTCCTATGGCGGACCTGCTCTGCTTCGACCACGAATTCAGACAGGGGATACGGGCGCCGCTGAAACTCTCCCATCCCTCCTCCGAGATGGGAGATGTTACCCTTTCCGATTTTCGCCGGGTCGAGGAGATACTGCGGCCGAGGATAACCGGGGGAAAGCGCAGTTCGTCTCCCGAATCTCTCGACGACAAGCGGGAGCGGACGGTGAAAAACATCAATGCTCTTAATCGTTCCTATAAACGACTCATCAATCCCCATGTCTATGCGATCAGTCTGAGTGAAGAGCTCAAACGGGTCAAGAAAGAGTTGGTAGCGAAGCTCGGCTGATTCCAATTTCCGGCATGAGTCCGGCTCCATGATTTAGACAAATTCCATCCCCACGATCGGGGGCACTCTCTAATCCATATGGGTTATTTGCTGTTCCATGTTTCCCTGCGTATCTTTGTTGCGTGGGGGAGCGCAACATGGAAAACGTAGGTTTTGAAACGATAATCGGCTCGTGCGGCGGTATGAAGAGGGTGTACGAGGAGGTGCAGAGGGTCTCCGAGCTGGAAA
>JBKHAJ010000084.1:0-12695 GCA_046542935.1 Spirochaetia bacterium | reverse complement strand
GTTTTCGTCTTCCGATCAGAGCCCTGCCCAAGAGGTACTGCAGCCCGATCAGCACGAAGCAGGAGACGAAAAAAACCACCATCCAGCTCCATCCCCCGGCGACGGCCTCGTCCCATCCCCGGGAAAAGCTGTCTATGAAGTAGATCGGAAAGAGAATGTTTAAATTGATCCAAATAAGGCGGTCGAGAATCCTTTGTAAAGGACCGATCCGAAAAACAAGGAGCCCTAATATAATGAGTCCGAATACCTTCCCTACCGCGGGAAGCGCCTCGACAATTCCTCCCATATTTCAGATACGCCCGCCTTTAACTCAAAACCCCGTCTAGGTAAGTACGGATCGTGTCGAGCCGCTGCCGGACCTCTGAAATTCCCGCGTCGAGGTTCTTTCCCTTCCGTGATCTTGCCGAAGCATAGAATTTGATCTTCGGCTCGGTGCCCGAAGGGCGCATGGAAATAATCGATTCATCCCGGGTAATGAATTGTAAAACGTTCGACCGGGGCAGATCGATACCCTCTACCCGGCCGTCGGTTTTATGAATAGCCTTTCCTTCCAGATAGTCTTTGACGGTGGTTACCGGATCGTTCCCTATTTTTTCAGGGGTTTCCGCCCGGAAGGAACGCATGATTTCCTTGATCTTTTTGCCCCCCTCTTCCCCTTCGAACTTACGGGAGATAAGAATTTCCTCGAAGTAGCCGTGCCGCTTCCATAGCTCCCGCAGATGATCCATGACGGTACGCCCCTTCGCTCGGTTGTACAGGGCCATCTCCGCCACCATTGCCGCCGCTCCGACCGCGTCCTTGTCCCTGACTTCCGTCCCTATCAGATAGCCGTAACTCTCCTCCCCGCCGAAGACATAGCTCCGCGAGGTAGTTTCGAACTCGCGGATCTTCCCGGCTATGTACTTGAAGCCGGTCAAAACGTCTTCTACCTCGGCGCCGTAGGATTCGGCGATGAGCCTCTGCAGCTCTGTGGTGACGATTGTCTTGACGAGAACCGGATGTTCGGGAAGCCTCCCCTTCTCTTGGAGTTGAGAAAAGATGTAATCACACAGGAGAGCCCCGATTCGGTTACCGCTTAAGAGGGTATACTTCCCGCCGTCGGGAACGGCAATACCCAGGCGGTCGGCGTCGGGATCGGTAGCCATAACCAACTCGGCGTTCTTCTCCTCAGCCAATTTGATAGCCATCTCCAGAGCCTCCGGTTCTTCGGGGTTGGGGTACTCCACGGTTGGAAACTCGCCGTCAGGCTCCCTCTGCTCGGGCACCGTGACCACCGAAAGTCCCATCCTTCCTAAAGCCTGTTCCACCGGTTCGGTCCCGGTCCCGTGAAGGGGTGTATAGACGACGACCGCCTCCGGTCCGTATTGCTCGAGGATTTCCGGATTTAGGGAGTGGCTTTGGACCATCTCGATGTAGGGCTCGTCGATCAGCTCATCGATAACTTCGAGGAGTCTTTTCTTTTTCGCTTCACCGGTTTCGAGAAAATCGATCTCACCGCTTACCTTTCGAACCTCTTCGATTATCCGGGTATCGTGGGGACTTATTATCTGGGCACCATCGGACCAGTACACCTTGTAGCCGTTGTACTCCGGCGGATTATGGCTCGCGGTTATAACGATCCCGGCGGTTGCGGAGAGTTTCCGGACCGCGAAACTGAGCTCCGGTGTGGGGCGCAGGGATGAAAAGAGATACACCTTGATTCCGGCTGCGTTCAAGACCCCGGCCGCCTCCGACGCGAAAACATCGGAATAGCGCCTCGAATCGTAGGCAATGACAGCGGATCCTTCACCGGTCTGAGAACGGATGTATTCGGCCAAGCCCTTCGTCGCCTTCCGGATAATGTAGGTATTCATCCGGTTATATCCGCCTCCGATTTTTCCCCGGATACCTCCGGTCCCGAAGTCGAGTTCGGTATAGAACCGGTCGGAAAGCTCATCCCATGCTTCACCGCTCAAGAGCTCCTTCACCTCACTCCGGAAAGTCTCGTTTTTCTCGAGTTCGATATACTCTTGTGCTTTTTTTCGGATCGAATCGTCTTTCATATTTTCCCCTATTTTTGAATCATTCGGGCCGGTATTTCCCGAGGCTTTTCGAAAATGAACTCCGCCCCCTCCCGAAGGAGCTCCTCGGGCGGCCGGAATCCCCAGGACACCCCTGCGGGAATCATTCCCGCCGCTCGGGCGGTGTGCATGTCCACCGTCGAGTCCCCGATGAACAAGACTTTTTCGGGAGGAAATCCCATCGATTCCCCGATCTCCAGGGCCGATCGGGGGTCCGGCTTTTTTGGTACGCCGTCAACGGCCCCCCGCACAGCCGTGAACCGTTTTCCAGGAAGAATTCTCTCGACAACCCGGCGGGCCACCGGATCGGCCTTATTCGAGAGGACCGACATGGGAATCCCCCTTTCTTCGAGCTCTTCGAGCATCGAAAGGATGCCCGGATAGGGACGAGTCTTGATAACCGGTTCCCGGGTGTATCGGCGAAGGAGCTCGGCGGCAAGGGCGTTCACCGTTTCATCACGGCGGCGGTCCTCGGGAAGGGCCCGCACAATCAGATTTGTCAGACCCCAGCCGACCATATCCCGGTACGCCTCCTCGGCATGTCCGGGAAAACCGTTGTCCGCAAGAACGGCATTGGTTACGTCGGTAAGGTCCGCCAAAGTGTCCGCCAGAGTTCCGTCCAGATCGAAGATTATTGCTCGAGGTCCGTTCACTTTTTCCACATTACAGAAAATAGTTATGCACAAGGAAAGAGTCAACCGGACGAGACGAGGTGACGCGGCCGGTAAAAACCGATAGAGTAATCCGTATGAAGCTGCGTGTCCTTTTCTTAGAACCCTTCTACGGAGGATCTCACAGAACCTTTGCCGACGGACTTGTTTCTTTTTCACATCACCGCATCGATCTGTTGACCCTCCCGGCCCGTTTTTGGAAGTGGCGGATGCGCGGCGCCGCCCTTCATTTCGTCCGCACGGTCCCGGCTCCCGAGCTCTACGACCTGATAATCGTCTCCGATCTCATGTCGCTGTCGGACCTCAAAAGCTTGTGGGGAAGTCGGTGTCCGCCGAGCATCGTTTATTTCCACGAGAGCCAGCTTTCCTATCCCCTGCCCCCCGGAGAGCGGATGGATTACCATTTCGGATTCACCGACATTACTTCCTGTCTGACGGCTGATAAAATCGTGTTCAACTCCCGTTTCCACTTCTCGCGCTTCTTCGAGGAGCTGCCCAAATTTATCAGGAAGATGCCGGAGTTCAAGCCGACGTGGGTACCCGACGAGATAGAGCCCAAAAGTGCGATTCTCTACCCGGGGTGCGATTTCGGTCTATCCGGCGGCACCGAACCTTCGGGCCCCGGAAAGATAGGTCCAAGCCGTCTGGCCGGCCGCCTCGGTGGAGGACCCCTAATCGTATGGAACCACCGGTGGGAGTTCGACAAGAATCCGGGACTTTTTTTCGATGTTCTCTATCGCGCCGCCGAGGCGGGACTAGACTTCCGATTAGCTCTCCTTGGGGAGAATTTCCAGACGGTGCCGAAGCCTTTTCTAGAGGCGAAGGACCGGCTCGGGGATCGCATACTTCACTACGGCTATGTGGAAGACCGGAAGGCTTATATGCAAATCCTCGAAGAAGGGGACATCGTTATAAGTACTTCCATTCAGGAGAACTTCGGCTATTCCGTAGTCGAGGCGATACGGGCGGGGTGCTATCCCCTCCTCCCCGAACGGCTCTCCTATCCGGAGATACTACCCGAAGAGTACCACGTGCGCTGCCTCTATACCGGCGAAAAGGAGCTCGAAGAAAAGCTCTTTGTCCTGCTCGGAGATGAAAAAGTCCCGAACCTCCGGGAGCTCTCGATCTCCATGGACCGCTTCGATTGGAAGACCATGGCCCCCCTTTACGACGAGCTTCTCGAAGGCACGGCGGCGGAGGGTGCGCATGGGTAAGACCCCCAAGGGAGCCGAGGGGTTCGAGCTGTTCTACCGGGAGATGTACGGAAAGCGGTGGCCCGCCATGAAAGCGGCCCTCCTTGAGGAACCGAAGCGGATCCCCTACTCCGAGGATCTTCTCAAACCCTACTTTCTCGATTACGGCTCCTATCTCGCCGCCCGGACGGTGGAACCGGAACCGGGCGATTTGATCCTCGATATGTGCGCGGCCCCCGGGGGAAAGAGCCTGATCCTCGCCGCGGCACTCGGGGGAAAGGGGAATCTTACCAGCAACGATCGATCGGCGGCCCGGAGAAGGCGGCTTATAAACGTTCTCGACGAATACCTGCCGGCGGAATCGCGGCGAACGGTGAGAGTAACAGGCCACGATGCGGCGCGGTGGTGTCTCTATGAACAGGATACCTACGACAAGATTCTCCTCGACGCTCCCTGCTCTTCGGAACGTCATCTTCTTCATTCACCCAAGCACCTTGCCGGATGGTCCCCCGCCAGAACCCGACACCTTGCCCAACAGGCCTACGCCTTCCTGGTTTCGGCCCTCAGAGCCGCTAAACCCGGAGGTATCCTGGTATACAGCACCTGTACAATCTCGGTACGGGAGAACGATGAGGTACTCGCCAAGCTCTTTTCCAAATATCCCGATGCGGCGAAGATTGTACCTGTATCGATCGAGGAGGGAAGCTCGACAGCTTACGGCCGGTTAATTCTTCCCGATGCGGATGAGGGTCTGGGACCTATGTATATAGCGCGTCTCAGGAAGCGCCCGGCGGACGGGTCCGACTAACCGGAGAGAGCTGGAAATTGACTCCCGTCCTGACGCTCGTGGCGGTGTTGATCCAGCCGGGTGAGCCGATCAGAAGATCCTGCTGGATACAGACGAACCACGCCATATAATCGTGGACCCTCAAGCGGAATCCCCCCCTCAAGGAGGGACCCATGAAGAATCTCAAGCCCGCTTCGTTGTAGACGGGTTCAGGCTCCGGACTGAGTATAAAAACGGGGTTGATCCCTACTCCCACGAAGAATATCGGGTTGGAGTTGCCGAAGAAAAAATCTATCCCCCCGTAGACGGGCAAGTAGAATCGGGGCCTCTCCACCGGCCCCCGAACCGGCCATAGGGCGAAGTCGAAACCGAAATTCAGTTCCATTCCACGGGCAAGAACAATGTGGAACGCCGCGTGGGTCGCGAGGTAGATTTCGGCGTAGTTGAATGTAGAGAATCCGAGCCCTACGGAAATCGAAGAGCCCATTGCCGGAACGGCCGCGGCGACGAGGATTATAACGAAAACCCCGAGGGCCGCCCGTTTCATATTGCGTTTCTCAAAAAATCCAGATCTATTCCCGGATAGACCGGAAACCGCTCGAGAAGTTTCTGGACCCGTGCCCGCGCTGTTTCTCGTATTCCCTCGTCGAGGACGTACTTGGACGATTTCTTGCCGTTGCGGGAGAGAGACCGGGTCTTCGTTATCACGGAGCAGAGAACCTCGGCGATTTCTTCCATCTCTTCCAACCCCATGCCGAGGGTGGTTACCGCGGGAGTACCGATTCTCAGTCCGCTGGTGTACCAGGGCCCGTTGGGGTCGTAGGGGATGGAGTTTCGATTCAAGGTTATCCCGCACTCCCTCATGGCCGATTCAGCCTGCCGTCCGTTCAACCCGAAGGGACGTACGTCTATAAGCATCAGGTGATTGTCCGTACCGGCGGTGACGAGCTCGATCCCCCGCTTCATGAGAGAAGCGGCCAACCCCTTCGCGTTCTCGATGATACGCTTCGCGTATTCCCGGTACTCCGGGGTATTGGCCTCGGTCATAGCCACCGCTTTCGCCGCGAGGATGTGGGGAAGCGGTCCGCCGATGACCAAGGGGCATCCCTTATTGACGGCTTCTTTGAACTCTTCGGTACACAGAATCAATCCTCCCCGCGGACCCCGCAGAGTCTTGTGGGTAGTGGCGGTAATCACGTCGGCGTAAGGGACGGGATCGAACACCCCGGTCAGGGCCTTGCCGGCCACCAGACCGCCGAAGTGGGCCATGTCGACCATGAGAACGGCGTTCACGGTATCGGCAATTTCCCGCATCCGTTTAAAATCGATAAGCCGAGGATACGCGCTGTATCCGGTCAGGAGAATGAGGGGCTCGATCTCCCTTACCTGTTTTTCCAGTTCGTCGTAATCGATGAGCCCGGTTTGCCTGCCGACTCCGTACGAGTATGCGTCGAACATCCGGGCGGAGATATTGTGCCGGTACCCGTGGGTCAGGTGTCCGCCCGAATAATAGTCCATACCTAGTAGACGCTGACTACCGCTCAACTTTCTGAGCTCACTCCAATCCGCATTCGTGAGCTTCGAAGGGTTCATTTCTCCGATCTTCTCGAAAAAGGGAAGCTCCACCCGAGTATGGAGTATTGCCCAGTAGGCCATCAGGTTGGCATCGGCACCGCTGTGGGGCTGCACATAGGCGTGCTCACACCCGAACAGCTTCATCGCCTCGGTTGCGGCGTGCTCCTCCACGGCATCTACGTTGTTACATCCGGCATAGAACCGGTGGTGCGGGTATCCCTCGGCGTACTTGTCGGTAAGCAGGTTCGCCATGGCCGCTTGAGAAGCGACGCTGGTATAATTCTCACTCGCTATGAGCTTGAGATTACTCCGCTGATCGGCTAATTCCTGGATAACGGCCCCGGCGATTTTAGGGGATACCTCCGCTATCTTGGAAATATTCGCGAGGTAGACGACAAAGTCGGTATCTACCGAATCCGACGTTTTCCGCTTGAGATAGCTATCCACAAGGTTAGTCACTTTTTTTATCTCCTGAACATTGACTCGTTTGTATTACCGTTGGGTGTCTATAGTATAGGGATTAGGACTCCCTTTCAAGGCTTTTTCTTCCTTCTTGGCGGGGCAAACTGCTTCAACCGCGCCTCGACGAGGGCCCGCTCTTCCTCGAGGGGAAAGAGGAAAGTCTTGCTCAGCCCTCTGAGGTGCGACGGCTCGAGGATCCCCCGGGTCTTTGCTTCGATCTCTTCGAAAATACGGCGGATCTTTTCGATATTACCCGACAGTTTCTTGATATGGGCTTCCCCCTCCCTCAGATCTGCACACGGATATGTTCGCTCCTGGAGATCAGTGAGTAATTCCCTTGTTTCACGAACCCTTCTCCACGAATCCTCGGTGATACCTTCAATATCTTTTAAGAAAAGATCCACCTCTTTCGAGGCCTTGTATACGGAAGATTCCCGGGCGGTCTCGGCGCCTAGGATTCGGTGAAGCATCCGCAACCATGGACGGCGGGGCTCTTCGATAAAAACGATCGAATCATCCCCCGGACGAATTCTGAGCACCCTGATATCGAACCTTTCTTCGATATATCCTGCGATCTTTTCTGTTATGCCGATGTTTTCCCCGGCTCGGGTTTCCAGAAGCATAAGGGGGCCTTCGTCGGTGTAGAGAGAGAAAAGATTCTCGAGGATCTCGTCTAAAAGCTGCCGTCCCCCTATCGCCGCCGGATCGAGCTTCGGGACCATCGAATCGTTCGAACCGATACCCATATACTCGAAACATCCGCATTCTAGGACGAGGTCGATGAGGATCTGGGGATCGACAACCGGCAGAAACGACACCCCTTCGGTCCCGCTTTTCTTAAGGAGACCTTGTACACACTCTTCGGGATATTTGTAGGGCGATCCGAATCGGTGTCCCAGGGTCCACGGGAAAAACCTGCTCCACTCGATTCCCCAGGCCTCCGCCCCAAGGGTTTTGAAAAAGGCGGGAAGCTTTGCAAGAAAATCGGGCTCCCCGGGAAATCGTTCCAAATAAAGGATAAACGTCTTTAATCCCACCAGTGTATTCTACATTCTATTGAATCCTTTTCAAAGTCATTGTATAAAAAACTCGAAGGAGGAATCATGAAAACCGAAGAAACATTGCGAAGTATCGGACTGAAAATACCCGAGATCCACCTGCCTTCGAGCCGGGTCGATCTGAAGAAATGGGCGGTCATAGCCTGCGATCAGTTTACCTCCGAACCCTCCTATTGGCGGGAGGTTGAACGGATCGTTGGTGGCGAACCCTCGACATATCACATGATTCTTCCCGAATCCGACCTCGAGTCTCCCGAAAAAGATGCGAAAATCGACAGGATCCGGAAAACCATGGAGTATTACCGCAGTGAGGATATCCTCGTTTCGGCCGGCTCCGGGGGTATGCTGGTAAAGCGCTCGACTCCCTTTTCTCCCGACAGGTGGGGACTTGTCGCCGCCCTGGACTTGGAAAACTACGATTTTTCACCGGGGTCGGTAAGTCTCATCCGGGCTACCGAGAAAACCATCCTCGAGCGAATTCCCCCCCGCAGAGCGATCCGGGAGAACGCCGTCTTCGAGCTTCCCCACATCATGGTACTCATCGACGACCCTGAGCACACCGTAATCCGCCCCCTCGCGGATTCATACGGCGATTTAGAGGAAAAGTATTCCTTTCCCCTCATGCTCGGGGGTGGACACGTGTCAGGGTTCTTTATCCCTCCGGGAAAGGCGTGGGAACGGATCGGCGGAGCCCTCACCGCCCTGGCCGATCCTGCTGAATTCGCGTCTAAATACGGTACTGCCGATCCCCTTCTCTTCGCCATGGGGGACGGCAATCACTCTCTTGCCGCCGCTAAGACGGTGTGGGGAGACCTCAAGAAATCCCTACCCGGTGGTGTTTTCGAGGAACATCCGGCTCGTTGGGCCTTGGTGGAAATCGTTAATCTCTACGATCCGGGCCTCGTGTTTCACCCCATTCACCGCATCCTCTCGCGTATCCGGACCGAATCGCTGATGGGAGCTTTCGAATCGGCGGGCTGGAATATCACCCAACTCTCCGACGGCTCCTCCCTTCCCGAACCTGCCGCCTCGGATTCGCATACCGCCGTTGTCCATACCGGAGGAGACCGCTACGGACTCGAACTGGTCGAGCCGCAGCTCGATTTCCCCGTAGAGTCGATCGACTCCGTCTTGAACGCATATATGGAATCCGAACCCGCGGCGAACATCGACTATGTTCATGACGAGGAGACCGTCCGCGAGGCAGGATCAAAGGACGACGGCGCCGGATTATTTCTGCCCGATTTCCCCAAGGATGAGTTGTTTCCCGCGGTCGTTTCCAAGGGGGCCCTCCCACGAAAATCCTTTTCCCTGGGACATTCCCGGGAAAAGCGGTATTATCTGGAGGCTCGGAAAATTACTCGGGAATAAAGGAGCATATCAGCTCCGCGGGTAGACGCCTTTTCGTTTGGAGAGGGTCATTACCAGAAACATTAAGAGCGATGAGGCGAGTCCGAGGCTTCTGAAGAGCTTCTTTCGCCCGTCCTGAGATATTTCCCAACGTATGATTTTTCCTACAGCGTAGTGGTTCTTTCGGTTCTCGTAGCCTTCGATGTGGATAATACCCTCATCGTGCTCGAAGTAGCCTATTCGTCTGGATTCGCGCCGGATATGATCGGTCTCCGAGCGCAGGAGGTCTATCTCGGTATGAAGACGTCGATTGGTCTCCTGTATCTCCTCGAGATTTCGTACGAGTTTTTCGCGATAAGCTTTGAGCTCATCCAGAGCCACGAGTCCCGATTGACCGTAAACCAACGTGAGAAGTGAATACACGGCGTAGCCGATGTAGAGCGATACGATGATTCGGGAACCGGTCTTCATACTTGTAATAACGGATAGTTCGGTCATAATCTTGAGTTCAAGGGAATCCTGTATCTTGTTGCGATTAATGCTATTATTGTATATAGTGAAATTATCTATAAACGGGAATACCGGTTATACCGATAATTGGGGAAGGCAGAGCATTTTTTTCAGGAGTAAGTAATGACCAACGAAATGGATAAGACACTTGGTCACGATCCAGAGCCCGATCCTAATGGTGTAGATTCGAAGTTTGCAGCCATTCCTGAAGACCAGGACCTCGAAGAATATGGAGTGTGGGTAAAATCCGGCCCCGAAGATTATTCCGAGCCCCTCGCATCCGAGGGTGATATAGAACTCCAAGACTTAGAAGATGAAGAAAACGAACGGGTGCACCTTACCGAGGAGGAGGAAACTCTCCTTGGCGACTTGGAGCAGGATTCGGATTTGGAGGAGGAATTCGAGGTTCCCGAAATGGACATTGATTCGGATCTTGAAGAATTGAACATGGACTCGGTTCCCGAAGAGGACGAATCCGAAGAACCGGATGTCTTCGAAGAAGATATTTTCGACTTAGGCGATGAGTTTGGAGGAACGGTCGGAGAACCCGAAGAAGAGACCTCGGAGCCTGAAGAAAGCGAGCTTCCCTCTTTCGAAGAGGAAGACCTTATCGAGATTCCCCTCGAGGATAAGCCTGAAATCGAAAACGACCAGGAATCGGAATTGTCAGGGTTCGAGGAAGAACCGTTTGATTTCGAAGAAACCGAGTTTCCCACCACCGAGGAGGACCTCGAGGACATTGATCTCTCCGAGCTCCAAAGGGGCGAGTTCGGCGAGGAGCTCCCTGAGCTGGAGATGGAAGATACGGAGACTTTCGTGGAGGAGGAACTCGAACTGCCGGAAGAGCCCTTGGAAGAAGAATCCGTACTCGAATCAACCGAGGCGGAGGAGGCGGAAATCCAAGAGCACACCACCCCGACCCGGGAAGAGCCCAGTCTCCCGGCGGATTCTTCCCGTATTCTCACTAAGATAGAGGAAGAGCTCCTCTCTATCAAGAACGAGTTATCCTCTCTCAAATCCGAGCTTTCTTCCCTTAGAGTAGCCGAGGCTCCTGAAGTCCAGCAAAAGCCACCCCTCGAGTCCGAAGCCGAACCGGGGTTCTTCATCGAAGATGAGGATGAAACCATCGCGCTGACCGGGGACGAACTCGATAATATCCTTAATACCGCCGAGATTACCGAGGAAGTAGGTAAAACGACCGCTTCGCCCGACGAGGACATCACCTCCGAAGAGACCCTTACTGGGGACGAGCTCGATAATATTCTGAGTACCGCCGATATCACCGAAGCGGAAGCGGAGGAATCCGAAGAGCTCGATTTGGAATCGTTTCCAGAACTCTCAGAGCTCGAAGAGGCAGAGGAAACCGAGGCTGAGGGTTTCGAACTCGACGAAGAGGATCTTCCCGACCTGTCCGAACCCGAATCGATTACAGAAGGTGAGGATATTATCCCCGAATTGGGAGATGAAGAGCTGCCCGAAGAAGTCGAAGAGTCACTCGAGAGCCCCGAAACCGAACGGCGAAGAGAGGGTGAAGGGGCCGTTCACGCTATACCTGAAAACGAGCTCATCGACGAAATCGAGGTTTCCATTCCGGAGGAGGACGAGGAACCCGAGACGGTCGAATCTCCCGAGGAGATAGAGTTGACCGAGGATGAGCTCGAGGACATTCAGGTCGAGGATGACGAGGATTACGATTTTATCGCCGATCACGAGGAAGCCCTGTCGGAGGAATTCCCCGTAGCGGAAGGTTCTGAAGAAGAGGTCCTCGAAGATCTCGACGAGTTTGACATCGACCTCGAAACCGGAGAACCGGAGCTCGTTATTGAGGAAACGAAGGAAGCCGAACCCGCAGAAGACTTTACTCTTGATATCGAAGAACCGGAGGAAGAGGAAGGGGAAATCGAGTTAGATATCGAAGACTTCGAAGAAGAGCCCAGCGAATCCGCCGAGCTGCCTGAAATAGATGCGGAAAAGGACGAGGAAGCACCTATCGACCTTGACATCGAAGAAGAGGATTTCGATCTTTCCGATATGGAGCTTCCCGAAGTCGAAGAACTCGAAGTGGAAGAAGCTGAAGCCGAAGAACCCGATATGGAGCTTCCCGAAGTCGAGGAACTCGAAGTGGAAGAAGCTGAAGCCGAAGAACCCGAAACGGAGCTTCCCGAGGTCGAGGAACTCGAAGTGGAAGAAGCTGAAGCCGAAGAACCCGATATGGAGCTTCCCGAAGTCGAGGAACTCGAAGTGGAAGAAGCTGAAGCCGAGACGGAGAAACCCGAAGTAGAACAGCCCGAAGTTACCCTTGAGCCGCCGGAGATCTCGGAGCCGGAACTCGAAGAAGAATTCGGCGGTTCGGAGGCGGAACGTGAACCCGAACGGCTCGAAACCGAGATTCCCGAGGACCTCAAAGCTGAGATCAAATCGGTGTTAAGCTACATGGATCAACTCCTCGAATCTCTACCTGAGGAGAAAATCCGGGAGTTTGCCGAATCCGAACACTTCAACGTGTACAAGAGACTTTTCGAAGAACTAGGTCTTAAGAGTTGACAATGGGATTACTCGACAAGGCATCCGAGCTTTCATTCTCAAAGCCTCAGGATTCAAAAAACGGCCGGGAATCACAGCACCCTCCGAAGGGGGCTAAAAAAAAAAGCGATACCTGGCTCGGTCCGAGCGATATAGGAATATTCGAAAAGGCTCCCCCTGAAATCTCCTTCGCGGATTCCGGTATCGACTACGGGATCGTGGAAGGTGAATCACACATTCCCGACGTACACACTCTTCTCTGGAATGCGGAACGGATCGAAAACGATCTTCAAGCTCCCGCCGAGGTCTTCGCCCTTCTAATCCGTGAGTTCGAGGCTAAGAAGGCCGCTTTGCTCGTACTCGATTATAAGGGAAGTCATTTCGTCCCCTATTCAATCAAGGGCTATGACGAAACTACCGAACATCGGCTGCGAATCCCCTATTCCCTTCTCTCGGAATCACCCTCCCTCTCAGAGGGGCACTCCCTCGTCAGAGAAGAGGATTTG
>JBKHAJ010000083.1:0-12908 GCA_046542935.1 Spirochaetia bacterium | reverse complement strand
CTGCAGCGCGGAAGCTATCTCCCAGGGGTGAATCTGATCGACCGGAAAGAGATGAACCAGTAGATGCTGATCCCCCAGGGTAAAATCGGCGGAAAAAGCCAAGGGTCCTTCCCGGTAGGCGCCGGGATCTTCCGGATCGAGGCGATCGAGGTTGATGATATCGGCGGGGCTGAAGAAGTACCCCATCTCCCAGGGGATAAACCTCTTTCCCGCTTTGAGGGTAAGAAAGTCGGTTAGGAAAGCTTCTCCGTAGAGTTCGTAAACGGTAAAACTCCGTGAGAGAATCGTGGTAATTTCCTCGGGAGTCGGATTCGCGGCTCCATTGGGATAGGTAAATCCTACCCGGCCGGTCAGACCGAACCTGTCTCCCACGGGGGCCGATACGAAGAAGGAGGCATCCAGAGCAGCCTCGAGGCGGACATCGGTGGGGTCGGTAATATCCCTCGGCGTATAGTCCCAGGCCCAGAGCATCCCCACGGAGGTCTCGAAGCTCCCGTCGAAGATAACATCTTCATATGAAGAGTCCTCAGCCGCGAGGTACCCCGGCAGGGCCGCCGTGAATACGAGGAGCACCAGGAGCACGATAATCCGATTCATAGCTTTCTTTTTCATCTCCTCCCCTTCCGTTGGGAATTATAGATACTTTTTATGAATTATTCCACGTCGAGGCGGTCAAGAAAAGGTTTTTTTTCGCCGCCCGACTCTAACGCCACACCCTCACCTGCGCGGAAGAGCCCGAAAGGTAGGCGCAGTAAACGATGTTGTTATGGACCTCCAGCCTGGGTTGGGAGGGGGATAGGGACATTTCCTCGGTGTCCGTACCGGCCGGGAGAAGCTCCCAGGTGCCGGCGGATATGTCCCGCTTTTGGACATATCCGGAAAGGGATTCCCGGTAGAAGAGGTAGAGGTGCTTATCTCCGTTGACATCGTCGGCGGCGAGTCCGACCCCCTCCGACGCCGAGCTCACGGTTATGCTTCCGGGTGTTAAATCGGTGTTCCAATTCGTACCGTCATATCGGCGCACCTCAAAGTCAAAAGTATCAGTCATATACGCCAAATACAACTCGGTATCCGAAAATCCGTCGAGGGAAAAGTAGCCGTCTAAAACGCCATCAGTGCCGCTCGGAAGCCCGTCGCTGGAGAGGCTCTGGTCCCAGTCACTTCCGTGGTATCTGTCCAATTCAATACTGTCCCCCGAGCCCGAATCGTCTTCAAAAGCAACTATCAAATGAGAACCGGTACGGACAGTGCTCGTTCCCACGTAGGGATCGGGACCCGCCGTGCCCGAGGGGAGATCCGTCGGCGTGCTCCAAGTGTCCGTATTGTCGTCGTAGAAGGAGCTCCAAACCGTGTAATCACTTCCGTCGGACCCAATCCACAGCAGCTCCGGCACCGGATTGTCGTTATCCGGAGCAGCCTCGAGAGAGATATACCGGGCATCGTCGCTCCCTGAAATGCCGGCCGGTCCGGTAGTCCCTACGTTCTCCCAGGACTCATTCGACCAATTATACCGCTTAACGGTTATTGTGCCCCCATAACCGGCATCCGCGTATGCGGCGAATACGTCTCCGGCATATGCCGCTATGTCGATACATACGGGGACCGAGGGTGATATGCTTCCGAAGGGGTCACCGATTTGTTCCCAGGAATCGGTGTCGCGGTTGTAGCCGTGGACCTCCGCGGGGCTCCCCGGGGTATCTCCCGCCAGGATCGCCCAAGCCCGGTACTCGTCGTGGAACCCCGCTTCCGGCAAGGGGTCCGCGGATATTCGGATCCGACTCGCCGCGGTCGAAAGGACGGCGGTTTGAGACCAGGCGAACTCGTGTACCGAGTCTCCTTTAACCGCCGTGGTCCGGGGGCTTTCATTGTCGCTCTCCAGGTCGGAGGAGGTAATCTTGTACCAGTACGGCACCTCGGGGTCTATATCGGTATCGGTGTACTCCGCGGCGTGGCTGAAGGAATGGTAATCGAAGGTACCGTCCGCGGAAGGGGAGCGGTAGATATAGTAGATGTCCGCGTTTGCTACCGAATCCCAGGTGAGGACGATCTTATCGGTCTCCGAGGTGGTCGCGGAGAAATTCTCAGGAGCAGTCATCTCGGGGCCGTAGATCCATACGCACGAGGAGAACAGTAGAGAGGTAAGCATGAGGGAAATACCCCCGGCCGGATTTTTTATATTTTTCATCAGAATTGCCCGCTCCCGAGGCTCATCGAAAAGGACAGGGTAAAGATAGTTCCGGTGTGTTCGCTCCCCGGAAAGAGGGCCGAGGGATTGGAGTATTCGTCCCCGGGGCCGCCGAAGGTGAACCGGGTGCTCAGGGATACCGAAAAATAATCGAACACCTCGTAGCTTAAAGAGGGCAGGATGAATCCCGAAAAATCGGTTAGATTGGTTATGACCAGGAACGAGAGGCTGAGCCCGGTCTGGAAGATTTCCCAGTTTACGAAGACCCCCCCGTAGTGCATGCCGAAATTGGTAAGATCGTTTAATCCCAGAGTAGGGGGATCTTCGTAACCTTCCGGCTGTTCCTCCTCGTCCGCGATGAGAAGCCCGTTGGTATTGGGATTGAGCGCAAGGTAGTAAGCGGGCTTCAGCAGCCGGGAATCGGGGTATCCTTCTCCGTTAAGCCAGTACTGGACCATGCAGGCGATACTCCCCCGGTCCTCGGTAAACGACTTCAGGTACTTGAACCCGGCGGTTACATGGAAAAAGGGACGATTCTCCACCTCGTAGGTATCGAGAACAGTTTCCAGGTTATCCTCGGAATCTTCGAGGGCCGCCTCCTGATTGCGGGATTCCCGGACAAAGACCCTGTCCGAGCCCCAGCTCGCCACTACCACACCGAAGAAGTCGAAGTCCCGCCAGGAGGTTGTGGCCATGGTTACGATCCGCGGAGATAGGGCGTTCTGGTAATATCCCCCGAAACCGATTTCCCATGTGCCGAGGACGAATTCCACCTTGGGGGCTATCGCAGCTTCGATAGGTTTTGCCCCGAGATTTGTAATCAGGAAGAGATATCCGTTGTGGGGGCCGAAGGGGAACTGTGTCTTCAGCGACACCGGTCCTTCCCGATCTGCCGTGGGATCCTCCACGTCGATTGTTGTGAGGTTGAGAACATCGGCGGGGCTCCAGAAGTATCCGACCCCCCATCGGATCGTGTGCTTACCGAAGCGGAAGAAGAACCGATCTCCCGCGCTGAAGTCGGAGAAGAGCTCGAAGACGTTAAGGGTAAGGGTCGGGACGGTTCCCACGGCGGGCTCCTCCTCCTCTTCTCCTTCCTCGGTATCCTCTGCGGGGATCGTAAAGAGGAGAATTCCGTCTTCGTTGCGGATTTCGGTGTCGCCCTCATCGTTCACCGTGGAGGTCCATCCTTCGGGGAGGCTCGTCTCATCGACGCCCCCGACGCCGAACCCCTCGAGGCCGGTTATACCCCCGCCGCCGTCGTCGTTGGCGATGTCTATCTTGAACTTCCCGAAAACGCGGAAGTCCTTCTTCGGCCGGACATCGAAGAAGAGATTCGAGGCTACCCGGGGGGTCAGGAGCCTGTCCGACGGATCGAGAAACGAGAAATCCGGGGACCCCACCGTATTCCAGGTCCAGTCCGCGGTTATGCTCCCGCTGAAGCTTCCTCCCCACCGGACGGTCTCCTGCACGAGGAAATCCTCCTCCGGAGCGGTGTCCTGGCCCTCGGTATCCACCTCCTCGATCATGTCTTCCTCGAAGAGTGATTCGAAGTTCTCATCGATGCCGCTCTCTTCCAGGGGAGCCGCCCCGTCTTCAGGGAGGAGGGGACTCGTCTCGGCGGGTTCTAGTTGCTCCACCGGCTCTTCCGGCTCTTCCGACTCCCCCGGCCGGTCCTCTTCAGCTTCCAGTTCCTCGTCGACGGCAAATGGATCGAAGAAGTCGTCGGGAATTTCCTCTGAATCATCGGGAGCGGAGTCATCGTTCGTCTCCTGTGCGGAGACGAACGAGGGGTGAGGGGGGAGGAAACAGAGGATCGAGATGAACGGCAAGAGGAAGAGAATAACCGGAAATCGGAGGCTCTTCATATCATCTCATTCGTTTACCCGTTCGAGGTAAGCCTTGGTAAAAACGTAGTCGGGGATATCGGCTACGGTTGTATCCCGCATCGTTATCTGGGTCCTTTCGCCGGGATTGAGCTCGTCGATAATGAGCGCCTTCGAGGGAAGGTACCTCCCTGCCACGGTAACGTAGTTGGGAAAGAAAATGGTCCGCATCAGCCGGGCGTTGACGCTGTAGTCTTCTTCCTTGAGGATGAGGGGGACGTCCTTGCGGACCCAGAGCTTCAGCTTGTCGTAGCTTACCTCGGTGGTATTCGCCTCTAAGTCGAGAATATAGACCTCGAAGCTTCCCAAGGTCCCCTCACTCCAGTCGACTACATCGTAATCCTCGGACAAGGCGCTCCGGTCCAGGTCGCTGTTCTGGGTGTCCGAGTCTTGGATGGTCTCCTTGAGGGTCGATTTTTCGAATTTCCGGCTCTCCGGATCGTAGAACCACACCACCTCGTCGATCTGAAGATACCCTTGACCCCGCTGAGCTTCCGGTTTGAGGATCAGGAGGAGAAACTGATCTTGTGAGTCCCGCCGGAAAAGGCGGACCTGGGTCAGACTCACGTCCTCTCCCGGCTTCTCGCTTACCATAGTGTAGACACAGGAAAAATCCCTGTCGTCAAAGTTCCCGAGCTCGTCGATTTCTTCGAGCATCCGGCTGAAGTCGGGCTCCGCCGCGAGAGGAGGAACCGCCGTGACGAAGATGAAGGCCGCCGCGATGAGCGCTGCCTCGAGAGGCCGGGGCGGCCGCGGGGAAGAGTTCCGCTTCGCTTTATTGAAAAATTTCATTGTGTTCGTCTCCGTTGCTCAAGCTCTCAGGGCGTCCACCGGCTCGAGCCTCGCGGCCTTCCGGGTCGGAAAGAACGCGGCGAGCAAAGTGAGCCCGAGAACGAGGGCTATATTGATGATTACCCTGCCCGCACCGGGCCTGAAAGTCATGTACCCGTTCTTGAGCAGGATGTAGATCGGCGATTCCAGGCCCCAGAATATGTTGGAGAGGATTAGCATGGCGATTCCGGATAGGATAAATCCGGCTATAATGCCTCCTACCGAGAGGAGTACCGCCTCCAGAAGGAAGAGCCTCCGCACCCCGTTCCGGTGCATCCCCAGGGCCCTCATGGTCCCTATCTCCTTGATCCGCTCGAAAATAATCATTCTGAAGGTATTAGTAATTCCGACCATGATAATGATAAAGAGAATCAGCATAATAATCAAACCCGCGTTATCGAGGATCCTGACAATCTGCTGGACCTCTTCGAGGGCATCGTTGAGGGTCATCAACCGGTAGCGGGTGCCGCTCCAGGTCTCTTCCTCGGCCTGACGGAAAAGGGCGGCTAGGGGATTTTGATCCTCCTTACGCCGGGCTTCCCGGTCGAACACGTCGACCTTTTCTCTCAAGGCCCGATACAACCGGTCCGCTTCCCGGTCGATGGCGGTGAAATCCTCTAAAAAAATCCCTAGGGTCATGTACTCGGCGGGATCGAGGTCGAGGAGACGGTTTACGTACTCGAGGTTGGCGTAGGCGGAGATTGAGCCGAAGAGACCGGGATCGTGGCTGATTGCGACAACGGTAAAATCTCCTACGTTCTGCTGCCTCCGGGCGGTCCTCAACCGGACCAGGATCCTTTCCCCTAATTGTACATTGAGGGCGTCGGCGACCTCTTTGCTGATGATAATCCCGGTCTCGTCCCGCATATTTTCGAAGCTTCCCTCCACTAATACGAGCCGCTCGGTGAGGTAATTCTCCTTCTGCCAGTCGGCGCCGACTATGTTCTGGGACAGCGTTTCCCCCTGGAAGATGAGTACCCCGTTGAAGTCGGAACGCTTGGTCAGGAAGCGGACCGGAACGTCGAGCTCCTCGATAGTCTCGACAAGGCGTGTATCGTCCCGGATGATCGAGACCGGTTCACCCTCTTCGGTTTTTTCGACCCCGTCTATAAATATATGACCTGCTAAGAGGTGGGAGAAGTTCTCTCCCACATTCTCGACGAAGCTCCCGGTAAAGCCGTTTATCATGGTTATGATGAGAATCCCGAAGGCAATAGCCCCGCCCAAGAGAAAGGTCCGCTTCTTTTGCCGGTTCAGATTTCGCAACGCCATCCGTATCGTATTCACCACTTCCTCCTAGACCGTTCTAATCGCCTTGATGGGATGGATCTTCAGAGCCACGGTAACCGGGTAGAGGTGGGCGAGGATTCCGATGCCGGAGACTGCCAGGATCGATGTAACTACCGACATCGCCGACATCTCGGGCTGGAGGACGTCTCCGGCGAAGAGGATCTTCAAGAATGTATTGCTCGCGGGAATTCCAATACGGTTGAGGATCAAGACGATCAGCGCGGCGAGCCCGATTCCTGCGGCGCCGAAGACGGCGGTAATGGTCATGGTTTCGAGAAAGAACATCCGCCAGACAAAACCCTTTCGGGCCCCCAAGGCGCGCATGGTCCCTATCTCGCCGGTCCTCTCTATTACGGATATGACCAGGGTATTCATCATAATGATCACCGCCACTATGCCTATGATGATGATGGCCACGTTGAAGACGCTTCGGATGATGTCGGCGGTAGTGGCGAAGGGGCCCGCCGCATCCTCCCAGGTGCCGGCCCGGGCAAGAATGCCCCGGGAGTCGAACCATTCGTTGAGGCCGGCGACGGTGGTCGGAAGGGTCTTGGGGTCCTCGAGCTTGATCAGGATGTACTGCCATGCGGTCGATCCTTGCTCGCGCCCGGCCTGGAGTTCGGCCGCGTTCGGATCGGTCTCGGTAGTCCCGTCCGCCGCAGGCTCGAGGACCGACTCCAATATCTCCTCAGAGAACTCCCCCGGGCCCGATTCCTCGATGGTAAAGGCACCCTCGGAAAAGAAGGTTTCCACATCCGATTCGAGGAGGGTGGTCTCCTCCCCGGTAAGCTCCTCGATGCTCACCGCGCCGAGGCTCAAACCCTGGATGGTGCGGACGGTTTCGGCGTCGACATAGGTGATCATGTCGGCTCCGACCCCCTCGCTGGTGTGTTTGAAGTCGAAGATTCCCACCACGGGGAGCTCCCGGATCTTGAATCCCGCGTCGCTGTAGCTGCTTATACGGATGATGTCCCCGGCATCGATCTCGAGGTCGAACTCTTCCGGCTCGAGGTCGAGCTCCTCGGCCGTTTCCTTCTCGAGGCGCTCGATCTGCGCCACCGACATCATGAGCCCCTCCTCGCCGGGCTCGAGGTATCGTCCCTCGATGACCTCCACATTGTCGAACATACGGTGGTAGGTCTCCGGCTCGATTCCGAAGAGAACGGCGAAGGCCCTTCCGGGCTCGTCGGGGAGCCCGATTATCCCGTAGCCGGTCACCTGGGAGGTGACCTGTTCGACACCTTCCAAAGACTCGACGTAGCTTCGGATGTCCCTGTAATGGGGGATGACAGGCGTTATCTCCATGGTCCCGGGCTTCTGGACTCCGAAGAGAGAGACCTTTCCCTCGGTCCTGCTGCTGATCATGACGTGTCCGGTGTAGTTGTCGATAAAGGCCCTCTCTATCCCTAAGGCGGCCGTATCCATAAAGGAATTCCCCACGATCAGAACGGCAACCCCGAGGGTGATGAGGATCCCTATGATCAAACTCTTCGCCTTGTGCTCGAGCAGGTTCCGGACCGCTATTCGTAGCAGGACGGGCATTAGTATTCCCTCCGCTCGTTGCCGGTAATCTTACCGTCGTGGAGGTGAATAATGTGGTCGGCTATGCTCATAATCGAGGGATCGTGGGTGGAGAAGATGAAAGTCGTTTTTTGGTCCCGGTTGATTCGTTTCATGAGGCTTATGATCGCCTCGCCGGTGGCGGAGTCGAGGTTTGCCGTGGGCTCGTCGGCTAAGACGATTTGGGGTCTAGTCGCCAGGGCCCGGGCTATGGCGACCCGCTGCCGCTGTCCCCCGGAGAGCTCGTTCGGACGGTGATGCCTCCAGTCCGTGAGCCCTACCTGTTCGATGAGGTAATCGACCCATTCCCGCTTTTCCCCCTTTTCCATACGCCTGGTACCGAGGAGAAGGGGAAACTCCACATTCTCGAATACATCGAGTACGGGAACCAGGTTGAAGGATTGGAAGATGAACCCTATCACCTTGTGCCTCAGGTTTGTTATCTCCCGGTCGTTCAGCGCGGCGGTATCGGTTCCGTTTATTTCCACGGTTCCCCGGGTGGGGACGTCGATGCATCCGATCATATTGAGGATCGTTGTCTTTCCGGATCCCGAGGGACCCGCTACCGAAATGAAATCGCCCCGTTCTATCTCAAAAGAGACTCCCTTGACCGCCTCAACCCGGACGTTTCCCAAGAGGTAGGTCTTCCATACCGAGTCGAGCCTTACGATGGCCACATCTTTCCTCCGTCCACTTTTCCTCTAAAATACTTCCCCGTATGCCCTGAAATCAACCGGATTAGAGACATTTTTCGCCGATTTTGCCCCGGTCCGGGTAAAAGACACCCCGATTGCTTGACGCTTTCCCGGAGCAATTAGTATTTTATCTCAAAACGCAACAGCTCAAGGGGAAGCTATGTCTGGAGAAAATTCTCGCGAAAAAGATACACATATAGATAACGAAATTCAGGAAGAAACCGCGGAAGCCGTCATCGAAGAAACGGACGTCCGCGGAAAGGTTGTCGATGAAGGGGATGAACGCGGCGAAAAAGAGGAGCTTACCCGGCGGATAAACGAGCTGGAAGAAGAGAACAGCTCGTTGAAGGACCAGTATCTCCGAAAGCAGGCCGATTTCGAGAATTTCCGTAAAAGGATGCTTCGAGACAAAGAAGATGCGATCAAATATGCCAATACCAGCCTTCTTTCCGATATAATAACCATCATCGATGATTTCGAGCGGGCCATCAAGGCCGGAGCCGATGCCCAGGATGTGGAATCCTTCCGCACCGGGATCGAGCTGATCGAGAAACAGTTCGTCGGCATGCTCGAGCGGAAGTACGGACTCACGAGGTTCGACAGCGAAGGTGAGGAGTTCGATCCCGATAAGCACGAGGCGATTACCACTGAACCCTCCACGGAACACCAAGAGCAGGTAGTTCTCGAGGACTATCAGAAGGGGTATATGCTCCACGATCGGGTCCTCAGGCATGCAAAGGTCAAGGTATCGATCCCGGTGGATGCGGAACAGGAAGAATAGCGGATAGAATAGAAGAAATAACAAAAAGGATAATACAAGAGGAGAGTTAGATATGGGAAGAATAATTGGAATCGATCTCGGTACTACGAACTCCTGCGTCGCCGTCATGGAAGGCGGTGAGCCCGTAGTCGTACAGAACTCGGAGGGACAGCGAACGACCCCTTCAGTGGTCGCCTTCACCGGAAAGGGTGAGCGGCTGGTAGGCCAGCCCGCTAAGAACCAGATGGTTACCAATCCGGAGAATACGATCTTTTCGATAAAGCGTTTCATGGGTCGCCGCTACGGTGAGGTCCCCTCCGAGATCTCCATGGTCCCCTACAAGATCGTGGAAGCCGGCAGTAACGACGTCAAGGTCGAGGTCCACGACAAGCAGTTTTCTCCTCAGGAAATTTCCGCGGCAATCCTTCAAAAGATGAAGAAGACCGCTGAGGATTATCTCGGCGAGACGATCACCGAGGCTGTCATTACCGTTCCGGCCTACTTCAACGACTCTCAGCGCCAGGCGACCAAGGATGCGGGAAAGATCGCGGGGCTGGAAGTCAAGCGTATCGTCAACGAGCCTACCGCGGCCTCCCTGGCCTACGGTTTCGGAAAGGACCAGAAAGAAGAGAAGATTGCCGTCTATGACCTGGGGGGCGGTACCTTCGATATTTCTATTCTCGAGCTCGGGGACGGGGTTTTCGAGGTCAAGTCGACCAACGGCGACACCCATTTAGGCGGGGATAACTTCGATCAGAAGATCATCGACTGGCTCATCCAGGGCTTCAAGAACGATTATGGGATAGACCTCGGGCAGGACCGGATGGCCCTGCAGCGCCTCAAAGAGGCCGCTGAAAAGGCCAAAATCGAGCTCTCTTCGACTCAGAGCACCGAGATCAACCTTCCCTTCGTTACCGCCGACAGCTCGGGACCGAAGCACCTTCAATACAGCCTGACCCGGGCGAAGTTCGAGCAGATGACCGAGGACTTAGTCCAGCGGACCAAGCAGCCCTGTCTCGACGCCCTCAAGGACGCCGAGCTCGACGCCTCCGACATCGACGAGATCATTTTAGTCGGCGGGTCCACCCGGATTCCCGCCGTCCAGGCGCTGGTCAAGGAGCTCTTCGGCAAGGACCCCAACCGGGGAGTCAATCCCGACGAGGTCGTAGCCATGGGGGCCGCCATTCAGGGCGGAATTTTGGGCGGCGACGTCAAGGACGTGCTGCTCCTCGACGTTACCCCTCTCTCCTTGGGGATCGAGACCTTAGGAGGCGTTTTTACTAAGCTTATCGACAGGAATACCACAATACCTACGAGGAAGAGCCAGATCTTTTCTACCGCGGCGGACAATCAGACCGCGGTGTCCATTCACGTTCTTCAGGGGGAACGGGAAATGGCCAGTCAGAACCGCACTCTCGGACGGTTCGACCTGGTGGGTATTCCTCCCGCCCCCCGAGGAGTCCCGCAGATCGAGGTAACCTTCGACATCGACGCCAACGGTATCGTCCACGTTTCGGCGAAGGACTTGGGCACCGGAAAGGAGCAGAAGATACGGATCGAGTCATCCTCCGGCCTCTCCGAAGAGGAGATCAACAATATGGTCAAGGATGCCGAAGCCCACGCGGAAGAGGATAAGCGGGAAAAGGAACGGGTCGAGACCCGAAACGAAGCGGATACTCTCGTCTATTCCACTGAGAAGACACTGAAAGAGCACGGCGATAAGATAAGCGAGGAAGAGCGGCAGCAGATCGAAACCGCGATCGGTGAGCTCAAGTCGGCAATGGAGAGCAACGATGCCACTCAGATGAAGGAAAAGATCGAGGCCCTCAAGCAGGCTTCCTATAAGCTTGCCGAAGAAATGTATAAGAACGCCGGCGCGGGAGCCGAGGGGCAGCCCGAGGCGGGAGCCGAGGGAGGTCCCGAGGGGGAAACCGGCGGAGCCGGGGAAGAAGCTCGCCCCGGCGGCGGTGGTGAAAACGTCGAAGATGTCGATTACGAGGTCGTCGACGAGGAAGAAGACGAGAACAAATAGAGTAGCGAAAATTGGCTAAAAGAGATTACTACGAAGTCCTTGGGGTCCCGAAGGGGGCCTCCAAGGAAGACATCAAAAAAGCATATCGAAAGCTCGCGGTAAAATACCATCCCGACCGAAACGCCGGAAATACCGAGGCGGAAGATAAATTCAAAGAGGCCACCGAGGCTTACGAGGTCCTCGCCGATGAAAAAAAGCGGCAGGCCTACGATCAGTTCGGCTTTGCCGGAGTCGAGGGAATGGCCGGAGGGGCCGGAGGTGCCCATGACTATTCTACGGTATTCCGGGACTTCGAAGACATCTTCGGAGATTTTTCGGGAATCTTCGACAGTTTCTTCGGGGGCGGGGGAACCCGGCGCCGGAGGTCCTCGGAGGACCGGGTCCAACGGGGCTCGGATCTCCGGTACAACCTCGAGGTGAGCTTCAAGGACGCCGTTTTCGGAACGAAGAAGGAGATATCCTATACCAAGCGGAGCTCCTGTCATGTCTGCAACGGAACCGGCGCCGAGTCGGGAAGCGGAAAAAGGACCTGTCCCTCCTGCGGAGGGAGCGGACAGGTACGCAGGAGCTCCGGTTTTTTCTCTATCGCCTCCCCCTGTCCGACCTGCAGCGGCGAGGGGTATGTAATCGAAAATCCCTGCAATAACTGCGGGGGAAGCGGGCTCGAAGAAAAACACCAGAAGATCAAGGTTACCATACCCGCCGGTATCGAGAGCGGAAAGCGGATCAATATTCCCAAACAGGGGGACGTCGGTCCCAACGGAGGGCCTCCGGGGGACCTGTACGTCTATATTACCGTCAAGCCCCACGAGCACTTCGAGCGGAGCGGAAACGACGTTTACTGTATGATTCCTATTTCGATCACCCAGGCGTCCTTAGGCGGCGAAATATATGTCAGGACTCTCGACGACAAGAAGATCAAGGTCAAGATACCCGCGGGGACCCAAAACGGCAAAACCCTGCGGCTCAAGAACGAGGGGATTCCTAACCTCCACAACCCCAACAGACGGGGGGACTTGTACATAAAGATCCATGTGGAGGTCCCGAAAAAGCTCAATTCCAAGGCGAAAGACCTCATGCAGGACCTCTCCGATATCATCGGTGAGGAATCCACGCCTAAACCCATCCCGCTCTCCGAGATTCGCGCCTCCATGTAGTGTAGTTCCCGGGCCCGGGGGTCGATACTGAAAAAAACCACTCTTAAGGAGTTAAAATATGCTCAAGGCGGTGTTTCCGTCGCTTATCCTTCTCCTTGCGGCTACGATCCTTTCCGCCGATGACCCCGTCCGCGTTATAGAGGACGGCGAGGAGGATTCCACATGGATCAGGACCGACCGTGACGGGGACGGAAATTTCGATTACAACCTGCAGATCAATGAGAGCGGCCGCAAGATGTACGAGGAGCTCGATTTCAACCACGACGGGGCTATGGACGACTTCTATTACTACAGCGACGGTGTCCTCGAGCGAAGGGAGATCGATTCCAATTACGATGGGGCCGTCGACATATGGGTGTATCTCTACGAGGGGGTTTACATCGAGCGCTATGAGATGGACAAAGACTTCGACGGGGAGGTAGACAAAATCGAGACTTTCGGCGGTGAGGAGGCCGCGGAGGCCGGGAAGGAGAAAAAGGATAAGTAAGGTGCGCTGCGTTACAGGGACCAGGTCG
>JBKHAJ010000082.1:0-12970 GCA_046542935.1 Spirochaetia bacterium | reverse complement strand
CCGATCGTGGGGATGGAATTGGTCTAAATCACGTTCCCTCGGGGTTTTAGCTGAACGTGACTCTATAAACAGTGTGGGCTTAATAATTTAAGCTATCGCGGCCGATTGGAGAATTTTTATCCCCACGATCGGGGGCACTCCATAAGCCTTTCGAGGAGTTTCCGGTAGTCCTCCGAGGTCATTGTCTTAGGATGATTTGGATTACTCCCGTTCCGCTCGGAGAGCCCGGCTATTGTATCGAGATCATCCCGGCGGACGCCTAACTCGGCGAGACTTGGGAGCCCTACCGCGCGGCTCATGCGTCCTACCTCCCGCACCGCGGCCCGGGCGGCCTCTTGCGCTACCGTGAAGGGGTCCACCCCGAAAGCCGCCGCGAGACCGGCATACCGCCCGGCTGCCTCGGGAAGGCTGTACTCCATGACGGCTTCGAGGCACACCGCGTTGCACGTCCCGTGGGGGGCGTCGTAGAGGGCGCCTAAGGCCTCAGCGATACAGTGGACCGCCCCTACGTCGGAGTGGCTGAAGGCGATCCCCGCTAAAAGACTCCCCATCATCATCCGGTCCCGGGCGTCCCGGTCTGATCCGTCGGCAACGGCCCTCTCCAAGCTTCCGCGGATGAGCTTAACCGCATGCAGAGCCGCTGCATCGGCTATCGGTTCGGCCGCCCGGGAGGAGTAGGCCTCCACCGCGTGGGTCAAGGCGTCCATCCCTACCGCGGCGGTCAAAGCCGGCGGCATGCTCATCGTCGTCTCCGGATCGATTATAGCGATCCGGGGGGCAATGGCGGGGTTCTTGATGGTTAACTTTTCTTTTTTCACGGTGTCGGTGACGACCGAGCTGAAGGTGACCTCGCTCCCGGTCCCCGCGGTTGTGGGAACGGCTATTACCGGAAATCCCGTCCCAGCCGGGCCGGTGGAAGCGAGCCGCTCGGCCAAGGCGGTTCCTTTGAGCACAGCGGGTTCCTCCCCGGTCAATCCGCAACCGTTCACCGCCTTAGCGCAGTCGATGGGGCTTCCCCCGCCGACGGCAACGAGACAATCGGCGCCCCACTCCCGGGCCTTTTCGAGGCCCGCTAAAACATTGCGGTCCTTCGGGTTCGGTTCGACTCGATCGAAGAGTGCGGTCTCTTTCCCGGAGCCTTCGAGTCCCCGGATCAGAGACTCGAACCAGGACAGGCTCCTGATAGTCGGATCGGTAACGATGAGGGGACGGGAGAATCCCTCGTCTTCGAGGGTCTCGGCTAAAACGGAGAGGCTCCCCGCCCCGTAGACGATACGTGTAGGCAGCACAAACGAAAAGGGTGTAATCATGAGGTTACTATACAGAGAAATCTTTCCTCTGGCGAGGCCATGTGTGTATACTTAAAGTACCGAAGATTGCTAGAAGGAGTTACCAATGGCACGACTGATACCCGCGCCAACCGTTATCGAAGCGGCGGGGACTAAGCCTAAGCTCATCGAAGAGTTTGTGGGAAACGTCAACACGAAAACAGGGGCTTTGAGCATAGCCCGTATGAAGAGCCCCTCCGGATGGGAAGAGCCGGGACAGACCCCGGAGTTCGACGAGTATACTATAGTTCTAGACGGGATCCTTCGCGTGGAGACACAGGACGAGACTTTCGAGGTCGTGGCCGGACAGGCTATTCACATGAAGCCGGGAGAATGGGTCCGCTACAGCTCACCGGCCCCGGAAGGCGCCGAATATGTTTCGGTGTGCGTTCCCGCCTTCTCACCGGAAACGGTCCACCGGGACTGATACATCCGGCCGGCGGCTTACACCTCGAGAGTTCGAAACCCGGTATTTTCCTTTGCGCGGTACCGGATTGTAAACTCTTTATTTCGGCAGTCCGCCTCGAGGACCGCCTCCCCGGCCGAGCCGGTCCGTGTTATCGAGATCAACGGATCAGGGGTGTCCTCGATGCGGAATTCACCGTCGAAGAATCCTAGGCGATTGCGGAAACGCATGAGAGTAAAGAGCCTTCGGACCACGTCCCGGCGTGTCTCAGCTTCGATCTCGTCTAAGGTATAGCCGTGGCGGTTGATATCCCTCCCCTGCTTCGTCTTTTCGAGGAGCTCGATATCGTTCCGGCCCGCCAAGAGTCCGACGTAATAGACCTGAGGGATTCCGGGAGCAAAAAATTGGATCGCCCGGGCCAGGAGATAGGCATCATCGTCGTCGCCTAGGGCGGAGTAATAGGTGCAGTTGAGCTGGTAGACATCGAGATTATTGTACGCCCGGGAGCTGTAGATCGGTTTGACCTTCGCCCCCCTTCGAAAGAGGTTCTCCTTGGTCCGATCTATATCGTCGGGACTCATTAGGTCGACAACATCCACCACCCCGATTCCGTCGTGTGTATCCAAGGTAGTGATCTGTTTCCGGGGACACATGGCGAGCCACCGCTTGAGGTTCTTCGCGTTTTCGTCGTAGAGAGCCTGGAGTACGAGCATGGGCAGGGCGAAATCGTACACCCGGTACCCCTTTTCGGCAAGCTCGAGCTGCAGGGTATAATGCTCATGGACCTCCGGCAGGAGCTCGACATCATAGCCGGAAACTTCTTCGGTTATGAAGGCGAGATACTCCCATATCTCCGGTTCCAGGAAAAAGCATTTCGTTCCCGGACGCTTGGTGGTATAGGCGACCGCGTCCAGGCGGATAACCCGGGCCCCCCGTTCACAGAGCTTCCGCAGCTGCTCGCCGATAAAACGGCGCGTCGCCGGCCTGGACAGATCCAAGTCGATCTGCTCGTAGTCGAAGGTGCACCACACCTTTTCCATCGAACCGTCGGCGAAATCCACCTCCAAGTAAGGGGGGCGGGGTTTGCGGGTATAGATCTTCTTCAAGTCCTCTTCGGTCGGTCGTCCTTCCGGCCAGAACCTGTTGTACCGAATAAAGAGCTCGCTGTAGGGGGAAGCGTCCTTTTTTTCCACGAAATCCTCGAAGTACCGGGACCGGCGGGAGATGTGGTTGACCATGAAATCGACGATCAGGTCCTTCCCCGCGGCAAGGGCTTCTATATCCTCCCAGCTTCCGAAAGCAGGATCGACTTTCTCGTAGGTCATGGGAGCGAATCCACGGTCCGCCGATGAGGGGTAAAAGGGAAGGACGTGCACTCCGGTTATTGCATCATCGAGGTAGCCGTCGATAACCGTCCGGAGAGCGGATAGATCGCCTCCGAGGCTGTCCGGATAGGTAATCAACTGACATCCGTTCTTCACCGGATAAAGGTAGGTGAAAAACGGATAATTTACAAGCGCCGCGGTGACCGCCGGGGTTGCAGCCTCCGCGGAGCGTACCTATACTGACACGATGAATACCGCAATCCTAGAGATTACCGATCTCGCCTACCGGGGCGCGGGAGTCGGGCGCATCGAAGGAAAGACGTGCTTCGTCCCCTTCACCGCTCCCGGAGACCGGGTAGAGGTCCTCATCACCGAGGACAAGAAAAGGTTTTCCTTCGGCGAGGTCCACCGGATCCTCCGCCCCTCTCCGGAACGGATAGAACCGCGCTGCCCGGTCTTTACCGTCTGCGGAGGGTGCGATTGGCAGCACCTCCCCTATGAAAAACAAGTCCAGACCAAGCATGACATTCTCGAATCTACCCTGACGAGAATAGCCGGTATCAATACCGAGGGTTTGGAAATTTCCATCTTTCCCTCCCCCTCTCCATGGAACTATCGTACCGCCGTCCAGGTCAAGATAGATCCCGCCGTAGGGGCAGGTTTTTTCCGGAAGGGCTCCAACCGGATTGTTCCCGTCGGCTACTGTCCCATCAGCCATCCCGCCGTGAACCGGCGGCTCGAAGAGCTCAACCGGGGGACGGTAGAATCTCCGGCCGGCGGGGGGGAGAGCCTCGCCGAGGTGGAGCTCTTCGTCGACGAATCGGGTATCCTCCACGAGAGGCACCACCCTCCCGGTGAGCGGGTTCTTCCCTTCCAGCAGGTCAATCGGGAAGTCAATAAAACCATTAAACGGCGGCTCACCGAGTGGGCTTCGGGGGCTTTAGGAAGAGGCGACGCGGTGGCGGACCTCTTCTGCGGTAACGGCAATCTGTCTTTGCCCCTCGCGGGTACGGTGGGACGGATCGAGGGATGGGACACCTCCGCCGAGGCCTTAGCGGAGGGACGTAAACGGGCACGGGAGTTGTCTCGGAATTCTCCCGTGACGGATCGTGTCTCGGCGGTCTTTCACCGGGATGAAGCCGCACGGGTGTTGAAGCGGATTGCCGGGGAGGGGTCCGATTATTCTCTTCTGATCATCGATCCGCCGAGGGGCGGGGTCAAGTCCTTAGAGAAAGAACTTCCGTCTCTCCGGGTCCCGTGGATCTATTACCTCTCCTGCGATCCCCCGAGTCTCGCCCGGGACCTGAAACCTCTCCTCTCGGGCGGATACCGGCCGGTGATGATCGATCTCTACGACATGTTTCCCCAGACCTACCACATCGAGGCGGGGGTCATTCTCGAGAAAACTCGAAATCCTTCTCGGTAATAAGCTCCACTCTCCGACCCGAAGCTTCTTCGACGAGGGTTATCCCCGTCTCTTCCGACGGAGGGGGATTAAGAGCGGGTATTCGTCCCGTGGACTTTTGAGTCGCCTCAGTCGCCCCCTCGGGGAGTGAGGTATGCCGACGGATCTTGAAAAAGTGCAGCACCTTTTTCAGGGTTTCCGCTTGAACGGAAAGCAGGGAAACGGTCGACTCCAAGTCCCGCGCCGACGAGGCATTGGAGCGGCTTATCTCATCGAGCCGATTCAGGGCCTCGGAAATGCGTCCGGCGCTCTCGTTTTGTTCTTCCGAGACTGAGGTGATCTCCCGAATCGACTCGACGGTTTTCCGCATTTCCGGAACGAGGAGTTCGAGCAAATCGCCCGCCCTTCGGGCTTGAGCGAGGACGGTATCACTCAAAGCCCCGATCTCTCCCGCGGCCGCCTTACTCCGGTCGGCAAGCTTCCCGACCTCGGCGGCCACCACGGCGAACCCCCGCCCGTACTCACCCGCCCGGGCAGCCTCGATGGAGGCGTTCAGGGCAAGCATGTTTGTCTGCCGAGCGATGTCCTCGATTATACCGATCCGTTCGGTGATATTTTCTATCTGCCGGAGGGCACTGTTCACGGCCTCTCCGCCCGATGCGGCGTACTCCACCGCCCGGTCCGCGGTCTCCACGGTCTCCCGGGAGGCGGCGGTGTTGCGTCCGATGCTCTCCACCATCCGGTCCATAGAGGAGGCGGCTCGGGAGCCCGCGGAAGCCCCCTCGGACATGGAGGCATGTATATCGTCGACCGAGGAGCTCAACCGGGCGCTTTCGGCGGCCACAACGTCCGCCGAGCCTTGAGCTTCCCGGATTACAAGGGAAACCCTCTCCGCCGCAATCTCCATTGCTTCGAGAAGGAGCCCGGTCTCGTCACCGGCGCCCACTCTTCCGGTTTTGATCCTAAGAGAGCCTTCGGCCAATTCTTGACTCAGCCGCCGGCCAAGGAGAATCGGCCGGGTAATTTTTCGGGCATGGACAACCGAAAAGACCGCGGCTAACAGGACTACCAGGGAGGCCTCGACGGCGGGAATTATCAGGAGCCGCTCCGTGACACGGGAAAGCCGGGAGATGTCGCCCGAACCTTTCCCGGTCAGCTCCGTAAGCAGAAGGACGTCGGTGATGAGGAAACCGGACGCGGCGAGGCTGATAAGGGCTATCAGAGAAAAGCTTATTGCAAGCCTCGTGCCTATACGCATATCCGCGGGTCTCATCTTTCCCATTCGAGCGGTTGCTCATCGGTCCTGTTGTACACGGTCCTGTGGGGATAGGGTATCTCGATGCCCTCGAGGTCGAACCGCTCCTTGATCTCGATCATGATGCTATTCTTGAGTCCGAGGAAGTCATTCGCCTCAAACCATACTCCGAAAAGAATCTCCACCGCGCTGTCCCCGAATCGGTTGATGATGAACAGGGGAGCCGGTTCCTCGAGGCTTAAGGGATTCCGCTCGGCGATATCCAAGAGAACTTCATGGACCCTGCCGAGGTCCGCCCGATAGGAAACACCGATGTTGATATCCATCCGGCGAATCGGAAACCGGCTGATGTTGGTCAGAGTCGAATTGAGGATCTGCTGGCTCGGCATCCGCACGTATTGATTGTCGAAGGTCCTAAGTTTTACAGACAAGAGATCGATGGATATGACGATGCCGGTGGTCCCGGCGACGCTGATAACCTCTCCCACCGTGAAGGGCTTCTCGGAAATGAGAAAGAGCCCGCTTATGAGATTCGACACGCTGGTCTGGGCCGCGAAGCCTACGGCGATCCCCACGATCCCCGCAGCGCCTAAGAGGGCCGCTAAGTTGAGCCCTATCTGTCTCAGGACCACGATGAAGACCACCCCGATACCGATGTAAAAGACGGCTTTCCGGACAATCATAGCGGCCTGAGATGAAAAGCGGCGCTTAGAAAATTTCGCGGCCAAGGCCGCGAGAAGCCGAAAGGCGGAGAGCCCGACCGCGAGGGTCACAGCGATCCGAATGATCAGCCTGATTCGTTCGGCGGTAAAAAAATCCCTGAAGGAGAAATCGAAAATAGGTTCCATATCTACCATCCCGTAAGGTCTTTGAGGAACGAAAAGCTCTTCCGGACGATGCTGTTGTGGGGAACGGCCCGGGGCGGAGTGAGAAGTTTTCCTTCGCCCTCGAGCTGCTCTGGGGCTCCTGTCCCGATAGTCTGAGAAGCCTCCTCCCGGTCCCGGTAGATGAGATCCACGGAGGAGGTCAACAGCCGGTCCTTCCCTTCGAAAACGGCGAGAAATTCGGTCCTGATGAGGAAGCGCCCCACCTCGAGAAGAGAGCCGGTAGAGTTCTCGACCCTGACCGGACACACCGCATTCGTATGCGCCGCCGCGGGACCGTCGGTCCCCGGGGGAGGGTTTTCACTCGAGGCCCGGGTCCGGCTGACATAGCACAGCTCCCCCGCCGAGAAATTTCCGAACCATGTCTTGGACAGTTCCTGAGTAGGCACCTCGATCAGGAGGACCTCCCCGGGGCCGGCTCCTTCCCCCCCACCGGTAATCCGTATCCACAGGGGAATCTCTACGAAGAGCTGCCCCTTCTTCCCTTCGGGCAGAAAGATGGGATTCATCGGCCGGATAACGAGGGGTTTGTCCGGCATAGCCGGTACCGCTCGGATAACCGGTTTCGAAGCCGGTGATAGAATCCTCGTCCAGTCGTAGCCGGCCTGCTCCCCGCCGGGGCCGGATAGGCTTCCTATCTCTTCCCAGCCGGCCTGCCGGGACCGCCCCCGCTCGAGGGAGGTGGCGATCCGCCACTCTCCGTTCGAATAACATCCGAAGACACTCCGCGCGCCGGCATCCATGCGGTAGATCCGGTCCGGTTCAATTTCTTTCGCTTCCCACAGTTTTCGGCCCATAAGCTCCCATTCCCTCTACTCTAAGAATAATAGATTCTCCCGATTCTTCAATAGCCGGACACTACGACCCGGAGGGCTTAGCAGGGAGTGACACGGGGGAGCACCGCGGCTACAATACGCCCGTAGAAACGAAGGAAATACTCACCCTCGCCGCGGGGATCGGTTTCGCCTCCTCCTTGAGAAGATCCTGGTCGTAATCCTCCGGACCATCGGGAACTGAAAAAAAATCCTGATCCCCGAGGGGCCGTACTGGAAATAATCCATTAAAATTAGTATCCTTTATATTCTTACATATTGAATCCCAACAATCTCCAAAGGAGTCACCCATGGTAAAGGTTGGATTTGTCGGATGGCGCGGAATGGTCGGTTCCGTGCTCATGAACCGAATGACCGAAGAAAATGATTTTACCGGTTTAGACCCGGTCTTCTTCTCCACCTCTCAGGTGGGAGATAAGGGGCCGGACATATCGGGATTAGACACAGGCTTCCTCGCGGATGCCTACGATATGAAACTCCTCGAAGAGCAGGAGATCATCGTCACCTGTCAAGGCGGCGGCTATACCGAAAAGATCTACCGACAGCTCCGCGATGCGGGCTGGCGGGGGTACTGGATCGACGCCGCCTCGACTCTCCGCATGGCCGACGACAGCGTAATCGTCCTCGATCCGGTCAATCGGCCGGTCATAGACCGGGCACTGGAGTCGGGAATCAAGAACTACATCGGAGGAAACTGCACCGTCTCGCTGATGCTGATGTCCTTAGCCGGGCTCTTCGACGCGGGACTCGTGGAATGGATAACTTCGATGACCTATCAAGCCGCTTCCGGGGCGGGGGCCAAGAACATGAAGGAACTTATCGAGCAAATGGACGTACTCGCCGACTCGGCGGACAACCTCATGAGGGATCCCGCGGCCTCGATTATCGAAATCGACCGGAAAATTACCGAGACGCTTCGAAGCGATGATATCCCCACCGATAACTTCACCGCCCCCCTAGCTGCAAGCCTCCTTCCGTGGATCGATAAACCGGTCGGCGCCGGTCAGACCCGGGAGGAATGGAAGGGATACGTCGAGACCAACAAGATCCTGAACCTCGATCCGCCGATCCCCATCGACGGGCTCTGCGTCCGCATAGGCACCATGCGGTGCCACAGTCAGGCGATGACTATAAAGCTCACCAAGCCCGTAAGCGTCGAGGAAGCGGAAAAGCTCATCAGCGAGGCGAACGATTGGGTGGAGATCGTGCCCAATACCAAAGAAGATACCTTAGCGCGGCTCACCCCGGCCGCCGTCTCGGGAACCCTCTCCGTCCCGGTCGGCCGGATCAGAAAGCTCAACCTCGGCCCCGATTATCTCACCGCCTTTACGGTGGGCGACCAGCTCCTCTGGGGCGCCGCCGAGCCTGTCCGCAGGATGCTCAACATCCTTCTCGCTTACCTGAGGTAGTAGATCTAAAACGCGCAATATACCGCCGCCGAAATAGATAAAGACGGCCGCATTCTCGCGGCCTTCAATTTGACTTTTCCCCTCGACTCCGGGATAATACCCTATGAAATCCGATACCGGTAGTTTATTCTCGGTTGCCGAAGCGATGGTGCCTATCCTTCAAAGCGTGGGCTCATCTCTTCTCGAAGTGTATTCGAGGGATTTTACCATAGAGCTCAAGGATGATAAAACACCGATAACCGAAGCGGATCGAAATGCCCACAGTATTATTTCCGAAGGTCTCCGATCCTTTCCCGTCGACGATTACAGGGAACTTCCTCTCTTGTCCGAAGAGGGCCGGGATATTCCCTTCGATGAACGAAGCGGCTGGAAACGATTCTGGATGATCGACCCTTTGGACGGAACCAAGGAATTCGTAAAACGGAACGGAGAGTTCACCGTAAATATAGCGGTCATCGAAAAGGGGCGTCCCGTTATGGGATTCGTATATGTTCCCTTGACCGCGGTCCTCTACTTCGGCCTCGTCGGAGCCGGCGCATTCAGGACGGCCCCCCGTCAAGATAACGCCCCGGCGGCGGCCGGTCTTACCGCGGAGAGCACCCGCGAGGCCCGCCCCCTCCCCGAAGCCGATACCCCGGTGCGGGGGCCGGGAAGGCCCCGAACGACCTCACCGGACGTACTCAAGGCCGTAGCCAGCCGGTCCCACATGAACGACGAAACATATGCATTCATCGGCGAACTGGAAAGAAGGTTCGGAAAACCGGTGGAGCTGACCTCGGCGGGGAGCTCCATCAAGCTCTGCCGGATCGCCGAAGGGACCGCCGACGTGTATCCCCGTTTCGCTCCGACTATGGAGTGGGACACTGCCGCGGCGGACGCGATATGCAGGGCGGCGGGGTGTTACGTAGTTGACCGGGAAAGCGGAAAGGAGATCGAATACAACAAGCGGGAGCTCCGGAATCCCCATTTCCTTGCGGCCCGGGACCCACGTTTTCGGGCGGCCCTCGATTAAGTCCCCATGTCTCGGGTTTCGAGGAGTTTCTCCGTGGCCTCCCACAGTCTACGCCCGGTACCGGGGTCCGCTGCCGCCTCGGAAATGGGCTTCTCCGCCATCAGATGGAGGTACACACCGCTGCGGTCGGAAAGCTCCGGCGCGCAGCACAGGTACTCCATCGGCTCCGAGGCCTTATAGGGACTTCGAAAGAAAATCGCGAATATTATTTTGAGGAGCGGCTGGAAGACCACGGGCGCGTCCCGGGCTATGCGGGTGTTCACCGGCCCCGGGCAGAGGGCAAAGACCGAACCCCTCCGGTTCCCGTTCTTTTCATTCCCATCGGCAAGACGCCTGTCGAGCTCGGCAAAGTAGGTGGTCAAGAGGAGCTTGGTGTAGGCGTACTGCTTCATGCTCCCGCCCATGGTATACTCCTCGAACTCGCCTAAGCTGTCGAGGGCGAGGGGCCGGGACGACCTGTGGGCTTCCGAGGAGGTGAATACGATCCGCGGATATCCCCCTTCCGTTTGCCCCGCCTCCCGGATACATCCGTTTTTGAGCAGCTCCTGTACGAAGAAGAACTTTGCCAAGTAGTTGACCTGAAACATCTCCTCGTAGCCGTCCCGGGTGCGCCGGGATTCGCCGGGGACGACCCCCGCGTTGAAGACACATATGTCGAATCGAATGTTCCTCTCCTTCATCCGGGTGCAGAAGTCGGTAACGGTGCTCAGATCGTTCAAATCGATCTTCTCCATCTCCACGTCGGCGCTTCCGCTGCGCCTACGGACTTCTTCGCCCGCGTGGGGATGTCCCCCACGGCATGCCATGATGACCCGACCGCCCCGGCGGGCGAGGCGGATTGCCGCCGCCTTTCCAAGCCCCGAACTCGAGCCCGTTACCAGGCACACCTTCCCGTCGATCCGGACATCCGCGCCGAGCCGGCCTATCCGCGTCTTCGGCTTGAACAGATCGGTAATTCCGGTCAGAGTCGCCGAAACCGCGGTTCCATGGCCTCTTTGCCTCGTGCTCATACCCGTGCCCCCACGAGGTATCTCTCGTAATAGGGCTCGAACTCACGCCGCACACCCTCACGGGTAAGACCGAAGTCCTCGAGGCGGTATTCGTGCCGCCCGTACCGGTACTGCCGGTTGACCCTTCTAGCGGCCTCCATCCGTTCCCGGGCTTCATCGGTAAGGTCAATTCCGACGAAATCATAGATTCTCTCGATCTGATCCATGGGGTCCTCGAGGAGGTCTTCGTAGTAAACGTCGATAAAGGGTATATCGGGGTTCTCCTTGCGGAATTTTATGGACCTGAGCATCATCCGATGGATCTTCCGGGTCCAGTCCCGGCCGACCTCCACGGGATCTACCTCGTCGGAGAAGACGCCCCGGCCGTGGCTGATCATGCTCGCGAAAGAGGCGAGGGTTATGCAGGGATCACGGTGGGTGTGGATAATCTTGGCCTGGGGAAAGACGGCGAAGAGGGCTTCGAGAAACTCCATGTGGTGGGGGGTCTTGAGAACCCACCGCTTCCTCGGACGCCGCCACAGGAGGAGCTTCAACAGCAGTTCCATGTACCGGTAAGCAGGGGTTTGGTCCTGCACCTCGAGCCATCGGGAATATGTGGGTACCCTGAGTGTCGCCTCGGGGACGGTGCTCAAGAAGGCGGAATCGAGGAGAAGGACGTCCTCTTCGGGTGCTTCCGCTTCTACCGGATGGACCGCGAAGAAATCGGGACTCAAGTACCCCAGGGCCTTCTCGCTCATCTCGGCGCTTTTTAAGCGGGGCTCCGGGTCCCCCTCCACGACTCCACCGCTTCTTCGGTCGATGTAGGGGGCGGGATTCAAAGCCTCCCATGAGCTGAGTGCCCGAGTGTCGGGATCGGAGGCAAGGAGCCTGTGGAGCATGGTAGTCCCTGTGCGCTGGAATCCGGTTATAACGAGGATCTCCGGCAGCTGGATATCGAGGATTTCCGGGTGTCCGGTAAACCAGTACTGCGCCCGGAGGCGGTTTCGGAGCACCCCTGTCAGGCGGCTCCTGGTAACCATCTTCCCAAAGGGTGTAAGTCTGGATTCCCCGTTGATCGAATCGAGGAGAACCTCGAGCGGTTCGGAAAAATCCGGACTCCCGAAATCCTCGAGCCCCTCCTTTCGCGCGGCCTTCTCGAGAAGCTCTTCCGCCGTAATATCTCTTCCGTATTCCCGGGACAGGAGTCTCCACCAACCCCGGCCGGCGGCGTTCGCCGCCTTGACGAGGCGCGGACGATAGGGGTTCCGGTAATCCCGGGTAGTCGTTCCGTGAAGCTTCTTCATGCGTTTCCCCCCTCCCCGGCACGTACCGGTGCCCCCGACTCGTCCTGCTTGACCACCCTGCACCGGGGCTGAGGGTGTTCATCCGCCTTCACCCAGCGAAAACACATAGTCCCCCTGGTATGTCCCACGGTCTGTATCCAGTTAGGGTGTCCGGGGTCCCGATGCGCGACGATGATTCGAACCGATCCGTCCGATTCGTAGACCGCGGTATGCTTATTGATGTGTATGCGGAAATATCGATAATCGAGGGATTCCATCCAGTGATTGTTGAGCTGAAAGTTCCAGTGCTCGCATGGCGGCGGAACGGTCTCGATAATCAGAGCCTCATCCGGTCGAAGCTTCCAGTAGCTGTGATAGTAAGCTATTTTCGGATCTCCCCCCGCCCGGTTGGAAACCTCCGGCGGCATCTGAGGGAGCTCGTTGGTGTGCCTGCTGAAATCATTCGCCCACTTGGCAAAGAGGAGGGAAGCCCCGACTACCAGTTTCCCGGCGGTGGACAATCCCTCGTCGATCGACTTCGCCGTTACCGGAGACGGCATCCCGTCGCCGCCGATACGCCGGATTTCGAGATCGGCGGGGACCTCGGTTTCCCGGTCCAGAAAGGTTTGTCTGACGATCAAGAGACTCGAGTCGCTCTCCATGGGGAGCCAGTTTCCTCGTTGCTTCGTACGGCTCACTATAATCTCGAAGCTCCCGTCCGGTTCGATGTGCATGTCCTTGGCGTCGAGGAAGCCCGACGGCGGAAGCCCTCCCCCCCGGCCGTAATTCCCCCGCTGGGTGCTGAAGCCGAGAAAGTTAACGGTATTCCTCATTCCGGTTA
>JBKHAJ010000081.1:0-13008 GCA_046542935.1 Spirochaetia bacterium | reverse complement strand
AGATGGTCGCCGAAGCTGAATCCGCCGGGAAAAGCGAGGATTCGAAATTCCTCGAGCCGCTTCGGCTCCGCGAAGAAACGGGATATATGAATCCGCTCAGGGGTCGCTCCGACCCGTGCAAAGGCTTCCGCGAGCTCGAAATCGGCATTGATACCATATCCGGTTATAACGGCGGTCTTAATAGTAGCCAATCTTCCACGCCTCCTCGATCTCTTCGATACTCAGCTCGAACAAGCTTGTTTCACCCTGTCTGATCCTTAAACTTCCGCCGGCGGCCCCGACTCTTCCCGCCTCCATGCAGGGAAAATCATTAAAGAGAGTTTCCACCTCGCTCCGGTCCGCGGGCTTCACGGTAATCATGAACCGGGAGGGGGTCTCACAGAAGAGAATTTGCTCAGGTACAAGATCGGCGGTCCCCTCCCCGTCATCCGGCGGCCCCACGGGGACCCGGGCGATGTCGATTTCCGCGCCAATCCTTCCTCCCAGGGCCGACTCCGCCGCGGCCACGGCGATTCCCCCGTCTGAAAGATCGTGACAGGACGAAAGAAGGCCCCGCGATGCCGCCCGGAAAACCCCGTGATAGAGCTCCATAGCCTCGCGGGGGCGAACCAGCGGAGCTTCACCGAATTCCCGGTCCGTGACCCGGCAGTACGAAGAGCCCCCCATCTCCCCGCGGGTCGATCCGAGAAGGTAGATTATATCTCCCTCGGCCTTGAAATCGGTGGTCAGCGACCGCTTCACATCGGGAACAATCCCTATTAGGGATATCAACAATGTCGGGAGGACCGATATGATTCGGTCTCCGAGGCGCGCATCGTTCTTCATCGAATCCTTCCCCGATATGAGGGGAAGCCGGTAGGCGATGCATGCATCCTTGAGCCCCTCGCAGGCCCTCACCAGCTGGGCAAGCTTGTATCTCCCGTCGGGGGTTTGATAAGACTCCACCGGGTCTGGCCAGCAGAAATTGTCGAGGGCGTAGGCCAGGTCGGGATCTCCCCCCAGGGCAACGTGGGCCCGCATCGCCTCGTCGACGGCGGCGAGGGCCATCCTATAGGTGTCGACGGCGCTCAGCCGGGGACAGATTCCATGCGTCACCGTTACACCCCTCATCGAACCGTAGCGGGGTTTGAGGACCCCGCCGTCGGAGGGGGCGTCGGACCTCACCCCCACGAAGGGCTTGACCACCGATCCCGCCTGTACCTCGTGGTCGTACTGCCGTACCAGGGGCTCCTTGGAGGCGATATTCGGATCGGACAGAAGGGCGATACAGGCGCGTTTGAGATCCCACCTTTCTTTTCGCCCGACCCCCTGTGCCTGGGTGTCTCCCGTTCCGGCTTTATCATCCGGCGCCGGGAAATCTACGGGATTCGTCTCGGGCGGCGTCCACTCGGCCCGGAGATCCATCTTAGGGTTTCCCCCGTGCAGGAACTCGAGATCGAGATACCCCACCGTTTTGCCGTGATAGGTCACCTCTACCGCCGATGAGGAGGTAAACTCGCCGACCACCGTCGCTTCCACGTCCATACTACGGGACAGTGCGAGGAACCGATCGATCTTTTCGGGATCCACGGCGAGACTCATCCGTTCCTGAGATTCCGACACCAGAATCTCCCAGGGCGCGAGTCCCTCGTATTTAAGGGGACACCGGTCCAAATCTATCCGGACTCCTCCCGAGAGCTCCGCCATCTCTCCTAAGGAAGAGGAGAGCCCTCCCGCGCCGTTGTCGGTTATCCCCTTGTAGAGGCCTTGGTCCCTCGCCTCGAGGAGAAAATCGAGCATTTTCTTCTGTGTAATGGGATCGCCGATCTGCACCGCTGAGGTGGGGGACTCCTCGTCGAGGGCTTGAGAAGAAAATGTGGCCCCGTGGATACCGTCCTTGCCTATCCGGCCTCCGAGCATCACCGCCAAATCCCCCGGGTCTATGTGCTTTATCCACGACTCCTCGCCTCCGATCCGCGCGGGAAGTATTCCCCCGGTTCCGCAGAAAACAAGGGGTTTACCGAGGAAGGAGGGATCGAAGAGGAACCCCCCCGCGGCAACGGGTATCCCCGACTGATTTCCTCCGTCGATAATGCCGTGGTGAACCCCGCGGAGAACCTGCCGTGGGTGGAGCAGCCCCGCGGGGACCTCATCGTCAGGGATGTCGAGATCACCGAAGCAGAGGACATTGGTGTTAAAGATCGGTTTCGCCCCCTTTCCGGTCCCCATAATGTCCCTGTTGACCCCCACGATTCCGGTGATGGCACCTCCGTAAGGGTCGAGAGCCGAAGGAGAGTTATGCGTTTCCACCTTGAAACAGATATCGGTTTCCTCATCGAATTCCACTACCCCCGAATTGTCGTGAAACACCGACTTGAGACGCCTCTTGATATCCGGATCCTCGCTCAACTCTTCGGTGACCGCCCGGATGTAGGTAGGAAAAAGCCCGTCGATGACTCTGGTTCGGCCGTCTTCGGTATACTCGATACGGGCCTGGAATATCTTGTGCTTACAGTGCTCCGACCAGGTTTGGGCGATCATCTCAAGCTCGACATCGGTAGCTTCCGCGCCCAATCCCGCTTCGGCACGCCTCGTCCGAACGGCTTTATCACCGTAGTATCTTCTTACGGCATCCATCTCCTCGAAACTCAACGCGAGGAGCCGCCGTTTGGAGAGCTCGTCGAGCTCATCGTCCTCGAGAGCATGCACCGGTATACGCTCGACTTCGAGGGGACTCGGTTCCACTGATCGGGGATAGGAAAAGGGGGGACGCTCCCCCGCTTCCCATCCTTCCCGGTCGATGGTCACGGCGCTCTGAACGAGGGGATTGTACAGAAGGGAGACCCCCTTATCCGTACCGGCCGCACCCAATGCTTTTCCGGAATAGAAGAGGTACTGCCGGGCCGTTTTTACCTTAACCGGTTTTTCGATATCCGCGGCCAGGGCGGTTTCCGCGGTTGCCGCGAGCGGATCGGCTACTCCCGGCTTGGTCGTGATCTCCGCCAAGAAATCCCATCCCTAGAGGAGCCCGGCGGCCCGCTCTTCGGAATCCGTTCCTAGTATGAGACACCGCTGGGCTACACGGTCGGAGAAGATTTCTCTGATCCGAGAGACCGGCGGCAAAGCATTTCCTTCTAAAATGTAGACATCGATGACGTGTAGCTTGTCCAATCTGCACCCGGCGGTCTTCAAGGTCGCCGTCAACCCATGGGCTCGCCCGTCCCGGTCAGGATCTTTATAGATCACCTCAATCCGCATAATATTGGGATGGTACCAAAACCGACCGTTAGGTTCAATCTTCTTCCCTTACAATAACTCTTTACTTTTTTCCGGTAAGGGTCCATAGTTTAAGTAACCTGTGGGAGGGGGAGGTTATCTTATAATGCTGAGCCTATCGTGCTGTTTCCTCAAGGGTTCAGTGACACTTCTATCCAGTAAGACTAAATACGAAGCCATCCACGAGCTCGTCTGGAAGAACGACGCCTTGCGGAATTTGGTGAGGAACAAGTCCGATTTCGAAGCGGAAGTTATTAATCGGGAAAAAGTTCAATCCACCGGCTTTGGGCACGGTGTAGCCGTAGCTCACGGCAGATTCAAGGAAATCGACGATGTCATTATGGCTTTAGGAATTTCGAAGGAAGGAATTCCCTTTGACTCCATCGATAAAAAACCGGTGCATCTCCTCTTTCTTATTGCAAGCCCGCCGAAACAGCAGGACGACTATCTTACCGCCCTGTCGGCCCTGGTAAAACTCTTACGAAAAGAGGATTTCCGCACCCAAATCCTTACACATCAAACCGATCCGCAGCTGATTCGGGAACTGATCCGTACACACTTCTGTGATCAACTGAGCCGGGAAAAGGGTTACTGGCCTTGATTCGAAGATGCTCCTAAACCGGAAATTCCGGATGATCACGCAACGCTTTCCCGGTTGCGGCCGGCCTACAGGCCCCAGGTCTTCTTGAGCTTGGTAATGAGGTCCTCTTCGGCCCGGTCCTCGATTCCCGACTGTATTGCCAGGTCGTGCAAAACTTCGATGATGATCTCCCGGGTTTCCTGGCTTTCGATGGTTTCCGCCATCTCCCAGAACTGTTCTTCCTCTTCGACCTCGTCGTTGAATTCGTCGAGACACTCTTCGTAATCATCGAAGTTGAGGGTTTCGATCAGGGCATCCAGCTCATCGAGTTCTTCCTCCTCGAATTCGCCGTCTATCATAATAACCGATTCTATACACCCGGCAAGAAAGACCCTTTCCGGTTTTGTAAGGGAATCAACATCTAACATGACATCTCCTTTCTCCTAGAGATTCTACAGATACGGAGAAATTTTGCAACAGGTAGTTAATGCCCCGAAGCTTGGGGCATTAACATTCGGTACACGTCAATATTATATCCCCTACTTGGGCGTCGAACTCACCCGCCATCACGGGGCATTTCGCGGTCAAAAGCATCCATATCCGCCGGTTTTCTTCAGAAATCGCCTCGTAGTTTCCCTGCCCCTTGCTCATGACCATCTCAGCCTCGTAAAAGAGTTCAACAAATTCCGGGCTGCAGAGTTCGAGGAGGGTCCCCGGGGCGTCCGACCCGCTGGAAACGATGCGGGCGGTTTGGTCGATGCCCACCTCCCGGGCATCTTCGATCATAACATCATTGATAATAGGTTTGCCCCGAACCGCGTAGATGATCTCGATTCCGGGATATATCCGGTGGATCGTTTCTAATAGTATTCTGTCGAAGACAATCTCCCCGGCATTATCTCCGAGAACGAGGAGACGCGCCCGTCCCGCGGATTTCCGGGACAGTTTTTCGAGCTCGTCGAGCTCGTTTTTCCAGGAGGCGAATTGAAACAACCTCGGATTCTCGTGTGCGAGGGCGTCCTCTTCTTTGCGGAGAATCGCGGCAAGATCAGTATCGAGGTCAAGGCCCTGCCGAGCACCGTAATCGATGAGATTTCCGGCAATGGAAAGCTTGACAGCGGAAAGGATGGGCTCGTCCGCCTCGGCGACTCTACGGATGAGGGAAGGATACAACTCGAGGGCTTTACGGTTACTCATCCGCTTGACGGTATAATAGGGGTCCTCGACTCCGATAAGATCTTTTAGCCGAAGATGAATCTCTTTGGACATGATTATGGGTGTTTCAGTAAGAGAGAACTCCGGTAGAACCTCGGCGACCGAGTTGACGACTACCCTCTGCTGTTCCTCGCTCAAGCCGCATAACCGGGAGGATTCGATGGCCTGGCGGAAGAAACAGGGTATACAGTCGATGTTGGTTTTCATTCTGCTGCCCCAAAGATTGGTGTTGGTTCGAGCCTAGCGGCTCTTGGTACTCTCCTCGAGGGAGTTTACCATCTCTCTTATCGCATCGGTGGTCGGACTCTCTCGAACCGCAGCGATATAGGGGCGTCCCTGATCACCCGATTTGACGATCCGCGGGTCCATGGGAATGCGGCCTAAAAAAGGCACACCCATGTCCTCGGCCGCCCGTTCTCCTCCCCCCGTACCGAAGAGGTCCACCTGTTCTTCACAGTGGGGGCAGATAAATCCGCTCATATTCTCGACAACACCGAGAACTGGAATTTGGAGCTGCCGGGCGAAGTTTATGCTCTTTCTCGAATCGAGTATAGCCACATCCTGCGGAGTAGTGACGATGACCGCTCCATCCATTTTGGGGATCAGCTGGCAGACACTCAACGGCTCATCTCCTGTTCCGGGAGGGCTGTCGATGATCAGGTAATCGAGGGAACCCCAGCGGACATCGGCCAGGAACTGCTTGATGGCGCCCATTTTGAGGGGTCCTCTCCAGATTATAGGGGTGTCGTGTCCGTATCCGGCCAGGGCGAGGCTGATGGCCTTCAGATGGGGAATAACCTCGACGGGTTCGATTTCGTTTCCATCGGCCTCGAGGACCCGGTCCTCGATTCCGAGCATCTTTGCTATGTTCGGTCCGTGGATATCCACGTCCAAGATCCCCACCTCGTATCCCTTCTCGGCGAGGCCGAGGGCGATGTTTACCGCCACCGTGCTCTTCCCGACACCGCCCTTTCCGCTCATAACGAGAAGGGTATGCTTGATATCCTTCATTTTTTTTTCGAGCCGGGCATCCTGCTCCTGCTGGGCGGCCTGCTGATCATTACTCATCGGTTTGTGTCCTTTCCGTTTTTACTTTGACTTCTCCGCCGGCGGCCTCGCGGATGCGGGACCAGGCGTCTTCTAATAAATCATGAATTTCATCCCGTGTAAACTCGGGATACGGTTTGCATGCCGAGACGGCACGGTGAAAGTTAGGATGAAAGGGAATACTGCCGAAAAGCGGAATCTCCTCGTCCCTGCAGTAAGCCTCGATCCGCATGACATTTTCTTCATTCAAGGTGCTTTTGTTGATGAGCACTCCAAAGGGCATTTCGAAATGCCGAATGACCCCCGTAATCCGTTCCATATCGCTCATCGACGATACGGTAGGCTCCGCTACTACAACCGCAAGGTCGGCTCCGGTCAGGGCGGCCAACACCGGGCACGCCGTCCCCGGAGGCCCATCCACCAAGAGAAGTTCCGCCCCGATTTCCCGCGCTCTCTCCTCGGCTTTCTTCTTGACCAGGGTCACGAGCTTTCCCGAATTTTCCTCGCCGGGATAGAGGCGGGCGTGGAAGAGCTCTCCGTAGGGGGTAATGCTTCGAAACCACTCTCCCGAATCGGCCGGCTCAAAGCGTATCGCCCCGGCCGGACATGCGCGGTAGCAGACCCCGCACCCTTCACAGGCGGTTTCATCGATTCTGTATCCGCCGTCCGGCGCTTCGACCGCATCGAACCGGCAGAGTTCGAGGCAGCGTCCGCAGGAGGTGCACTCTTCCGGCACGATCCGCGCCTTCCTGCCCCCGGTAAATATTCCCGATTCCAGTTTTTCCGGAGAGAGGATGAGGTGGAGATTGGAAGCGTCAACGTCGCAATCGGCGTAGATTGTGCTTCCTTTTGTAGAGTCTCCCTCGGCTGAACTGTTCCGGGAAAACCAGCAGAAAGAACCGGTCAGGCTTGTCTTTCCGGTTCCTCCCTTTCCGCTTACAACAACGATCTGTTTCACAGGCCGCCTCCCGACGGTACCGAACCGAGAATACCCGTAACGAGGGTTTTGAACTTTGTCCGCAGAGGAGAGCCTTCCGGAACCAGCAGTCCCCGTGAGTAGTAGGACGCTATCTCTTCGTCGTAGGGAATCGTAAGAAGTACAGGAACGGATACTTTTTCCGCGAAATCTTCGATTCCCGCGGCCCCGTCGAAGTACTTGTTGATAACGATACCGCAGGGGATGGAGAGATTCCGGAGGACCTCCACCGAAAGCTCGAGGTCATTCAGTCCGAAAGGGGTATCCTCGGTTACGAGTATGCAGTAGTCGGCACCGCGGACCGCGCCCACCATGGGGCAGCTCGTTCCGGGGGGACAGTCGATGATTACCGTTTCGGTGCCCGCCGCGGCCGCGAGCTCACCGCCGTATTTTCTAACGCGTCTTATGAGGGGCGGCCCTAAGGGTTCTCCCAATGTAAGCCTCCCCTCGACCCAGCAGCCGATAGCGTTCCCGGGAGGCTCTTCGCCCCTACCCGGCTGGTGTTCCGCGGTGCGGGTGGTTACGTTTTGAGAACCGCTCATCTCTCCGATTATCCGGTCGACCTCGGTAATCGCGGCTTCCGGGCATACGTTTACGCATCCCCCGCAGCCGTGACAGAGTCCGGGGAAAACGATAGCGGTGTCGCCGACCCGGGCGAGAGCGCTGTAGGCGCACACCTTCACGCACTCACCGCAGCCGGTACACCGGTCCGCATCGATTCGTACCGTCGGAACGGTGACGTTTTCGACACCGATATTCTTCGGGATGAGAAAGAGTGAGGTATTCGGCGCCTCGACATCGCAGTCGAACAGACACACCGCATCGCCTAACACGGATGCAATGTGCAGAGAAACGAAACTCTTGCCCGTACCACCCTTTCCGCTGGCTACAGCGAGGGTCATATACTAAATCTCGCCGGTTTTGATTTTTTCTATCAGTGCCGAAGCGGGCAGCGTGTCCGCTCCGTCGACTCCGGTCACCATCATAATCCCCGCCGCGTCCAAGACTCCTCCCGCCTTGGGTCCGACCTTCGACGCGATGATTTTGTTCACTCCTCGGTCAACCATGAGCTGGGCGGAAGCGACCCCGACACCGCTCGGGTTGGAGGCATTCGAATTTTCGACGATCTCGGTCTCACCCGAATCGGCATCATAGAACAAAAAGCATTCCGCCCGTCCGAACCGTGGGTCCATTTTAGCTTCGAGGCTGTTCCCGCTCAAGGGTATGCAATACTTCATATCTACTCCTCAGTCACATCCGCCCTGATGATGATCGCAGGGCCCGCCGGCGCTCTCGAGACTTCCGGCGCGAAGTCCTTCGATGACTTCATCCACCGGTCCCGAAACGCCTAGGATCGTTTCAATTCCCATTTGAGCAAAGAGGTCGTTGGCCCGCATTCCCATCCCGCCGGCGGCGACGAGGTGTACACCCTGATCATGGAGAAATTGGGGAATCCGCCCCGGCTCATGACCGGGATTCGGGACAATCTCTTTCGAGACGACGCGATCGCCGTCGATGTCAACAATTGTGTACTCCGGGCACCGTCCAAAGTGCCCGGAGACGTTACCGTTTTCAGTTGGTACTGCCGCTCGTATCATCTTGCTCCTCTAAATTCGTTAGCCGTTGCTGAATGAGATCCAGTTCGGTCCGGAGAATCCGCTCCTGCTCCTTGAGAAACACCGTTTCATTCTCATAGGGCCCAGCCTGCGGCTCCTGCCAATAGACAGGCTCGCGGCGAAAGCGAAATCCGGCACCCGGTCCGTATCCGAAGTATCCGCCTCCCCGGCGCATCCCGCGTCCGTATCCGGGATATCCGCCGTAGGCCCCCCGGCGCCTGCCGAAACCGCCCTGCATGTATCCGGGCAGATCGTATCCGGCGCAGAATCCTAAACCTCTTCCGGTCATGGGACCTAGTCCTTCGGGTCCCGTTCCATTACCTCTTGGCATATAATACCTCCTCATAGTAATGAATATAATAATTATTCTCAATAGTAGGAGAAAAAAATTTTCTCCCCTCTATCACGCCTGTTTACACCGGGGGCACACCCCGTAGTACTGAACAACATGCCTTTGGATGTCGTAGTCGTACTTCTTTTCGAGGGTGTTCTCGACTTGCTCATAGAGCTTCTGCTCCTCTTCCTCGAAATCGGCATATTTGACGACTTGAAAACACCTCGAACAGATAAGCAGATGATGATGCTTTTCCCGGCCGCCCCTTTCAGTAAGCTCGAAGCGGGCCTTTCCGTCACCGAAGTCGAGTTTCGCCACGACCCCCATATCCGCGAGGAGATTGAGCGTCCGGTACACCGTAGCGAGTCCGATACCGGGATACTCTTCGTGAACCCTCATAAATACATCTTCAGCGGTCATGTAGGACTGCTCACCCTCATCGAGGGCCTGCAGAATTACCTGCCGGGGCAGGGTCATTCGCAGACCCCGCCTCTTGAAGCGTCCGTAGTAACCTCTGCAGACATTGTTGGCTTGCATACTCCGGCCCAACTCCTGATAATGATTCTCAATTATTAATATACATGGGTAGATCTAAAATGTCAAGTATTAGGCGCTATCACCAAGCTCCATTCGCCCTATCATTTTTTCCAGATCGTCTAAGGTATCTTCAAGGAGGGAGTACTTAACTCGGGCCGTCTCGAGATCTCCGGCCTTCGCCGCGCGCTCCACCTCCTCGGCAAGGTGCTTGCAGCTGAATGCGCCTATAGTGAGACTGACCCCTTTCAAAGAATGAGCAAGACTTGCTATCCGCTTCGCGTCCCCTTCCGAGAAAGCACCGGAAAAAGAATTTTTCCGCTCGGATATCTCGTTATAGAAGATCTGATACAGCTCGTATAGAAACTCTTCATCCCCCTGTACCTGTTCCAGGGCGGCTTCCCTGTCTAAAAGTTCCACTCCTACCCTCCCTCAGACCAGGCCAAGGTTTCTCATCTCTTCCAGGAGCTTCTGCTTGGATATGGGCTTAGGAATATAGGCCTCGCATTGGGACTTGAAGGCTTCCATAATATTCTTGGGGTCGTTTAAAGCGGTGGTCATGATGATTTTAACGCCGTCTAATCCCTCTTTTCCCTGCTTCGCTTCGATCTGCCGGATTTCTTTGAGCACGGTTTGTCCGTCTTTTTTGGGCAGCATGATGTCGAGGCACACGAGTTCATAGGGATCTTCCTCTTTCAACGCGAGCTTGAAGGCATCCACCGCCTCCTGACCGTCGACCGCCAGATCGCATTCCCCGTAGGGAGAGAGAAACTTCTGAAGGAGTTTTCTGCTGCCGAACTCGTCTTCGACTATTAATATCCGCATTGGTGTAGAATACCTTAAAAGGACACGTTTTGCAATTGTTTTCTCTCTTACCATGAATCGGGCCATGACCCGATTTCATTATTTATTGATCTTTTTCTTGAGCTTTCGTATGTCCGGCTTTTTCATTTCTCCCCTCTCATCCGCCGCAAGTTTCCGTTTCTTCCTTAGATGGAGCACAAAGAGGAAGAGTCCCCCGAAAAAGATCATCAGAAAACAAAGAATCTGCCCGGTTGTAAAGTTAAATGCCGAAAGGAGGCGATAATTGGGGTTGCTCGCGGGGCCGAGCTGAATCGGAAAGTTAAGTCCCGCGTCGGGCTCACGGAAATACTCGATGACGAACCGGACTAATCCGTACCCGATTATGTACACGCCCAGTAAGAATCCGTGGAAGGGCTTTCGCTTCCGGAACACAAACCATAGAATCAGCCATAGAAAGATCCCTTCGAAGAAGGCCTCGTAGAGCTGAGAGGGATGCCGGGGCAGATTCACGAGCCTTTGGGCGGGATCGATATCCATACCCGCCTTCCGGGCGGTTTCACGAACCCATTCCTCATCCGCGGGAAAACCCGGTGCCTGGGGGAAGATCATCCCCCACGCAACCGTGGTGACCCGCCCGTAGAGCTCACCGTTGATGAAGTTCCCGAGGCGTCCGAAGGTATAGCCCAAAGGTATTCCGGCCACGATGATGTCGGACCATTGGAGGAAATTCCACTTCTTGATCCGGCAGTAAATTACCGTCGCGACAATGACCCCTACGACACCCCCGTGATAGGACATTCCCTGAAGCCCCATGAAGTTTCCCCTCCCGTCGAAGGGCCACAGGATAAGCCAGGGTTTCTCCAGGTATCTTCCGGTGGTATCGTATATAAGAGTCGCGAAGATCCGCGCCCCTATCAAGAGACCGATAATCCCCCAGAAAAAGAAGTTGACCACGTCCTCCTGCTTCCTGTCGGCGCTCCCATGCTTGACCTGCCACGAGGCGAGGAGGTAGGTAATGAGGAAGGCCACGATGTACATGAGGCCGTACCACCGGATAGGCAGCCCGGGGATAACCTCCGGTTTGAGCCATTCAGGAAAATTGATAAATCCCAACACTGTTAACTCCCTATTGTTTAACTCGAGTTTCCCCGTTCGATCTTGCCGGGGCTTCTCTGATTTGACCGTTCTCGAGATCGAAGGAGATGACGATGTTTTTTTTCTCCTCTTTGATCTCGAGAAATCGGCCGTGACTCTCGATAACCACGCCCGGATAAACGGTTCCCCGGATCTTGATTTCCCCGGGAAAATGCTGCTCGAACTTCTCCCGGAAGGTGAACAGACGGAGGCTCCGCTTTTCCATGATCTTCATGATCTTGAACTTCTCCTTCCGCGCCTGCTCGAGCTTTGCTCGATTACCCTCTTTCTCCATTTTGGCCATAAACGAATCGAATTCCAGAAGTTTTTTCTTGATCTTCTCGATTTCCCGTTCTTCCGCTTCGATCTGATCGGCTACCAGATAGTCCTGCCCAAAGGAAACCTCGGTCTTGATTCCGCTCACGGCTCCGAGGTTGTTGACCTCCAATCCCATGCGGGCACGGGCGGATCCGCCGATGAAATGCCCCTTCTCGCCGATGAGGCGTATCTTCCCGTTGGTCTTGACGAAAGATCGGAAGCAGTGATTCTTCAGCTGCACCTCATGGACCGCGAGGAGAGTCGACTGTTCGGCGAAGCCCGCCTTGATAGCCCCTTTGGTCCGGATAACCGCCTTTCCCCTTCCTTTGACCCCCTGATTGATGGTTATATCTCCCTCCGCCGAAAGAAGAGCCCCATCGACGCTTTCCCCGATGGTAATCGAATCCCCCGCGAGGACGGAAAATCCCGTTTCAACCGATCCCTTTACCTGTACAGCACCCTTGAACTTGACGTTCCCGCTCGAAAAATCGACATTACCGTCGACGACATGAACCCGCTTGACCGTGATCGATTTTTTGTCGTAGATGAGCTTTCCCTCGTATTCAGCGATGAGCTTGACGCTTCCGTCATCCTCTTCTTCACGATGAACCCCCTCGCCGATCTCGATATCGTATCCCTGAAAGCTCTTCGCAGGTACCGTCTTTCCGGTCAGGTCAAAGCCGTCCTCTCCGATTTCTTCCGGAGGCATGAGGCGGGCTAAGGGCTGGTCCTTTTTTACGAGGGTTATCCGGTTTTGATTACGGTAGTCGGCGGACCCGTCTTTGCGGATACTCACCTTCGCCCCGTCGGCAACGTCGACGGAGAACTCGATCTGGTTTCGGGTGGCGTGCCGCGGCTCTTCACCAACGGCCACAAGCATCTCCTCTACCGGTTCTCCCGCTTCGGCCATACGGACCGCTTCCTCGACCCGCTCCTCCAGGACCCCCCGGACGATCCCTCTCTCCTTGATCATCCTGAGGACCGTCTCGAGCTCCGGATTAGTACCGCCGCCCTCCGCGGGGATGATTGTCAAATAGGCCTTCATCTTGTCCTCGGTCATCCTGAGCTCCGCTTTCCCCTCCCGATAGGGGACAACCCGGACGGGGATCCGTCCATCCGACTCGGATGCTTGAAAGAGTCCCGCCCTCTCGGCGACGTACTCCCGTCCTTCCTCCTTGACGTTCCCGAGAAGCAC
>JBKHAJ010000080.1:0-13059 GCA_046542935.1 Spirochaetia bacterium | reverse complement strand
CCCGGTCCGTAATCACCTTCGAGGATCCTCTTCTGTATGATATCCTTAACTTGGAGATACAGAGGATTGTAGCTCAGCTGCTCCGTGCTCATCAGTACCCGCCGTACTCCCGGGCGGTCCGTACGTACGCTTCGATGTTTTTCTCCGGAGTGCCGTACTCGAGAAAGTCCACCGGCTGCATGATGAACCCGCCGCCGGGCTTCCCCGCCTTCATGGCTGCCTCGGTGGCCCGCTTGACGTCGTCCACGGTACCCTTCTGCAGGACATTCACCTGATCGATACCCGAGAGCATCACGTATGCCCCGTCCACCTGCCTTTTAGCCGCGGCGAGATCGGCGCAGTCCCCAAGGGGCGGGGGGGAGAAGGGCTCCACCACCCTGACTCCTAAGCCCTTATAGGAATCTACTAAGTTCATGATCTCCCCGCAGTTGTGATACATAGCGGGGGTCCCGTTCTTCTGGACGAAATCAATATACTTCTTTTCGTAAGGAAGGATGTGGGTATCATACGTCGCTTTACCGAGAAACCCGCCGGGGACGTTCCCCCCGACACTGTGGAGGTCTACCCCCGCCGCATCGATGGCCGCGGTGTAATCGAGGATCCGGTCCATGGCGTACGTCATGAGCTTGTCGTAAAAATCCACCTCGGTCAGGAAGAGCATATACAGCTCGTCGTGGCTGAACAGGAGCGACGAATTATTGAACGGCCCGTGAGGGGTCCAGGAGCTTACGATTCCGTCGTCCCCGACCGCCTCTTTTACCGTATCGAGCCGCTTCTTGACCTGCCGAGGCCACTCCTCGGGCATCTTCGGCTCGTATTTGATAAGGATATCCAAATCTTCCGGTCTCTTGACCGGCTTATCGGTACAGGCGTACAGAAAAGTCCCGGGACGCACCTCGTTCTTGGAGAAGTCCTGGGTGATGGTCCCGTCGGGGGTCCGAATGGTGGACCGGTAAATGGTAACATTATCTTTATGGATAACCTCCGTGTCGACCTCCCAAGTATCGGTCTGTACCGAGGTATTGACGCCGCCCATGTGGATGAAGAGAGGATCGTTCAAACCGAAGAGAAGCCGTACACACACATCCATTCCGAACTGCCTCTGCACCTCCGCAATCTTCAGCTGCAGGGTCTCAAAATCCTCCGGATCGACATCCGGATACAGCTGGCTGATAAAATGCCCCTGGTCGAGGATGAACGTAGTCACCGGGACCCGGTCCGGCATCTCGCCGCTCAAAACTTTCAAGAAACGCTCTCGGGATGTCATAAAACTAACCTCTCAGTCATTCGAATGACTCATTTTACGATGACTTTGCCGGCCTGTCAAATTTTTTTGTGGAATTTTAAGATCGATAAGAAAAAATGAGTGCCCGGCCCGGTTATCTCCCGGCCCGCGAGACAGCCCTAGAGGGTAATTGGATCCCCGTTGTAAAAAGCCACCTCAGGCTCTCCGCGCAGGAGCCGTTCGACCCCCTGCTGAAACTTCAGGAAGTGTTCGGTCCCGTTGTGATGGGTTATGGCCGCCTTGTCTCTCCAGAACTCGAGAAAGACGACGAGGTTTTTTCCCTCCCCGGAGACGAAGTATTCGTAGGACGAGCACCCCTCCTCCTCCCGGGAAGGGCCCGCGACCCGCGCAGCTTCCTTCAAGAAATCGTCCATGCGCCCCTCTTTGACGGGGACCCGTGCAATCAATAGTATCATTGCAATCCTTCTTGTAATTAGATAATCGGCAGTCTTCCCCCCGCCTCGAGGAGGGTGGTAAAATATTCGGCCGTCACCGGATGGGAAAAGTAATACCCCTGCATGCGGTCACAGCCTATCCGCCGAAGCAGATGATATTGTCCTTCGGTAGCGACCCCCTCCACGACGACCCTCTTACCCCGGGCCTGTACCAGAGCGATGATCCGCTGCAGAAACTCCAGTTCCGCGGGGTTCTCTTCGATGGCGTCGACGAAGGCCTTATCGATCTTGAGGGCCTCGGTCGGCAGAATCTTCAGATACTGCAGTGAGGAGAGCCCCGTTCCGAAATCGTCGATATAGATTTGAACACCTAAACTGATAATTTCGTTCATGCGGGTCAAAGTACGCTCGGGGGAGAGTATACCCTCGGATTCGGTGAGCTCTAAGACGAGCTTCGACGGATCAAGGTCCCCAGCCTGTCTCAAGGCCGCGGAGATAACCTCTCTCAAGATACCGTTTTCGAACTCCGGAGCCGAGATGTTTATCGAGACGTAGAGATCATAGCTTTCAAGCCATTTCTTCACCTGCTTTGTCGCCGTAAATAAAGCCCACTTCCCGATCTCCGAAACGACCCCGGTCTCTTCGGCCAAGGGGATAAACCCTGCGGGAGCGATGAGTCCGAACCGCGGATGGTGCCATCGAATCAGCGCCTCCGCGCCGCGGATAGTCCGATTCTCGTCGACTATAGGCTGGTAGTAGAGTTCGAATTGTCCAGTATTGAAGGCCCGATAGAGATCCCTCTCCAATGAGAGTTTTTCCACCGCCAGCTTATGGAGATCGGCATCGAAGAGAAGGTATGCCTTATCCTCCCTCTTGGCTTCTTCTAAGGCGTGAATCGCGTTCTTGAGAAGCACATCCCGTTCTTTCCCATCCCTTGGGAAGAGAGCGATGCCGACGTAGGTTTCGAGGCTTATGGTAAAGTCCATATAATTGTAGGGCGCGGACAGGGCGTCCAGGATCTTCTCGGCAACCTTCGCCGAATCGGTGTCTTTAGCGAGCCTGGAGAGGATAACTACGAGCTCGTTCCCTTCGAACCGAAAGACATAGTCGCTGCGGCGGACCATCTCCTTTACCTTGAGGCCCGCGTTCTCTAAAAGGATGTTTCCTATGTTATGGCCGTGAGTCCGGCTTATATCGGTCAGGTTCTCGATCCCGATATAGAGGATGCCCCGAAGTCGCTCTTTTTCGGAGCGGCGGGCCTTTTCGAGCTCCATATCGAGGATTATCTCTAAGGACTTTCGGTTGAAGAGTCCGGTCACCGGATCACGGTACTCGTAATTGATCAGCTTAGACTCGATTTCCCCGAGCTTAGTAATGTCATGGGAAAACACGCAAACGTTGGGAACGGTTTCCCCGTCGGTGTCGAAGTAGGGATAATAGGAGACGTGCATGTACCGTTGATAGACACCGAACTTGAACTTTTCGATGTAGTGGACCTCTTCTCCGGCGAAGCATCTGTCGATATATCCTTTGAGTTTCTCCTCGAAAAGCTCCTCCCCCCATACCTCCGGAACCGTCCGGTTGAGGACTTCTTCCTTTTCCTTACCGATGGCCCGGCAGTAACTGTCGTTGACGACGGAATAGACGTAGTCCCGATCGATTAAGGTGATGAAATCCTTAGAGGCATTGATAATGTATTCGTACTTTTTATCCAATCGTGAACTTAGTTTAGATCAAAGCATTTTCCCGGGTCAAGCAGGATTTTACCGCCCTACTTTCCCGTCCCTCTCCGCCCCTCGGCAACTGAAATGTTCAGGTACCAGGTCCGGGTCTCTCCGGGGCCGAGGACCGAACCCATTCCCCACAACGCCGCCGCGTCGGTGCGGTCCATGGCCGCGGTGGCGGGCTCCGGGGCGATGTTGAACTGGTCCGCGAGCCCCCCCTCGTTGAGCCACATCCCTAAATATTTCACAGTTTCCGGCGGATAGCTCATCTTTACCGAGAGCCGGTCCGAGGGATGATAGAGGAGACACCATCCCTCAGTCACAGGACCTTTGAAGTAGTACTTCTGATATCCCTTCTCGTTCCGCTTAGGTACCTTGGAAAGGTCCGCCGGTCCGGCCGGGGTATCCGCGCGGGGAAAATCGTATTCCGCGCCGTAGGGGCCTAAGGTCGTCCCGAGGACGGAATTGACTATCCGGTGCATTCCGTCGGGAACAATGAACTCGGTGCCCTCCTCGCAGTTAAAGAGGGGATGGGCCGCCCAAATGCAGGGGAAGGGAAAATCGGACTTGTTCCCGAGGGTGTATTCGCCCTTCAGCACCCCCTCTTTCAGGGTAACCCTTTTCGACAGAGAGTAGGGGAACCGCACCCCCTCGACGGAAAACTCAGCGGCAATGTCTTTCTCGTCGATCTCCCAGGACCAGGGGATGCACCACACCTCACCGTGATCGGGAAGCTCCGTTCCCGCCCAGGGATCGACCTCGCAGAAGCACCTCGAAATAGTGGGAAACATCTCGTCGAATCCGGCGAACTCCCCCTTTTCGTACCCATCGGCGTACCGGGGCCGGGTATGCTTCGGATCGGGATTCTGCCACAGAAGCTCTTTCTCGAGGGGCTTATAGAAAATCGAAGCGGTTCGGGCCCCTATATCCGGAGTTATCACGACTTTGAGAATATCGTTCTCGAAAACGACCGCCCGTACATCCTTATATCTACCTTCAAAGCACCGGCTCTCCATCGTCCCCCCTATTCGGTTCCGTAGTATTCGTCCATAGCCTCGTAGACGGCGATAACATTCTCCGGAGGCGTACCGTACTGGATGTTGTGGGCCGGTCCGGGCAGGTATCCTCCGTCTTTTCCCAGCGCATCCAGAAGATATTTTACCTGATCCTTGACTTCCCGTACAGATGAGTTCGGAAGAAGCTGCTGCACATCCACTCCCCCGCTGAAGCACAGGTCCCGGCCGAACTCCGCCTTGATCTCGTGGGGGATCATCCCCTTGGCGCTGGTCTGCACCGGATTCATGATATCGACCCCGACGTTTATAAAACCCGGATAAAGCTCCCGGGCGGCGCCGCAGCTGTGAAACTCCACAAGGAGGCCGTAACTGTGGGCCAGGTCGATAATACGCCGGTAATGGGGGGCGTAATAGGTGTAAAAGATATCGGGGTTCATAATAAGCCCCTCCTGCATCCCCCAGTCGTCGGCGATATGGACGGCCACGACGTTTTTTCCTATATAGGGCTCCACCGCCTCGAGGAGCCTCCGGAAGTACTCGTACCCTAAATCGGCGATTTTCGCGCTGATCGCCTCGGCGACGGGAGGATTGAGAACAAAATCGGTAAAGGACTGTTCCATCCCCCGGACCTCCCATGTGAACCACCCTATGGCCCAGTAGCCCACCATAAAGGGGTAGTCCGGAAAGGTTTCGAGGGCGGGGAGGATGCTCTCGTAATCGTACCAGTCCGGGTCGGGCCAGCGGTAAGCCTCTACATCGGCGGCCGTTTCGGCGCCGCCCAAGGCGTATTCGAAGGTTTCCACGTAGGCCCCGCGGCCGTCGCGATGAAACATCCGTTTCTGCCTCGAGCCCCAGATATTATCGAAGCTTCCGTCCTCGTAGACCTCGAGCTCCGGGCCCTTATACGCCGGTTCCCACGACTTCGCTTCCATGCCGTCGTTTTGAAAGCGGTAATCGATATCGAAGCGGTCGTAGAGGATCGAATCCAGGTCCGTCATGAGATGCTTTTCGAGGGAAGCGGAAAACTCGGCGGTCGCCGAATAGAACCGGGGCAGCCGGTCGAAGGAGTTCCGGTTCATCGCCGCTTTCCAGCGTTCAAGATGCGTCATACCCATAGAAATACTCCTTTCAATACTCGGAATGTTCCAGGGCGGTTTCTACGAAGGCCTCGACGTTCTCGGGCGGGGTCCCGTACTCGAGGAAGTCGGCGGACTGGATAATAATCTTTCCCCCGGGCTTACAGGTCTTAACAGTCTTCTCGGTTACCCTCTTGACCTCGTCCACCGTCCCGTTTTGAAGGACGTTTACCTGGTCGACCCCGCAAAGCATGACGTATTCACCATCCACTATCTTCCGGGCCGCCTCGTGGTCGGCGTCTCCTAAAGGTGGCGGTGAGAAGGGCTCTACCGAAGCGACGCCGAGCTTCTTGTACGATTCCACGAGGTTCATGATCTCCCCGCAGTTGTGATACATCGCCGGGGTACCCTTCGCCTGGACCTTGTCTATATATCGCTTTTCGAAGGGAAGGATGTACTCCTCGTACATCCTCCGCCCCAAGAACCCGCCGGGGACGTTTCCTCCGACACAGTGAACGTCCACCCCCGCGGCGTCGATTGCTTCGAGATAGGGAAAACTCCGTTCTAGGGCGAACTCCATGAGCTTCTCGTAGAAGGGGTAATCGGTTAAAAACATCGAATACAGGGTGTCCAGGTTGATAAGGAGGGAGGCCACGTTGAAGGGTCCGTGGGGGCTCCATGTCCCGAGAATACCGTCGTCCCCTAAGGCATCCCGGACCGGCTTTATCCTCTCCGCCGTCTGCGCCGGCCAGTAATCCGGCATCTTGGGCTCATATTTCCGGGCAATATCAAGGTCCTTCTCCGATTCGATAGGATGCTTGGTGCAGGAGTACATAAAGGTACCGGGTCTCACCTCATTGATCGAAAAATCCTGGGTTAGCTCCCCTTCAGGGGTGGTAATAAGCGAACGCTCGATACGGGTGTTACCGTTTTGTACCTCCCGGGTTTCCACCTTCCAAGTTTCGGTCTCCCGGGAGACGTCCAATCCCCCGTAGATGATATTCAGAGGATCGTTGATCCCGTAGAGAAGACGGACGAACACGTCGCACCCGAACTGCTTCTGGAGCTCGATTACCTTGAGCTGCAGAGCGGTAAAATCCCGGCTGTCGATGTCCGGATACATCTGATTCACGAAATGCCCCTGATCGGCGATAAACAGAGTAACCGGGACCCTGTCGGGATTCTCCCCGGCTAAGGTCTTCAAAAATCTTTCCCGCGATGTCATATATCCCCCTCGAAAAATCACAAAAATATACTAATGTACGGACATTAGTATAACTTACATCTTGCACATGTCAACCCTTTTTTGTACTCTTTTATCATGACGCTGAACCGCAACTCCCGGATCCCGCTGTATAAACAGGCTCAGGAACGGCTTCTCGAGTATATCAACGGCGACGGGAGAAAGAGTGCTAAGCTCCCCACCGAGAAGGAACTGAGCAGACAGATGGGAATAAGCACCGGCACGATACGCATCGCCGTGCGGGAGCTCGTTCAGGAGGGGTTTCTCGAACGGGTCCCCGGGAAGGGCACCTTCGTTAAAAACCGGAACCGCACTCTAAGGTTCGCTACCTGGTATCTGAGCGAATCCTATACCCGGAGGACGACGGAAAAGGCCCTCGAACAGTACGGATCAGCACACCCCGAAAGCAACCTCCAAAGCGTAGCAATACCCTTCGAAAAAATGGAACACCAGCTCATGCTCATGACCGCGGCGGGAAAAGCGCCGGATATCGCCTCTATGGTGTATCTGTGGCTTCCCACCTTTGCCGCTCAGGGTTCCCTTCTCCCCTTGGATGAGCTGCCCCTGGAAATTCCCGATGACTCCTACCCTCAGACTCCCGATTCGGTCCGCTTGGGGGAGAGATTGTACGGTCGCACCTGGGCCAACGGACCGACCATTCTGTTCGGAAACGGAGATCTCCTCGACAGATATTGCGGGACCGAACGGCCCGATCTCTCGACATTAGACGCTTTTCGGGAAACCTGCATGACTATCTTTGAAACCTCTCAAGGAACCGTCATCCCCTTCTCTATCCCCATTACCGACGACGAGCTCTTCTTCCTCTACTCGATATACGGCTTTCTCCTCGCCTTCGGGGGCGGTATTGTCGATGCGGACGGCGACATCATCTTCGACTGCGAGGCCAATATACGGGCGTACCTGTGGCTCAAAGAGTTTATCCGAACCTGCGGCATCAACACGCAGAACGATTTTCGAGCCGAACGGATCCTCTTTTCACGCAAGAAGATCGGTTTCAGCATCGAAGCTCCCTGGCTCAAAGGGATTGTTCCGACCTTGAGTCCCGGCTATGAGCCGTCCGATTTGCGTTTTTTCCCCATTCCCCGGGGACCTGCGGGAAAATCCGCCGCCATCCTCTACAACGTTGCACTCTCGGTGTTCACCCAATGCCGCGACAAGGAAGCAGCCTGCGATCTCATCCGCTTCCTGACCGAAGACCCGGAGATCACGCGCAGGTACTATCTGGAATCGGGGATGCTCCCCGACTCGACAACCCGAATCGAATCCGACCCCGTATACCAGGATGATTTCGGGATCCTGCTCAAAGAGCAGATGAAAACCGCCCGGCCTATTCCCTCGAATCATCCCTCTTTTCTTCTGTCGGTTATCTTCTATGCAAAAGCCTCGCGGGAGATTCTTTTAGGAGACAGGGATCCGGGAGGGGTTCTCAAAGACACCGCGGAGGTGGTACGCGAACTGTATAAACGGTAGGGAGTGCCCCCGATCGTGGGGATAAGAAAGGGGGATAAAATTTCATTTGACCGCACTTCGCGAGCCGTCGTACAATCTTGTAGCCCTAGGGAAAAGGAGTGCTTTATGAATCAACTACCCTATGATCTGTGCTTTTGCCACCGGTTTAATCTTCACAAGCTTCTAGGATTTAACATCGACGACACCGATTTGCCCTCGATCGCGAGGATCTTCGGAGTGGGACTCAAGGAGCTCGAGGCGTGTGAGCGGGAGGTCGGGCACCTTCTCGATGCCGCCGTCGAAGGAATGCGTTCACGAAAGGAGCTCGAGGTCCCGGACACCCCCTGCACCTATCTTGCCTTAGGCGATTCCATCACTTCCGACCGTTTGAGCTATGCCAAGATCCTGAAAAAGATATGGAACGGGATTCCGGGCCGCTCGGTCATCGACGCGGGAATATCCGGTAATACTACCGCCGATATCATAGACCGCTTCTACGGGGACGTGATGAACAATTATTTTTCAGTCGTTTCGATCTTCATCGGGACGAACGATTCGAGAGGGTTGAACGACGGGAGCGGGGTTACCCGGGTCGGCGTGGATGAATACGGGATGAAGCTCGATTACCTGGTTCGGACCCTCCGGAAGAAGGAGGCCACCATCATCAATATAACCATTCCCCCGGTCAACAACCGGCGGCTTGCGGAGTTCTTCGGTACCGAAAGCAACTGGGTATACAGCGCGGACCACATCGAGACGGTCAACGCGGTCATTCGAGGGGTAACTGAAAAGTACGGGACAACCCTTGTGGATTTCGCGGCCGCCTTAGGCGAGCGGGGTGACGATTACCTCGACACCGACGGGCTGCATCTGAATATGAGGGGGCAGGTGCTTCTTGCGGAGATGCTCTTCGACGTTTTACCTTAAAATTTGACAGCTCCTCTTAATCGGATTAAGATACATTCTATAAGATCGGTAATAAGATAAGATATTTTTTTTTGGAGGATAAGATAAAATGGCAACGGTATTGATGAAAGATCTAACCAAGATCTACGACGGCAACGTCAAGGCGGTCGACCGGGCGAATATCACGGTCAACGACAAGGAATTCGTGGTATTAGTCGGCCCGTCGGGGTGCGGCAAGACCACGACCCTGCGCATGGTGGCGGGGCTCGAGGACATCACCTCGGGCGAGCTCCTCATCGACAACGAGCTCAAGAACGACGTTCCCCCGAAGGACCGGGACATCGCTATGGTGTTCCAGAACTATGCTCTCTACCCCCACATGACGGTCTACGACAACATGGCCTTCGGGCTCAAGATCCGAAAGTTCAAGAAGGAAGAGATCCAAAAGCGGGTCAAAGAGGCGGCCCAAATCCTCGACATCGAGGAGCTCTTAGACCGCAAGCCCAAGGCCCTCTCCGGCGGCCAGAGGCAGCGGGTCGCGGTAGGCCGGGCAATCGTCCGGCAGCCCAAGGTCTTCCTTTTCGACGAACCCCTCTCGAACCTCGACGCCAAGCTCCGGGTCCAGATGAGGGCGGAGATCTCCAGTCTCCACAACCGGCTCCAAGCGACCATGATATATGTGACCCATGACCAGGTCGAGGCCATGACCATGGCCGACAAAATCGTTGTCATGAAGGGCGGGCTGATCCAGCAGATCGGGAGCCCCCTCGAGCTCTATAACAAGCCGGTCAACAGGTTCGTAGCCGGTTTTATCGGAAGCCCCCCTATGAACTTCATGACCGTCACCGTAAAAGAAGAGGGCGGAAAGATCGTCGTCGACGAGGGCGATTTCACCCTCGGGACCACCGATAATCAGAGCGGGAAGCTCAAGCCCTACGTGGGAAAGGAGGTGGTTTTCGGAATTCGCCCAGAGGATATCAACTATACCGATACGGATCAGCCGATGCGGACGATGCCCGCCGAGGTTTCGGTTATCGAGCCGCTGGGAGCCGAGATTCACCTCTTCGTCACAACCGGCAGGCACACCTTTATCGCCAAGGTCGCTCCGGACAATACCTTCGAGGTAGGCGATCACAAGAACTTCGAGGTCAACCTGGAGAAGGTCATCTACTTCGATCTCGAAACCGAACAGGCCTTGAACGTCGAGGTATAGCCGAATCTCGTAATTCTGAGTATACTCATACACATTAAATGCCGGCCGTTCGGCCGGCTTTTTATGTGTTGGCGTCGGATGTACACTCTCTTTAATCAGAAACACGGTAAGGAGATGATCACCGTTCTCCCGGGAGAGCGGCTCGCCTCCGAAAACGACATTATTATCGCCACCGTCCTCGGTTCCTGCGTGAGCATCGTTCTCATCGATTCCTCCCTAGGGATCGGCGGGCTCAACCACTTTATGCTACCCGGGGACCGGGATGATTTCCACTCCCTAGGCACCTCGGGAAAATACGGGGTCCACGCCCTACCCCTTCTCATAGAAGATATGGAAAGTCTCGGCGCGCGGCGGAATCGTCTTCAGGCCAAGATCTTCGGCGGCGGAAAGGTGCTCCAGAACATCCCGGGAAACCGGGCCTGGACCCCCGAGGACAACATCGCTTTTGCCGAAGCTGCCCTCGCCGGACACGACATCCCTATAACCGCCTACGACGTGGGCGGAGACTACGGACGTAAAATCCTCTTCTTTGTAAAGGAGGGGAAGGTCATGGTCAAAAAGCTTGCCCGGGAGGTCATGACACCGGTCATCGCGGAAGAGACCAACATCATCCGGGAAATCGCGGGCGGTCAAAAACACCCCTAAGTTCCGGTATTCCGCCGGGGAGTTTTCCGAAAACCGCCTTCCATACCGCATCGCTTTCCATGCACAGGTATACCGGTGCCGTGCTTTTTCGGCGGATCCGTTCGAGCATCTCTCGGTAGATGATCACACGCCGTCTCTGCAGATACCGGTATTTTCCGTCCCGGGAAGGGACGTACTCGTCAAAGAGGTAGGGGGGCGAGCCCATCTTGTGTTTGAGCTCCGGCGGATAGCGAAACGTTCCCATACTGATCCAGGCGACCTTCCCCGCAGGGAATTCGGCAGCCCTGTCGGCTAAGGGGAAGTAAGCCTCCCGCCAGTCGGCCCCATTACGCGGACCTGTAACGATAGGATCGAAGTGGAAGGCGGTTTTAAATCCCCATGATACAGCCCGCTCCGCCGCGGCGAATCTTCTCTCCACTGAAACCGTGAAGGGTTCTTCCGCGGCGGCAAATGTTTCGGGATTGATTGAAAATCCTAATACCGAATTTCCTTTTTTAGGAATATCTTTCAGATGATCGATAAAGTCGGTTTTGGTCTTGAGCTCGAAGTAGAGCCGGGAATCGTCGGCAAAGGCCTCGATGTAGTCCCTCGACAGATCGAAGAGGGGATCGAGGAGGAGAGAATCCCCTACCTCGCCGGTTCCGATGCGCAGCGTTTTCTCCGGATTCTCCCGTCGGATTGCGTGTATACGCCGGATCGCCCCACGGGTATCGGCGTGCACGGTGATCGGCTCGAAATTGAGATACCATCGCATGATGCAGTAACTGCATCCGAGGGTACAGCCTAGATACTGGTTGACCGTAAGATAGTTACAGCAGAGATGCCCCCGGGTGCCCGGACATCGGCCCACGATCTCCCCCTTCGGAAGTGTTATGAAAAGGGTCCGGGAGTTCATATGCACACCGGGGATTTCCCCTTTGGAATCCACGGTTTCCGCGGGAAGGGAACGTAGGCGGGTCAGAACGGCTCGAACCTTCGGCAGGTCCCGGACATTCTCAGTCAGATAGATCCGGTCGAAGAGGTCCGTATAATAATCGGTAGAGTTCATCCGTATTGCCCCGTAATGTTTCTAGTGTATCGAGAATCCGGTCGAGCTGGCGGTCGGTCTCGAAGGAGAAAGAAACCGAAAAGCGGCTTCCCTCGAAGTTCTTTGGCGCCCTCAATTCGATTCCCGATCCTCCGAGAAACCTCTCCTTGAACACAGCGAAACTCTCTTCCAGAGCGTCGAGCTCCGGAAAACGCGCTCTCCTCACCGTCTCCACCGGATCCGCGGCTTCTTCGACTCGGCTCAAGAATTCGGAAATCTCAGCTTCCTCCGGAGCGTCCCGGAATACTATCTCATTGAACAGGAGGAAGAGCTCCCGGCGCCGGGAAAAGCTCAAACCCGCCGCCAATCTCTTGAGACGGGAGATGACCTCTGTGGGGAGATCCCGAACCGTCCGGGCGGTCTTGAGGTCCACGGCGCCTTCTTCCACCAAACTTTTGAGCTCCGTCGGGAGGTGCCGGTACTGGTTTAGGGCGGCCAAGAAGGAGCCCCGCGTCTGAACGAGTCTTTCTATCCGCCGCTTTTCCGGTTCGGAGAGTCCGAACCGATCGACCAGGTCCGAAATCCCCGCTTTTTCCTCCCAGGAGTAACCATCCTTCCTGCCCTCCAGCTTCAAGGCGGCGGTTATCGCCTCGGCGGGATCGTCGGGCAGCCGTACCGTCCGTACTGCGGCGTCACCCGCCGCTTTTAGAGACTCGAGAATCCTGAATCCCCACACCAGATACTCCCCCATGACCGGCAGCGGTGGATATAAGCCCAATCCCAGGAGTTCCCGATCGTATCCGTCCTCGGAGGCGTCGCCGTCGCCCGCCATAGAAGGGGCCGAGAATACGTCGAAAGCGTCTTGCATATTCTCCAAAATGCTCAAGGGGAGCTCATCCATACCCGAATCCTATCAGAGCTGAGGCTTTGATCCAAGCGGGCGCGTCCCGTAGTGCCTTTCCTACACCCCTCACTCCGGCAAAAAACAGCCAAAACAAATACTTAAAGTCCCAAAGAATGGGATTCCTGTTCTTTTCACGCTGCGGCGAAATGAGGAAG
>JBKHAJ010000079.1:0-13262 GCA_046542935.1 Spirochaetia bacterium | reverse complement strand
CCTTGAGGAATTCTTCCTCCGTGGCGTCGCCGACGACGAAACCGACATCGGAATAGCGGGACATATCCGCCTCGGATATGTCATTATCCACAACGAGGAACCGAATCTTCTTTCGTTGGAATTCTTCCGCCGTCTCCCTGCCGACGTCTCCGAAACCGCAGATAATATAATGATCTCTAATGACCGATAAAAACCGCTTCATACGACGCTCCTTCATGGTGGTAAGGAATTGGCCTTCGAAAATAAACGATATAAGGGTGGTCAAGGCAAAACCGATCGTCATGAGCCCTAGGATGATAAATATCATAGTAAATATTCGCCCCGCCTCGGTCAGGGGGCGGACCTCCCCGTAGCCCACGGTGGAGATGGTTATAAAGGTCATGTAGAGACTTTGTTGAAAAGACCACCCCTCGATAAGAGAGTACCCCACCGTCCCTCCGGCGATCACAATGAGAATGAGAATGAGAGCATAGAGGAATCTTCTGAAGGCGAACATCTCTCCAAGATAGAACATTTTTGTCTATTGAAAAAGACTGCGGGACTTAAAAGTACTTAAGCCCGCACTACAAGGTGATGCGGGCATGACGGCTGTTAATTTAGTTAGGCGATCTCTTCCTCTTCGTAGGAGATCCACATCTCCTTTAAATACCGGTCGACGTCGTCCACTCGGGACCTAATGGGCATGTCGGGTGTGCATTCTGAAAGGATCCGGTTCGCCTCGTCGAGGAGCTGATTCTGGAACTTGTTAGGATCCCAGTCCTCCATGAGTCCCTTCTCGAAGAACCGCGGGGCGAGCCACAGTGCTTCCCGGAAGTACTCGGTGGAGTGCTCGTGGGCAAGATAGAGATATCCGGGATGCCGGGCTACCTCGTCGATCACATCCAACGCCAGACGGCCGTCGGAGAGATCGGGCTTTTCGAAGAGATGCCGAGCCCTCTCGATCATTACCTTGGCGAGGACTAAGAGTCCGGGGTGATAGACCTCTCCGTGTCCGAGGAAACCGACATCGTGGACCATGGTGCTGCCGGAGAGGATCGCGGTGAGAATTCCCTCGTAGGCTTCGAGGCCCGCTTGGGCGTTGATGACCCTGGCATCGGTACAGCCCGCGGTCCCCCAACTCGGAAGAGAGTAGTACCTGCCCATCTCCGCGTACATAGCCGTAGTCTTGAACCATTCCGGCGCTCCGTAGCAGACGATCATGGTGTTCATGTCCATAGCCGAGGTATTGGCCCCGTAGATGAACCGGGTATTCGGATTGTTCAGCGTCGCGATGACGAGCCCCGCGAGACTTTCCGCGTTCCCCTGCACCACTCCCGCCTCAGGGGTTATCGGGGCGCCTCCCCCGCAGTTGGCCCCGGGCGCGAAGGCGACGGGAATGTTCCGGTCGGAACAGTAGATGAGCCTCTTGGTGACGGTCCGGTCGAACCTGAGCGGCGAGATCGGCTCGAGATAGGCTACGTAGAAGGGGTGTTCTTCCGGAGAGTTAGAAACGATCGAAGCAAGATCGTAGATAGCCTTTATCTCCTCGGTCCGGGTCGAGGTAAAGACTATCGGCTTACGGGTGTTCTTGATCACCTCCGCGAATACCGTCGGATACAGCTTCTTAGGCTCCACGTCGTTGGGGAGCGACATGGACATGATAAAGTCGTATCCCAGGGCGTCGGCGATCCGAACGTTTTCTTCGATATCCTTGAGCGACGAACTCCGGGGCATATCAGCGTCGTCGGTGGGAAAGAGCCGTCCGGTTTCCTTGTTGTAGTTGTACAGGGAATCCGATCCTGGCCCGAAATAGGTGTTGCCGTTTACAACCATAAGCGAAGGTTCCCCTTCGCGGGTGTAGAGTTGAAATCCCTTTTGCGCCTTATCGAGGGCCGATTCCACGAGAGCCGCGGGGATCAAGATCCGTCCGTCCTTATCGAGCCGGGCGCCTGAGTCCATGAGGAGCTCGAATGCACGTCCGTCGCTTCGTCCGAGAAGAATACCGGTCTTCTCGAGTACCTGGAGCGAAGCCTGATGGATCCTCTCTTTGGACCGTTCGTCCAGGAAAGAAGCATTGATCTTTTCCAATAGTGTACCTCCTTAAAACATGGTTTCCCCTAGAGTCTACGCCCACTTTTTTTATCTGTAAACCTTTATTAATTATTAATTTTAAAGGGAGGGTCGAACAGGCCGCTCGTTCACCGGACCGCCGGTACCGGCAAGAAAGCCGATCGAGGCGGCGGCGATGTAGAGGCCCGCCGCACAGACGAGTACAAGGGTAAAGCCGATTTCCATGGAGAGAAGAGTCGCCAAGGGTGCCGCCGCGACCGAGGCGAATCCGTTTATCCCCCATGCCAAGGGCACTCCCGCATCGTCCCCGGCCCGGTGGAGTATCTCGATTCCGGAGGCGAAGAACCATCCCATAAAAAAGGAATACGGTGCAATGAATAAGACCGAAGCGGTGAACCGTACCGCCAGTCCGGTACCCGCGAGGATATTTACGAGGGGATTGAAAGAGACCAGAGAAACTCCGAACAGTACCGTCACCGCGGCTCCGGCGATTCCGATCCTCCGCCCGGGTACGAGAGGGATGCTTCCCTGGAGCATGCTTCCTATCCCCGAAAAGACGAGGATCGAGGTGATCACCGCCGCGACACTTACCACCGGATTGCCGAGGAATACTCCGAGCTTGTGAATATTCACCATCTCCACCAGCATGAACCCTATTCCGATACATCCGAAGAAGATGTACATCCCGCTCCTGCCTTTTATGCCCCCGCGGCGCTTCCGGCTCCGCCGTATCAAGAGCGGGAGGAGAATAAATACGAAGGCGGCTATTCCGATACCCATGAAGGTCAATACCAAGAGGAGGTACCCGAGCTCGGAGGAACGGAACCATCTCGATCCGTATGCGTCTATTATCGAGCGGGCGCTTCGCCAGAGGAAAAAGTTGTGGAAGTAGGGACGGTCGTCGGTGGGGGCATCGATTGCGAACTTCCAGCTTCGAATAAACCCTTCCGCATTCCCGGTCAGGATCTCCCGGGCCGCCTGATGGTAGTACGAAAAGGAGCTTCCCTCGGGCCCCGGCACGACGTGGCGCTGTCGTACGGCGGAACTCTCGATATCCGGGTGCCACTCAGCATCCATTCCGAGGGAGTCGAGAATCTCGAGATATTTTCCCAAGGAAGCCTTGCTTACGGAATTTCGAAAAAGGAGAGTATTTACCGCCAGGTAATTCTTGCTCTGAAGCACGTGCCGGCCGGCGCCGGGAGCTTCCCCGGCTCTTGCCGCGCCCCGACTCCTGTGGGCCGCCTCGAAGAGAGAAAGGATCTTGATGTTGTCCTTAGGAGGGGTCTGCATGCCCCGGGTGATAGTTATGCATCCCGAAGGATTCAGGAGACGGAGGCACTCTCCTATTCCCTCGACCGTCAACAGATGGTTCTCGGAAGAAGTGTACAGTCCAGGCTGAACCGCCGGCATCGCCTCGGTCCCGGCAAGGTGAACGATGTCGAAGCTTCGGCCGCTCCGTTTGAGAAAGAGCCTGGGGTTTTCAGCCACTATCCTCACATTCTCCCTCAGGAAGATTTCCGTTCCCAGTGCGGGAAGGACCTCTGCCCAGATTTCTACCAAATCCGGACTTTCCTGCACCAGCGTCACCGACCGGGCGCCGTACATGAGGGCGAGCCACAGATTGGCTCCTCCGGTTTCGCCCAATATGAGCACATCGCCGAGACCGGCGGCGGACGGGCCGCCATCGTCCCATGCCGTCTCCGAGAGAAGCCGATAGGGAATCGATTGGGGCGTGTCCGACATGACCGCGGCTTCATCGATCCGGTCGGTCCTAAAAACAAACCCCGCGGCGTTGCCGTTCTGCATGATCATGAGCTGCTCCGGGGGAACGTGTCGGGTACGGGGAGAAGCGAAGAAGGTATGGTGAAAGCTCGTGGACTCGTACAGCTCGACCGTCCCCGCGGGTCCGGTATCGGAATAGACGAGTCGTGCGTCCCCCTGCCGTTCGAGGCGGCGGATAAAGGAGATGTCTTTATAGGGATCGCTCCGGATTCCCGGGGTCACAATCGACCACGCGGCCACGAAGATGAGCGCAGCTATCAACCCCGCCGCCGCCGGACCCCGTTTCTGAGGCGGGTTCCCCATCACCCACAGGATTACCGCGGGGAAGACCATACTCACGAGCCTGAAGGGAAGATACACCGGTGCAACGAAGGTCATGATCCCTAAGACGAGGATACCGCCGAGTCCGCTACCGAAAAGATTTGCCCCGTACAGGAGGGAAATCCTCTCGGTGTAGAGGGTAAAGGAAACCGCAATCAACACGGCGGTAAAAAAGAAGGGGAGAAACAAGAGAAAGACATGCAAAAGAAAGAGAAGGATCTGCCTGTAACTGTAGAAGAGGTATTGAATATCCAGATCGAGATTTACCGCTGCATAGTAGGCCAGGGGTATCGATATAATCAGAAGGACGAAAAAGACCGGAACAACGGTACCGGGATTCAGACGCTTCCCTAGGGGAAAGAGTACGAGGAAAGTTCCGCTCGTACCGAACCCCAGAAGAGCAAGGCTGATGATGAGATTCGCGAAATGGCTGTAGTTGATCGTCGAAAGACCCTTCATGAGCCCGATCTGATAACTCAGAACGAAGAGGGAAAGAAAAAACACCGACCCGGCCGAGAAAAACACGGTGCGCCGGTCAAGGGTGCTCGGCATCTACTCCAACGCCTCGCCGGTAAAGGGGACGAAGCGGACCGGCAGAAGCTGCTCGGTGGTAATCTCGCCGTCGGCGGCTTTCCGGATCAAAGTCAGGTTTTGGGTTTGATATATTCCCCCGACGGGGATGATGATCCTGCCGCCTGCTACGAGCTGATCAATCAAGGGGGGCGGCACGTGACCCGCCGCGGCGGTGACGATAATGCGGTCGTAGGGAGCATGCTCCTCCCACCCGTAGTAGCCGTCGGCGTTGAGTACCTCCACGTCGGTGTAGCCGAGGCGTTCGAGCCGCCGCCGGGCCGATTCGGCAAGCTCCCGAATAATCTCAACGGTGTAGACCCCGTCGGTAATCTCGGCGAGGACCGCCGCCTGGTATCCGCTTCCGGTCCCTATCTCTAAAACCTTGTCCCCCTTCTCGACATTGAGGAGTTCGGTCATGTATGCGACGATATAGGGCTGGGAAATGGTCTGCCCGTGTCCGATGGGAATCGCCCTGTCGGCGTAGGCGAGGCGCTTCGAATCATCGGGGACAAACTCGTGACGGGGGACCTTTTTCATGGTCCGGACGATTCGGGGGTCGTCCACTCCCCTCCGGACTATAGTCCTTTCCACCATCCTTTCCCGCTCGTCGGCCCGTTCTTCGAATGCCCCGGAAGCTCCGGTCTGGGAGGACAGCCGTCCGCCTGTAAGCACGGCGAGTACAACGACCGTTCCCGCGATTCTTAAAAGGAGCCTCATTTTATAAGTATAATGTTCACGGAGACCGACGGCAAGGGATCGGGACGCAGCTGTTCCGAGGATCACGTACTATTTTTTGTAAAAATTACGTATAAACCGGAGCTTTTCGAGATCGGCCTCCACGGGGACCTTGTCGGAAATCCCCGCCACCATCCTCCCGTCTTCGATGCAGCGGCGCTTGATTTCCCCGGCCGTATCTTCCAGCACTTTCGGATCCGCTGCCGGGAGTACGAGATCCTGGGGAATTCCTCCCCACAGGAGTGGGCCGGGTCCGGCGAGCTCCCGCGCTTCGGACAGAGTCGCGTCGCTCTGGGGAGGACCTGAGATCCCCTGGAGAATATCGATCCCGACTCCGCCGAGCCGGGAAAGGAGGGGGCGCACATATCCTCCAATGTGAACTGCCAGGCCGTACTCCGCCCCGTGGAGTCGCTCGAGAGTTCGTTCATAGCCGCCGCGGAGATACCGGTCGAATTGATCGGGCATTATGAAGTTGGCGTCCAGGTTGTCGGGGGAGTAGAAAACGATCTCTCCCGGATCACCGGACGGATCCGTGTCGAGGGTTCCGGCCGAAAGAGAATCGATGAGAGCAGCGATTAGATTTATGTAGGATTTTTCGAGCAGGCCGGTAAGGTCGCCGATACTCTCACTCTCCTGCATGAGGATGATGATCCCCTCGTCGAATCCCAACAGATCGTGGATGATTTCGGAGAAGGGCTGCTGAGGAAGGCGTATCGCAAGGATATCGGATTCCGGGTCAGCGGCGGCGGCCGCCCAGGAGACGTTTTCCCGCAGGCTGTAGACCTTCGCCCGGCAATACTCGGAAGCGGCGTCTAAGTCTTTCTCCGTCTTGACCGGGTATTCGCTCTGCCACCAGTCTCCGTCGGGACCCAAGACCCATCGGGAGGTGAGCGTCCCCTTCGGGGTTCGGACAGTCCGGACGATCTCGGTCTCACCCCGGTCGAGTGAAACCTCGAGTCCCGGAAAATCGGCACGCCACGGGACGCAGGGGATCCATCCGCGTACGCCCAACCCCGCGGCGACGGCGGAGAGGCTCTTTCCCGCGAACTCGGCCGGAAGGGTCCCGAGGGAGGAGTGCCGGTCGTACCACAGACTCAAGTCGGGAAGAAAAGATAATGCCCGCGTACCGCTCCTATCCTTTTCCGTCCTTCCGCCTATCATGGGCGCCTCCTTTTACACAACTATATTATCATATGCCTCGGGTAATCGGAAACCACCAGATGGAGGCGGAACTCGGCCGCTGACTGTTATCGCGCGGACCCGCCGGCACATCACGCAACGGTTATTTCCTCGTCGAGATACACGTCCTGAATTGCGTTCAATATCTTTACCCCCTCGGACATCGGCCGCTGGAAACACTTCCTCCCCGAGATGAGCCCCATCCCGCCGGCACGCTTGTTGATGACTGCTGTCCGGACCGCCGCTGCCAGGTCGCCCGCCCCTTTGGAGGCGCCGCCGGAGTTGATGAGCCCGGACCGGCCGGCGTAGCAGTTCAGAACCTGGTAGCGGGTCAAATCGATGGGATGATCCGAACTGAGTTCGGTGTATACCCGTTCATCGGTCTTGCCGTAGGGCTTCTCCTGAGTGCTCATGGCCTGATACCCCCGGTTGGTCTCGGGCAGTTTCTGCTTGATGATGTCCGCTTGTATGGTTACTCCCAGGTGATTGGCCTGCCCCGTAAGGTCCGCTGCGAGGTGATAGTCCTCATCACCTTTTTTGAAGGCGGAATTGCGTAGATAGCACCAGAGGATTGTCGCCATGCCCAGCTCGTGGGCCCGGGCGAAGGCGCGAGACACCTCGACGATCTGCCGGTCCGACTCCTCCGACCCGAAGTAGACGGTGGCTCCCACCGCCGCCGCCCCCATGTCGAAGGCCTGCTCGACCGAGGCGAACATGATCTGGTCCCGGGTGTTGGGATAGGTCAGAAGCTCGTTGTGGTTGAGCTTGATGATGAAAGGGATCACGTGTGCATACCGCCTGGCTACAGCGCCGAGGACTCCTAGGGTCGACGCCACCGCGTTGCACCCCCCTTCAACGGCAAGCCGGACGATATTCTGCGGCTCGAAGTAATCCGGGTTCGGAGCGAAGGAAGCCCCGGCGGAGTGCTCGATTCCCTGGTCCACCGGGAGTATGGAGAGATACCCGGTCCCGGCGAGTCTCCCATGATCGAAAAGGGCCCTCAAATTCCTTAAAACCCGCGGCGGCCGGTCGGAGTCCATCCACACCCGTTCGATAAAATCGGGCCCCGGCATCTGGAGCCTCACCTTGTCTACTTTCGCCGTATAATTCAGAAGATAGCCGGCCTCATCTCCCAAAGCCTTGCGAATCATCTCGTTCATGTTATCCTCCCGCTTCAAATATACGGCCGGGAGAAACAACCGGCAAACAGATGCGCCGACCGGAGACATGCCGGAGCTACATGAGCGGGACGCCCCTCTTCCGGCAGAACTCGACGGTTTCATCCCGCCACAGACCGGACTGGACCTCTCCGATGTGGGCCTTCCGCAGGTAATACATACAGAGGCGTGACTGGCCTATTCCCCCGCCGATCGACTGGGGGAACTCGCCGTTAAGGAGCCGCTTGTGCCAGTAGAGTTCTTTCCGCTCGCCTAAGCCCCGGATCTCGAGCTGCCGCAAAAGGGTGTCCCGGTCCACCCGAATACCCATGGAGCTCAGCTCGAAACTGTCCTCAAGGACCGGATTCCACACGAGGATGTCGCCGTTTAACCCCGGGAGACCGTCCGTTCCGGGGGTGCTCCAGTCGTCGTAGTCGGGCGCCCTGCCGTCATGAATGGTACCGTCGGTGAGTTTCCCGCCTATGCCGATCAGGAAAACCGCGCCGTACTGCCGGGTCAGTTCCCGTTCCCGCTCTTTGGGAGTGAAATCGGGATAGAGCTTGAGCGCTTCTTCGGTGTGGATGAAATAAATTTCGTCCGGGAGGACGGCCTCGATGTTCGGATAGTACTCCTGCACGACGAATTCGGTCCTTCTGAGGACAGCGTAGATGCGCCGGGCAATCGATTTGAGGAAGTCTATATTCCGCTGAGTCTGATCCATGATCAGCTCCCAGTCCCACTGATCGACGTAGATTGAATGGATGTTATCGATAAGATCGTCCGGACGGACCGCGTTCATATCTGTGTAGAGACCGTAACCGGGTTCGAGTTTATAGTCGGCTAGGGCCATCCGCTTCCACTTGGCCAGGGACTGGACCATCTCCACCTCTTTACCCCCTAGGTGTTTTACCGGAAACGAGGCCGGCCGCTCCACCCCGTTCAGATCGTCGTTGATCCCCGCCCCCCGGGGGACGAAGAGGGGGGCGGTCACCCTCCGGAGGCGGAGCTCCGAAGATAGGCTCCCTTCGAAAAAATCCTTGATCAGCTTGATCGCCTGTTCGGTCTGCTTGAGGGTGAGTATCGGTGTGTAACTATCAGGTATTCCGGTGCTCATGGGAACTCCATTCGGTTCAAAATCGTTTACGACAACAATCTTCGCGGCAGTAGGTATCCTATGGGACAACTTAAAGGATGTCAACTTTACCGAAGAAGAACCGGTTCGTACTTTTTTTTTGAATATATTCGGTCTATTATTCCACCTATGAATACATACGAACCCGATTTTACAAACCTCGTCGACGCAGCCCTAAACAGAATGCCATCCCGGCTTCCTCTCTACGAGCATATGGTAAGCCCCGTGGTGCTCTCGGTCCTTACGGGAAAGGATATTCGGGACCTTCTTACCGGTGACGAGCGCGACAGGGAGGAAGGATTTCGCATTGCCGCGGAGTATCTTGCGGGCCTCGGATACGACGTCTTCCCCTATGAAGGATGCATGGTGGAGCTCATCCAAGGGGGAAACGGTCTCATGGGACGTTCCGGCCCGCTCATAGAAAGCCGGCGCGACATCGAAGAGTTTCCCTGGGAGGATATCCCCAACCGTTACTTCGATAAATTCGACCCCTCCTTCCGCGCCCTTTCCCGGGTGCTGCCACCGGGAATGAAGGCGATCGCGGGTGTCGGAAACGGCCTCTTCGAGGTAGTCCAGGATTTCGTTCCCCTCACCGACCTCGCCTATTTAGAAATAGACGATCCCGAAGCCTTCGAGCTGTTGTGGGTCCGGGTCGGCGACTTGCTCCTCACAGTGTGGGAGGAGTTCATCGAGCGGCACGACGAGTATTTCTGCCTCTACCGGTTCGGAGACGACCTGGGTTTCAAGTCCTCACTCCTAATCAAGCCCGAAACGGTCCGGGACCACATACTGCCCCAGTACAGCCGGATCATCGAGCTGATTCACACGACGGGAAAACCCTTCCTCCTCCACTCCTGCGGGGCGATCTTCGAGATCATGGAAGAGCTTATATCGGTCTGCGGCATCGACGCGAAACACTCCAACGAGGACGCCATCGCCCCCTTCGATCGGTGGGTCGAGGAGTACGGAGGCCGGATCGGCCTTTTCGGGGGGATCGATATGAATATCCTGTGTACCGAAGATGAAGCGGGAATTCGCGCGTATGTACGGGAGCTCCTCGAGCGCATGTCCGGAACACCGGGAATCGCGATTGGATCAGGCAACCAGATTGCCGACTACGTTCCTCCCGAGGGTTTCCTGGCCATGGTCGAGGAGATCAATGATTGTCGCGGAGTTTCATAAGCCCCTTAGTGGACCCCGTCGTCGCAGGCTTCCTCTTCTCCGAAAGGACGGGCGCTCTCGGGGTTGAAGGGTTTGGAGCAGCTCTCCAAGGGGATCTGCATCATCGGCTCGCCGCAGCATTCCGGGGTGATGGTATCCGCATCGACTACCTTCTCGTCTTCACAGTGTGTACAGCGATACGCTTTTTTTTCCATATATGTTCCTCCTGGTGCTTTCGTAGTACTCTGTTTTCCCAAATATACTAAAAATTGGAAAAAGAAGCGAGGGGGAGGTTCCACTTGCTAGGAGCCTTACCGCGGCAGTATAGTATAAGGAGAATCTAATTATACGGGAGGCCGATATGGCACACGAAGACGCCGGAAATTATACAGGAAAGCATCCGGAAGCGGACTCGCCCGACCCACGGGTGGTCGAAAAGATCAAGCATTACAAGAGAGAAGACACCATTACCTGCGAAGCCGCCCACGCTATAGCCCGGGAGCTCGGTATATCCCCCGAGGCTGTGGGTAAGAATATCGACCTCGCCGAGATCCGGATCATAGAATGCCAGAACGGACTCTTCGGATGGCCCCATCGCCGGAAAATCGTCGAGCCCGCGGAAGCCCCTTCGGAAGAGCTCAAAGGGGCTGTTCGCGACGGAGTCAAGGGTAATACCATACCCTGCCGCACCGTCTGGGACATTGCCGCACGGTTTTCGATATCCAAGATGGAGGCCACTTCGGTCTGCGACACCCTTTCGGTCAAGGTCGCTCCGTGTCAGCTCGGTGCTTTTTGAGGGTGTTCGGCGCTACTCCTTCCGCCACATCCCCTGCTCAATGTCGTTTCGCAAGAGGTAGTATGTCACGGTAAAACGGCCGTACCGGTGGTCTACGTCCAGATTAAGAGCGATCTTTCCGACAACTCCGTTGATCTCGACCTCCCTGTTTTCGACTGACCCTATCTCGAATCTCTCTTCCCTGCCCCCGGATGCGAGGACAGCCTCGACCCGTCTCTCCTCTCCCGCGGGGCTCATGACCACTTCGAGGCGCCCCTCTATGTTTCGTCCGGTCCGGTCGACGAAGGAAACCGTTTCGGTGTAGCGGAGCTCCCCGGTTTCCTCCGCGGGCTGATCGAACCTTCTGTAGGCAAGCTGCTTCATACGGTAGAGAGTGCCGTTGAAATCCCGGGTCTCGTCCTCGACGACCACCCGCTTTCCCGGTTTGACCTCCACCGTCTCTTCCCAGTCGTGAAAGGTTACTTCGGGAAGCTCGATGACCCCGAATCCGCTTCCTAAATGGGTCCTCACGGTACGTTTTCCCGGTGAGACATCCTCGATGAGATAGGGTTTCCTCATATCCCCGGTGGTGTAGCCCACGAACTCGCCGTCGAGATAGATCCTAGCATCGATAAGAGGTGAATGGAGGGCGATTGTCCCGGGGCTCTCGTCCTGGAGGCTTACGATCGACCGGCCGCCCCCCTCGCTCCGGAGGGAAACCTCATTCCCGGTCAGCCGGTAGACGATCTGTTCGGCAAGCGAGTGGACGGTGTTTTCGGTATACCCCCGCTCGGCGAAGCTCAAGCTCTCCGCCGTTTCCACATTCAGGAGGGATACGGTGATCAACAGATCCTCGCCCAAGAAGATGTAATCCCCCTTGAGGAGATACCGTGCTCCGACTATCCTTCCGATCTCCGCGGCGTTCTCATCCGCGGTTGCCCCCGAGAGTTGGAGCTTCTGCTCCTCTAAGACCCGTTCGAGGTCGGAGCGTTCCACCAGGGTGATCCCTTCAGCTCCGGAAAGATCGAAGAGGAGGATCCCCTCGATCATCCCCTCCAGATAATCATAGCGCGAATCGAAGTGTTTGTTTTCGACTGTCAAGAACGCGACCGGCACGTCTTCGCTGAAGACCGTCAACGGTTCAACCATGAGAAGCCCTGCAATCGTGCAAAGAAACAGTAACCGTTTCACCGTATCCTCCCCGCATACATAGTGCCCGAAAGGCCGGACTTTTTCAACTGAAAAGGTGTGTAATCCCTACACAAGCGCTGAAGTTTTTCCCCGCCCTGAGGAAGGCCCCGAATTTGGCACAGAAGTTGCATTATAAAAAGACAGACGGAGGTTGTATGGACAGAGATGTAAAGATAGAAAGATTCGATGTAGAACAGGCCTTTCTCGAAAACCCGAAGAAGCACATCCTCATGATTACAAATCACGGTATTCATCAATGGGACATTGTCCCCGGATTGGTGGACACCGGAGGACAGAATATCTTCGTCAACGAGATGACCCGGGCCATGACGGAGCTCGACTTCAAGGTGACCATCGTCAACAGGGGAGGATTTCCCCATCCGGTAACCGGCGAATCGAGGAGCGGAGTCGATTGCCTGAACCCTAACGAGCGGATTCTCTTTATCGAGGACGGGAAAAAGGAATTCGTGCGCAAGGAGGACATGATCGAGCAGATCCCCGAACTGGTGGACGATCTGTATACCAAGCTCATGGACGAGGAGGGTCAGACCATCGACCTGATCATCTCCCACTATTGGGACGGCGCGAAAATCGGAGTCCTCCTCAACGACCGGCTCACCGACAAGGTGAAGCATGTGTGGATACCCCACTCGCTGGGAAATATCAAGATCAAGAAACTCACCGAAGAGGAAAAGGAGGACCTTCGGATCTTCGAGCGGATAGAAGAGGAGAAACGGATCTTAGAGCGAGTCGACAGCGCGGCCTACACCTCGAAGGAGATCAAGAACTCCCTGGAAAACGAATACGGCTGCACCAGCGACGTCTTTCTTCCCCCCTGCATCGACACCGACCGGTACTTTCCGAAACGCCCGGCCGACGACGATACCATCTGGCGGACCCTGGCGGCTATGGGACCGCCGACGGTTCAGGATTTGAAAGAACGGTACATCATTACCGAGATTTCTCGGACCGATCACACCAAGCGGAAGGACGTTCTCATCAAGGCCTTCAAACAGGTCCATGAGGAGCGACCCGACACCGTACTGATCGTTGCCATAGACGAAAAGCGCCGGGACATTGCCTGCGAGCTGCACACCTTGATCGACGAGCTCGATTTAGGCGAAGCGATCATTCCGGTGGGCTCGGTCCGGGACGAGCTTCCCGACATCTATTCGATCACCTCGATCTACTGCTCTCCTTCGGTTAT
>JBKHAJ010000078.1:0-13456 GCA_046542935.1 Spirochaetia bacterium | reverse complement strand
TGATAACCTGCCGGCCTGTCCATATCGCACCAGTTCCAGATCACTGCCCACCGGTGGGTCTGTCTCCGGAACCGCAAGCAGGAGGTCCAACGACTGTGAGTGCGCCGGCACCGAGGGGGCAAGCCGGTCCTCACCGGTATCGACGTCCCAGAGACGGACGAGATAATCATCTCCCCCCGAGGCGAGGAGGTCACCCTCCGGCGAGAAGGCCACTGAGCGGACGTAATCGGAATGGGCGTCGATGCTCCGCACCATCCTCCCCACCTCGACATTCCATATCTTGACCGTCCGATCGTCGCTTCCCGAAGCCAGAAGCTTCCCATCGGGAGAAAACCGGACCGATCGGACGTAATCGGTGTGTCCTCGAAAACGTCTAATCATCCGTCCGGTTTCCGCGTCCCACACGATTACCATACCGTCGTCACCCCCGGAAGCTATAAACCGGTCGTCGGGGCTTATATCGACGCTGCGAACATAATCGGTGTGTCCTGTTCCCTCCGCGAGGAGCTCGCCGTTCTCCGTATCCCATATCAGTACCGTTCCATCATCGCTTCCGGACACCAGGAACTCTCCGCCGCCGCTGAACTCGAGATCCCGCACGAAATCCGCATGTCCGACGAGACGCCTCGCTACCCTTCCCCGGCTCGGATCCCAGAGGAAGATTATCCCCTCTGCGCCGGCGGAGGCCATTCTGTTCCCCCGGGGGTCCCAGGCAACGGCGAGAACGTGATCCCCGTGCCCTTCGAAACGATACGCTTCGATATATCCCTCGCTATTCCAGAGGATTACGGTGTTATCGCTTCCCGCCGTGGCGAACATCTCTCCCGAAGGACTCCACGCCACATCGTTCACCGGCCCGGTATGCCCGGATTGGGCACGAACCGCCGCCGAGAACCCCAAAAAGAGTACGGCACACATCAGACCCCGCAGATACGGGTAATACCTTCTTTTCATATGCATCTCCGTCGGCTCATTGTAGCGCATTTACCGGCCGAATAACAGGCCCGACGCCGATAACCGGCTTACCGACGCAACTTTGCGCTGTTTGACATGTCTTTCTTGTCGAGATAGTATGAGTTAAATGGTATTCATTTCAAAAAGGAGAACCTGCCATGGAACTCAATCATACACATATACCGGATGAGTTTATAAAAACCCTGCCGGAAGGGATCAAATTCATCCATAAACACGGAAAGGACTTCCTCATCGTAGAAGAGGTGTCCTGTCCGAAGGGCCACAGCCTCATGGTTGAATCGGTCCGGATACACGAAGAGCCTACAATCAAGATAGATGTTCGGCTCGGGGGCCGGAATGGGAGTTTTTATATCGATTCGTACTGGGGAAGCCACGCCAAACTCTACAATTTCATGCCCCGTCTCGGTGAGGGTCCCCATTACGTGGAGGCATTTTGCCCCGTCTGCGGTATCGGTCTCATGACCGAAGATAAATGCGACCAGGAAGAATGCGAAACCGAGAGCCACATCGTCCTGACCTTACCGGGAAAGGACAACCGGATCTTAGTCTGTTCCCGGCTGGGGTGTCCCGGACACAAGATCGATATTCGCAATCTGCCCGAGAAGGTTACCGAATCGGTGAGTGACATCAACTACTTTGGGGCCGGCGCCGACGACATCTTCAAGGGGATTTAAAAATGGCGAAAAAGAACTACATCATCATCAACAGCAAGGAATGCAAAGGCTGCCGCCTCTGCGTCGAGGCCTGCCCGAAGGACTGCATTGCCCTAGGATCGAAGATCAACGAGCTCGGATATCAACACGCGGTCTATGAGAACCCCCGGTGCATAGCCTGCGGGTTCTGCTACTACGTCTGCCCCGAACCGGGCGCGATTACCGTATGCAAAGACGAAGAGACGGACGAAGAAGAGGGAGAGAAGAAATGACCAAACAGCTGACCAAGGGAAATGAGGCGGTCGTCCACGGAGCGCTTTTAGGCGGAGCCACCCACTTCTTCGGGTATCCCATAACACCGGCAAGCGAAATAGCCCATGCCGCCGCTCTCTATTTTACCAGGAGCGGAAGGTTCTTTATGCAGGCCGAAGACGAGGTCAACGCGATCAACATGCTCTACGGCGCCGCCGCGGCGGGATCCCGGGTGATGACCGCCACTTCCGGTCCGGGACTCTCGCTGATGGCCGAGGGGATCTCCTACATCGCCGGGGCGGAGCTCCCCTGCGTCATCGTCGACGTGCAGCGGGCCGGTCCGGGGTTAGGCAACATCTGGCCTGAGCAGAGCGACTACAACGCTGTGGTCAAGGGAGGCGGACACGGAAACTACCGGAACATCGTCCTAGCCCCCAACTCCGCCCAGGAGCTGTGCGACCTCTCCTACAATGCCTTCGAGCTGGCCGATAAATACCGGATGGCGGTAATCATCCTCTCGGACGCCTACATCGGACAGATGATGGAACCGGTGAGCCTTCCCGCCGAGGTCAAGCACGGTGAACGGAAGGATTGGGCCCTCTATGCCGACTCCGAGAGCAGGGGGAACCTGGTCACCTCGATTCTCATGAACACCGAGCTCTTGAGCGACCACAACTGGAAGCTCCAGGAAAAGTACGCCCGGGTCGAGCGGGAGATTATCGACTACGAGGAGTTCGAGACCGATGACGCCGAGATCTTACTCGTCGCCTTCGGGATCAGCGCCCGAATATCCTATACTGCGGTGCAGGACCTCCGGGAGGAGGGGATCAAGGCGGGGCTTCTCCGTCCCAAGACCCTCTATCCCTTTCCCAAGCAGCGGCTCGCCGAGCTTGCCGAAGAGGTTAAAAAGATAGCCGTAGTCGAGCTCAGCAACGGACAGATGGCCGAGGATGTGGAGCTCGCGGTTTCGTGCAGGCGGGAGGTGCTTCGGTACAACTGGCTCGGTGGACTCGTCCCCTCCACCGAAGAGATCGTCGAGCGGATCAAGAAAGATCGATAATGAAGACCGGTACAAGGATAGCCCTATGATAAAACATGCAAAACCAGAAGCTTTTTACGATACTTACGAGCGGAAGGGTACCGCCAAACACGCTACCCACTACTGTCCCGGCTGCGGGCACGGAAACGCTCACAAGCTGATTGCCGAAACCATCACCGATCTGGGAATTCAGGACCGGGTGGTTTTCGTCTCTCCCGTCGGGTGCAGCGTTTTCGCCTACTACTACTTCGATGTGGGCAACATCGAGGCCGCCCACGGAAGGGCCCCCGCCGTGGCCACCGGCATTCGGCGAAGCCTGGACGACGCTATCGTCGTCAGTTACCAAGGTGACGGCGATCTGGCGGGTATTGGAATGGGTGCCATCGTTCACGCCGCCAACCGGGGCGAGAATATAACCGTTTTCTTCATCAACAACGCGATCTATGGAATGACCGGGGGACAGATGGCCCCGACCACCCTGATCGGACAGAAAACTCTGACCACCCCCTTGGGCAGGGAGATGTCGAGGGACGGCAATCCTATCGGAATGTCCGAGCTCATCGATGCTTTAGCGAGCCCGGTCTTCATCGAGCGGGTCTCCTTAGCCGACCCCCAGCGGATCATGAAGGCACGGAAGGCGGTCAAGAAGGGCCTCGAGTATCAGGTCGAAAAGAAGGGGTTCTCCTTCGTGGAGATGCTGAGCCCCTGTCCGATCAACTGGAAGATGTCCGCCTTAGACGCGAGGGAATGGATCAAGGAAACCCTCGAACCGGTCTATCCGGTCCGAAACTTCCGCGACCTAGGCGCCGAAGAGCGGGCCCCCGGGAGCCGACTCCCCTTCATGAACGACGAGGAGCTCAAAAAAATGTTCGTCGTAGAGAAAGATCTACATACGACGAAGAAGGAATCCCTTACAGCCGAGCAGCGGGTCAAGATCGCCGGCTTCGGAGGACAGGGGGTCATGTCGGCGGGGGTCCTCTTAGCGGACTGCGCCATCATGGAAGGTCTCAACGCCACCTGGCTCCCCTCATACGGTCCGGAGATGCGCGGAGGCACCGCCAACGCGAGCGTCATTGTTTCGAAAGAGACCATCGGCTCTCCGGTGGTGGACTATCCGAATGTGCTCATCGCCATGAACGGTCCCTCCTTGGACAGCTTCGAGGAAAAGGTCAGCGCCGACGGACTGATCCTCCTTAACTCATCCATCGTCGACCGAGAAATCGAACGGGACGACGTTCGGGTCTTCCGCATTCCGGCGAGCGACATCGCCAAGGACGCAGGGCTCTTAGCCGCGGCGAACGTGGTCATTCTCACCGCCTACCTCGTTCTATCGGGAACGGTGGACATCGACACCCTCAAGCAGGTTATCCCCCTGTCGATCAAGAAGAAGAACCTGACCGACGTGAACCTCAAGATGATCGACGCGGCGGTAAAGTACATTGAGGATAACCCGGCGGGGTTTTAACCTTTCCCTTGTAGAGGATGATTGCATATTAACTCTGCATTCCTCGACGGGTAATGACGGTCGACAATCTCAACAATGCACGCGGAATAATATGAAATTCATAATCCTTATTGGCTCGGTAATAATTCAACTGTGCCTTGGAGGCGTATACGCCTGGAGCAGCGTTGTCCCTGCATTGGAGGAAACTCTCGGTATGAGTATCTCGCAGACACAGATCGTCTTCGGCGGCGGGGCGTATCACCTGGGGGTTGATTTCGGACCGTATGGACGATCGTATGATACCGGTCAAACTTGCAGCCGGGTTGCGCCCTACCTGCTGTACGCCTCCCGGTAGATCTCCTTGGCGTCGTTTAGGGTAATCTTCCGCGGATTGTTGTCCAGGAGCCGGGTTATCTGAATGGCCCCCTCCGCCATCTTATCGATTGCCGACTCGGGGATGTCCATGGCCGCGAGGTTCCGGGGGAGCTCGAGCTTGTCGAAGAGCTCCTCGATCTTTTTGACTGCGTCATCGGCTGTGGCCTCCGGATTTCCGGTGACCGCCCGGCCGACGGCGGCGAACCTCTCCTCATTGCCCACTGCGTTGAACTTGACGATGGTGGGAAGCATGACGCTGTTGGCGAGCCCGTGGGGAACGTGGAACATCCCGCCCAAGGGATAGGCGAAGGCGTGGACCGCGGTTACCCCGGCATTGGCGAAGGCGATACCCGCTAAGAGGCTCCCTAGAAGCATCTTCTCCCGGGCGTCGGCGTCGGTCCCGCGGTTGTAAACCGTCTCGATGTTTTCGGTCAGGAGCTTCAGGGCCCGAAGCGACAGACTCTCGGTGTAGTCGTTTGCATTTATCGATGTAAAGCTCTCTAAAGCATGGCAGATCGCGTCCATCCCGGTGGAAGCGGTTACCTTTGCCGGGAGACCTAAGGTCAGGGAGGGATCGAGGAAGGCGTAGGCGGGCATCATCCGCACCGAAACGAGCCCTTTTTTAAGCCCGGCCGCCTCGTCGGAGAGAATGGTGATGTGGGTCGCCTCGCTCCCGGTGCCCGCGGTGGTGGGGACCGCGATCATGGGCACGCAGTCGGCTTCCAGGAGTTCGATGCCGATGTACTCCTCGAGCTCCTTCGGGTTATTCAGAAGCGCCGCCGCGGTCTTGGCGGTGTCGATGGAGCTTCCCCCGCCTAGGCCGATTACCGCGTCGGGCCTATCCTTCTTCGCATCCTCGGCGATCGATTTGACTAAGGAGATTGCCGGGTCCGGGGCGACCCGGGAGCACAGGCTCACCTGAAAACCCGCGTCTTTCAGGATTTTCTCGATCTTGTCGTAGAGCCCCGCTTTGATGATACCCTGATCGGTAACCACTAAGATCTTCTTAGCTCCGATGTCGTTCAGCGCATCGGGTATCTGATCTATGATCCCCGCTCCGAGCTTGATATGGGGGGTGGGAAGAATCCTCATCTCTCTCCTCCTGTTAGAATTTCCGTTTATTTCGCGGTGTAATCGTAGAAACCGGCCCCGCTTTTCCTACCGAGCCTGCCCGCGGCGGCCATCCTCCTGAGCATCGGACAGGGGCGGTACTTGGAATCGGCGAAGTCGCTGTACAGGACCTCCATGATGTGGAGGCAGATGTCGATCCCGATCAGATCGGCGAGCTCTAAGGGGCCCATCGGCTGTCCGGCACCGAGCTTCATGCAGGCGTCGATCTCGTCCCGCCCGGCGACGCCGCTCTCGTAGATATAAACCGCCTCGTTTATCATGGGAATGAGGACCCGGTTCAATACAAACCCCGGAGAGTCCGCGACCACCACCGGGGTCTTTCCGATCCGCTCGGTCACCGCAACCACCGCATCTTTTACATCCTCATCAGTCTGCAGTGCGGTAATCACCTCGACTAATTTCATTATCGGGACCGGGTTCATGAAGTGCATCCCGATGACCCGTTCGGGCCGCCGGGCGAAGCCCGCAATCTCGGAGAGGGAGATGGTGGAGGTGTTGCTCGCGATGATGCAGTCGTCTCCGACCTGTTCCTCGATACGGCCTATCACCTTCCGCTTGACCTCCTTGTTCTCGGAGACCGCCTCGACGACGAGGTCCGCCCCGGAGATCGCGGCGTAATCGGTGGTTGTCGTAATGCGGGAGAGGGCCGCGTCTTTGTCATCGGCCTCGAGCTTTCCCTTTTCAACTTGTTTGGAAAGGTTCTTCTCGATTCCCGCCTTAGCCCGTTCGAGCTGCTTCTCATCGATATCGACGAGGGTGACATCGACCCCGGCGATAGCGAAGACCCCGGCGATGCCGCTTCCCATGGTCCCGCTTCCGATGACACCGATTTTTTCAATATCCTTCATGATCATCTCCTTTTACTCCCGCTCGACGGTAAGGGCGATTCCCATCCCTCCGCCGATACAGAGAGCGGCGATCCCCCGCTTGAGATTACGCCGCTTCATCTCGTAGAGGAGGGTGACCAAGATCCGCGCCCCGCTCGCTCCGATGGGGTGTCCTAGGGCGATGGCCCCGCCGTTGACGTTTATCTTTTCATCGTCCCAACCGAGTTCACGATTGACCGCGATCGACTGTGCGGCGAAAGCTTCGTTGGCTTCGATCAGATCGAGGTCGTCCATACTCCAGCCCGCTCTATCCAAAGCCTTCCTCACCGCCTCTACGGGGCCTAATCCCATTACAGCCGGATCGGTCCCGGCGCAGCCGTAGCTCACGATCCGGGCTAACGGCTCGAGCTTATTTTCTTCGATCGTCTTTTCTGCGGCCGCGAGGACAATCGCGGCGCCGTCGTTGATCCCCGAGGCGTTTCCGGCGGTCACCGTCCCGTCCTTTTTAAAGGCGGGCTTGAGCTTGGCGAGCCCCTCGGCGGTGACCCCCGCCCGGGGAAACTCGTCGGTGTCGACAATTTCCGGCTCTCCTTTTCTCTGAGGCACGGGAAAGGGGATGATCTCTTCCGAAAAACGGCCCGCCTCCATGGCGGCTTCCGCCTTGTTCTGGGAAGCCGCCGCGAACCGGTCCTGTTCCTCCCGGGTTATGCCGTACCGTTCGGCAAGGTTTTCGGCGGTCAGCCCCATATGATAGTCGTTGAAAATGTCCCACAACCCGTCGTAGACCATCGAGTCGACGATCTCTCCGTTGCCCATCCTGTAGCCGTAGCGGGCTTTTTTCAGGAGATACGGTGATAGAGACATGGTCTCGGTCCCTCCCGCTACAACCAGATCCGAGTCGCCCAAGGCGACTGCTCCCGCCGCCAAGGCCACCGAGCGGAGACCCGAGCCGCAGACCATGTTCACCGTCATAGCGGTCCGTTCATCCGGAATCCCCGCCGTCCGGGCGCTCTGCCGGGCAACGTTCTGCCCGTGTCCCGCCTGCAGGACGCATCCCAAGAGGGTTTCGTCGACTTGGCCCGGATCGAGGCCGGTACGCTTCAAGAGTTTGCTTATCAGGTGCGACGCGGTATCCGCGGGGTGCACCGCCGAAAGCGACCCTCCGAAGTTTCCGATCGCCGTCCGTCCGGCATCCACGATGTAGCATGGTTTTTTTATCATAGTGTTCCTTTTTATTGTCGTGTCTTCTTAAGAATCGTCCCGCCAGGAGGGGTCCCGCTTTTCGAGAAAAGCCGAAAGCCCTTCCGCCGACTCGGCGAGGCCGAACAGTCCCCCGAAGAGCCCCGGCTCGGCGGTGATCCACCCCTCGGTGGTGAGCTCCCGCCCGGCGTTGATGTGGGTCTTGATTGCCCGGACCGCTCCGGGAGCGGCTGCGGCGATAGCCGAGGCGGTTTCCCAGGCGGCGGTCATGAGCTCGTCCGGCTCGACGACGCGGTTGGCAAGACCTAAAGCGTAGGCCTCGTCGGCCGTAATCATTCGGCCGGTGTATATAAGCTCTTTCGCCTTCGCCTCGCCTATCCGCATAGCCAGGCGCCTACCGCCGCCGAATCCGGGAAAAATCCCTAAGGTTACCTCGGGGAGACCTAACCTCGCCTTCCTCGAGACGTACATGAAATCCGCGCTCAGGGCGGTCTCGAGACCGCCCCCTAAGGCGTAGCCGTTGACCGCGGCGATCACCGGAACGGGAAAGGTCTCTATCCTCCGCATCAGCGCGTTGCCCCGGCGGGAAAAATCCTCCGCTTCGGCGGCGGACATCTCCCGCATCTCGTTGATATCCGCTCCGGCTATGAACCCTTTCCCTTCGCCGGTAAGAATAAGGGAACGAATATCCTCTTTGCCGAGCTCGACCGCGTCCGCGAGGTCGCCGAAGAACTCGAGGCTCTCGTCGATATCCGCCGACGAGAGGGTGTTCATCGACGCCGGCTTACTGAAGGTGACAATTCCGATCTTTCCTTCCTTCGAAAACTGAATATAACTCATGATTCTCCTCCTGTTCGTTACGGCGGTTGTCGGCGATGCGTCATTTCGACCGCTCGAGTCCGTCCCGGAAGTCGGGATGAGCGATTGCAATTAAGGCTTCACGGCGCTGCCGGGCCGTTTTACCCCGGAGGTCCGCTATTCCGAACTCGGTAACCAAGTAGTGGACGTCATTCCGGGAGGTGGTGACCGTTGCCCCTTCCGTCAACAGAGGGGCGATCCTCGATAGAGTACCACCCTTTCCGGTGGAGGGAAAGGCGATGATCGACTTACCCCCCTTCGAAAGACTCGCGGCACGGACGAAGTCCACCTGCCCCCCTACCGCGGAGAACTGGGTCCTGCCGAGCATGTCGGCGCACACCTGTCCGTAGATGTCCGCCTGCAGAGCCGAGTTGATGGAGATGAGGTTTTCCACACGCCCCGCGACCATAGCGTTGTTGGTGTAATCCACCGGCCGCATGAGGACGGTGGGGTTATCGTCCACAAAGCCGTATAGCCGCTTTGTTCCCATCAGAAAGGTGGCCACGAACTTTCCCGGGTTCACCGTATTATACCGGTTGGTGATAACACCCCGATCGTAGAGATCGAGAACTCCGTCGGAGAACATCTCGGTGTGAATGCCTAAGTCCCGCTTGCCGGTCAGGAATTTGAGGACCGCGTCCGGGATCGCTCCGATCCCGAGCTGGAGGTTCGCCCGGTCGGGCACGAGAGACGCCACATTTTCTCCGATCCGTTCTTCCACCTCGGAGATATTGGGTAAGGGAATTTCGGGGAGCTCGTAGTCCGCCTCCACGACCGCGTCCACATCGCTTATATGGATGAAGGCGCCGTGGGTCCGGGGAGTCTTCGCATTGACCTCGGCGACGGTGTACCGGGCACTGAGGGCGGCCTGCATGGTGTAATCGACCGAAACACCAAAGCTCATATAGCCGTGCGCGTCCGGAGGGCTCACCTGGATGAGAGCGACGTCCACGGGAAGGATCTCGTCCCGAAAGAGTCTCGGTATCTCGGAGAAGAAACAAGGGGTAAAGTCGGCCCTGCCGCTGTTAACCGGTTCCCGGGTGCCGGCGCCGACGAAGAGGGCGTTGTGCCTGAAGTGCTTAGCATACTCCTCCTTGGTGTACTCGCATCCGTAGAGGGGGACCATGTGGACGATCTCCACATCCTCGAGGCGGCCGGCGTCCTTTACCAGGGCATCGACTAAGCACTTCGGCTCTCCCGCCGCGTGGCCGAGGACCACCCGGTTTCCGCTTGCGATCTTACCGACGGCCTTTTCCGGGGGTACAAGCTTATCTCTGTACCGGTCTTCCCATCTTTTCATGAGTCGATCCGGGCGATCCGCTTGGCCATATCCTTCTTCCCCTCCATATTGCTCAAGCGGGTAATCATGATCCGCTGGGCCTGGGGCGATCCCGCGCCATGCAACGATTCGGTGAGATACCCCACCGCCGCCCGTCCGAGGGTCAGGTTCTCTATAAGCCTCAGGATCTTGAACCGGTTTTCCGCCGATCCGTCCCCTGAACCCTTAAGGTATTTAGCCATTTTGTCCCTGGTTTCCGGATTCTCGAATTCCCCAGCCCCCGGCATGGTCACCATGAGCCCCCCGGCAATGTCCTGGAGAAGACGGGCGATTTCGTAGGGAAACCGGGTTACGTTCTGCTTTGCCACGTTGGCGAGGAGGAGGTCGATCAGGTAGTTACCCGCCGGGGTCTGTTCCCCCTTGTAGCAGCAGGCGACGCAGCTGCTCCAGATTGTCTCGTTCAAGTGAATCATCTCGACGATCTTGTCCCTGATGTGACTCGCCTTGGCCACACCGTTGTATTCGGCTATGAGCTGGGCGGCACCGACGGCGACGTCACCCACACCGGTCTTGCAGGCATAGCTCGAGCGGTGGTACCCGGCGAAGGTCTCCACTAAGCGCCCGGAGAAATCGTACTCCCCGTCCATAAATATCCGCTCGGTGGGAACGAAGACATCGTCAAAGATCATGATGCACTCCTGTCCCCCGTAGAGACTGCCGACATCGAGGCTGTCCCCTCCGGGTGCCTCGGTCAGCCGGGTATCACAGGACTGCCTCCCGTAGATGTAGGTGATTCCCCCGTCATCGGCGGGGACAGCGCAGGTAACGGCGTAGTCTCTGTCATCTTCCTTCATTGCTACGGTGGGCATCACGAGGATTTCGTGGGAGTTGACGGCCCCGGTCTGATGGAACTTGGCCCCCCGGATCACCACACCGTCGGAACTCCGTTTGACCACCCGCACATAGGCGTCGGGATCGGACTGCTGAGAGGGACGGAGCCCCCGGTCCATTTTTGCGTCGGTCATGGCGCCGTCGACGACCCAGTCCTTCTCCTCGGCCGTCTTCAGATATTCGATGAACCGCTTGTGATAATCGGTCCCGTACTTCCGGTCGATCTCGTAGGTGGTCAGATAGGTCGCATTGAAACCGTCCATCCCCACGCACCGCTGGAAACAGGTTCCGCATTTCTGCCCGAGGAGCCGCTGCATTCCCACCTTGGTGTAAAGCTCATCGGTGCTCTGGTGAAGGTGGCAGAACCGGTTGATGGTCTTCCCGGTAAGGGCGCTCTTCACGGTCATGATGTCCCGGTACTTCGGATCTTCCGCAAGCTCGTAGGTCAGGGCTATCGAGTTGATCGACGCCTTGATAATCGGATGCTCCACGGGGTCTTTTACACGTTCCCCGTTCATAAAAACCTTAAGCGGCTTCCTCCGTTTGAGACTCTCCCTGTATTCATTTCCGGTCATCATACTGTGTCCTCCCTAGGGAATTATCCCCCATGTAATATTCACGGTCAAACTATTACGACCACACAGGTCTGTCAAACCTCTGATATTAAGGATTGTACACAGTATACAAACCAGGGGATATAAGTGTAAACCCCTTAGTGTACAGAAGAATGCTAGACACCCTTCATAAGAGGCTCGGTGGTGCATTTACTACGGGGGCTAGCAATCTTCGGTACTGTATAAAAAAAAAGCTGTCTGAGATTACTTCTCAGACAGCCCCATTCTTATCGATGCTTTCTTTCGCTGTTCTCTTAAGATCAATCCACCAGCTTCTTGAGCTCTTCCACCGCGTCCGCTTTCATGGAAAAGCTGTGATCGTCGGTGGGGAAGCTACCCTGGTGGACGTCGTCGATGAATTCCTTGACCGATTTCACCTGCTGATCGTACATGTTAGCGTAGACCTTTACGAACTTAGGTGTAAACCGCTTGAAAAGCCCGAGCATGTCGTGGAAGACTAAGACCTGTCCGTCGCAGTACATGCCTCCGCCGATGCCGATGGTGGGGATCTTCACCTTCTCGGTGATGATCTGGGCGAGCTGCTTGGGTATCGCTTCCAGGATGAGGGCGAAGGCTCCCGCATCCTCCAAGGCCAAGGCGTCGTCGATAACGCTCTTTGCCGCGTCGATGGACTTGCCCTGCACCTTGAAGCCGCCGAGCATGGACGCGGTCTGGGGGGTAAGTCCGATATGTCCGAACACGGGGATTCCCGCCCGGTGGATCGCCTCGGCGACGGGAGCGTACTCCTGTCCCCCTTCGAACTTGACCGAATCGGACCCGCCCTCCTTATAGAGGATACCCGCGTTAGTGACCGCCTGTTCGACCGAGATGTTGTAGGACATAAAGGGAAGGTCGCCCACGACATGGGCCCGCTTGACCGCTCGGGTGACCGCCTTGGTATGATGGAGCATTTCGTCCATGGTAACGGGAACGGTGTCCTTGTATCCGAGCTCGACCATTCCGAGACTGTCTCCGACTAGGATGATGTCGATTCCGGCTTCGTCGACGATAAGACCCTCGGGATAGGTATAGGCCGTTATCATCGTTATTTTCTTTCCCTCCTCTTTCATCTTCCAGAGGTCGGCTACGAGAAGCTTTTTTGTTTCTTCAGGATGTGTGCTCATTTTTTAGTCTCCTTATCCGTGGTTTTTTACTTGTGGTCCCAGAGTAATCAATTTTTGCTCTGTTGACAACCGCCATGTCACGGCTTATCCTGACTCTCATGTTAAAAATGTGAGGTAGACAATGAGAGTAATGGTTATCAACAGCGGAAGCTCATCGATCAAATTTCAGCTTATCGATACCGCCGAACGAAAATCTTTGTGCAAGGGAATGGCGGAACGGATCGGCCTCGAAGACGGGATTTTTCACTACTCCCAAGGTGAAGAACAGAAGGATTCCCGGGAAGTCGAAATTCCCGATCACAAGGCGGGGATCGCCTTGATCGAAAAGGCTATGTCGGGCTTCGGAGAGATCGAAGCGGTCGGACATCGTATGGTCTTAGGAGGTGAAGACATCAGGGATGCGGTAATCCTCGATGAAGCGACGGTAACGATAATCGAAAAGTATACCCCCTTAGCCCCGCTCCACAATCCCCCCACCCTCGCCGGCTTTCGGGCGGCACGGGAAATCTTTTCGGCGGTCCCCCACGTCGGGGTTTTCGACACCGCGTTTCATTCCACCCTCGAGCCCAAGGCCTACGTGTATCCCCTCTCCTACGAATGTTACGAGAAACACGGTATCAGACGTTTCGGATATCACGGGACCTCCCATAAGTATGTGGCCCTTCGCGCGGCGGAGCTCTTGGGCAGACCGATCGAGGAATTCAACTGTGTGACCTGTCATTTGGGGAACGGTTCTTCGATTACCGCGGTCAAGGGCGGAAAATCCGTGGATACCTCCTTGGGCTTCGGGACTA
>JBKHAJ010000077.1:0-13502 GCA_046542935.1 Spirochaetia bacterium | reverse complement strand
GTACAAGCGTACCAAAAAGAAGCTCGCCGACAAGGGATACGACAATGTTTATTGTTATCACCGGGACGGATACCGGGGAGTCCCGGAAGCGGCTCCCTTCGACGCGATCCTCCTGACCGCGGCACCTCCGAAGATACCGGGAACCTTGATCCGGCAGCTCTCCGGCGAGGGGGGGCGCTTGGTAGCGCCGGTGGGAACCTTGACCCAGGAGCTGCAGGTGATTACGAAACAGGGATCGAATTTGGAGAGCCGGCGGGTGACATACGTCCAATTCGTACCGATGGTGCGGGGTAAATCCAAGGAATAACCGTTCGGGGGCCTACCTCCCGCTTCAACACTCGCCGAGGATATACCGCCTAAAATCATCTACCGTTGAAAAGTAAGCCCCGCTCCGGGCCCGCATATATTCCCGAATCATCGGGATGTCGTGGGACCACCCCGCCGCGGCGAAGGGGACCCCGGTCTTTTCCGCCATGACGAGCCCGGGCTTGAGATCGTCGACGATAAGCGCTTCCTCCGGGGTAAGACCGAAAGATTCTAAAATCTCCTCCACCGGTCGGGGGCTCGGCTTCCGCTTTTCGGGATCGAAATCCCAGCCGTAGATGAGATCGGGGATGAGCTTCCCTTCGGGATGCGCCCCCCTGTAGTCTCGTTCGATAAGATCGGCGTCGGAGTGACTGACCACGGCGATCTTGCCGCCGCGGCGCTTGTATTCGATCAACGCGTCGATAAAACCCGGGAAGAAATGGGCCGAACGGGAGACGGTAAACTCCCGCCAAATCCGGTACTCCTCTTGGATCTCTTCTTCGGTAAACCCGAGCTCCGCGGTGAGGTATTCCATCACCCCCGGCTCGAAGTTCTTCGCCCACCACTCTTCGAGCTCCACCGGATGCCGGCCGGGGCGGAGGACCCGGAGGGTTTCGATATGGGCGGGGTAATGGATGGCGGCGGTGCTGTCCACCGCGGTATCGTCGTGGTCGAGAATGAGGCACGGATAAGATAGGGTCATGGAAAGCTACTCTAGCGGTGATTCGGTGTTTCGTCAAGGAATTGCCGATTCTACGGAAAGGTCGTATAGTATCGGTATGGAGTACTGCCTCAGGCAGGACGAGCGGTTCGATTCACAAGACGCTTTAAAGAATTCGGCGGAGGAAGCGGGCGAAGAGGCGACCCTTCCCGAACGGGCGGTGATGTGCGCCGGCTGCGGACACCAGATTACCCGTACAGCTGAAAAGACCCGTATCGGAGGCGAATTCAGCCACCGCTTTACCAATCCCCACGGTTTCATGTTTCTCATCGGCTGCTTTTCCTCGGCTCCCGGGTGCGGGATTACCGGATACCCTACCGAGGAGTTTTCCTGGTTTCCCGGTTATGCCTGGAGGTTCGCCTTCTGCGGCGGCTGCGGGGTGCATCTGGGATGGGAGTTTTTCAAAGGAGGAAGCCGTTCGTTTTTCGGACTGATTCTCGACCGGCTTACGGAGAGCTGAAAGGAGCGACGGAAAATGAAGTACATTCTGCCTGTGTTTCTGTGGGGAGTGTGCGTAGCGGCCGCTTTCGCCTCAGGGAACGCCGAGGAACCGCCTGAAAGCGGGCGGGTCGAAAGTTTTTCTTACGGCCGTATAGAGTCGACGGCGGTAGAGGGGGGAAAAACCTTTTCGGTATTCGTCACCGGATCCTCCGGGGGCGGCGGGGACCGGATACAGGACGGCCGGGCCGACGGTGAGATCATTATGCCGGAAAATTCCCCCTACACCGTGAAGCATCGGCGTTACGGTGAGCGGTTGGTGATTACCGTTACCGGAAGGAGTCTCGTCCCCTCCGCCGGGCGGTATGAGATACACCTGACCGTGGATTCGAATGCCGCGACGGACATTGCTACGGATACCGGGGAGGTGGTGCTTTCCGCCCTCGGAGGTATAACCCATGTGCGTACCGATACCGGTCGGGTTGCCATGGCCGACTGCTACGGTGAGATCGACACGATTACCGGCACCGGACGCCAGGAGTATACCCGGACCGCGGGAGTTTTAAACGCCGAGTCGGATACCGGACGGATCGTCGTCGACGATCACGAGGGGGAATTCCACCTCTGGACCGAGACCGGATCGATTACGGGGCGGAAACTCCTCGTGACGGGCGACAGTACGGTACGGAGCGATACCGGCGGGATCGATCTCGATCTCTTGAACGAGCTCGACGATTTCAGCTTCGACATCGAATCGGACACGGGAGTCATACACATAGGAGAAATACGCGGACGAGGCGATCTTCGCCACGGATCAGGCCCGATCCGGATCAGGGGCAAGACCGATACGGGAGACGTTATCGTCCGCTGACGTTATATATGAATTTATCAGAAACCGTACGGGCGTTTCCGCCCTCCCCCGGGGTCTACCTCATGAAGGACCGGGCGGGAAAGATCATCTACATCGGAAAGGCCAATAATCTCAAGAAGAGAGTCGGATCCTACTTTTCCGGGGCGAAGGATATCAAGACCGAGTTTCTCGTCAAGAAGGTCAGGGATGTGGATCACATCGTTACCCGGAACGAATACGAGGCCCTCCTTCTGGAAAACACCCTGATCAAGAAGTGGAAGCCCCACTACAACGTTAATCTCAAGGATGGAAAGAGTTACCCGGTCATCCGGATCACCAACGAGCCGTATCCGAGGGTCTTTCGGACCCGGCGGATCGTAAAGGACGGGTCGATCTACTTTGGTCCCTATCCCGATGTGAAGAGCATAGACCGATACCTCGAGCTCATCAACAAGATGTTCCCCTTACGGAAGTGCCGGGGAACACTCAGGAATCGGTACCATCCCTGCCTCTACTATCATATGCACCGGTGCAGCGGACCGTGCTGCGGGAACGTCGGTGAGGAGGAATACGCGAAGACCCTCGAGCAGGTCAAGCTCCTCCTTTCCGGCGAAACCGATGAGCTCATCGCTGACCTTACGGCCAAGATGGAGGAGGCCTCCGGGCGCCTCGATTTCGAAGAAGCCGCCCGCCTTCGAGACACGATCGACGCGGTAAAGAATGCGACCGGCGAGCAGGAGGTGGTCGATTTCGTCGAGGAGGACCGGGACTATATCGCCTCGGTCTACGAGGGGACCAAGGCGGTTTTCGTCGTCTTCGAGATGCGCGGTGGAAGGCTCACCGGGCAGAACATCTATCGCAGCGAAGTCCTCGAGAGCAGGGAGGAGGCCCTGACCCACTTCATTCTCCAGTATTACAACCCCGAACACCGCCCGCCCGCCGTCGTCTTCGTCAATGTGAGCGCCGATTTCGCCGAGATCGAGGGCTACCTCGAAAAGGAGCTCGGGGCTGACGTCCGAATCACCCATCCCGAAGGAGCGAAGCAGGTATCCCTTCTCGCCATGGCCGAGGAGAACGCCCGGCTAGATCTCTTGACCCTTACTTCCCAGGGGGCCGAGGGGGAGACCGATCCCGGGGTCATCGAGCTCAAAGAAATCCTCGGGCTCGAGGACCTCCCGATCCGGATCGAAGGCTTCGACATCGCTCAGCTCGCCGGGACCAATCCCACGGCGTCGATGGTCGCCTTTCGCAACGGCCGGCCGGACAAGAGTAATTACCGCCGCTACAAAATAAGGACCCTAGGAGGCGAGGTGGACGACTTCAAGGCGGTCAGGGAGGTAGTCGCCCGCAGGTATACCCGGGTAATGAACGAGGGAGGCGAGCCGCCGGATCTGGTGCTCATCGACGGGGGCAAGGGGCAGGTGAGCTCGGCGGCGGGGGTCCTCGAGGCCCTGGGACTCGGGGAGGTCCCCTGCGTGGGACTGGCGAAGAAGTTCGAGCGGGTCATCGCCGTCGGGGGTAAGGAGCTGGAGCTTCCCGAGGGTTCTCCGGCGCTGCGTCTTTTGCAGTGGGTCCGGGACGAGGCCCACCGTTTCGCCACCACTCATCAGAAAAAGCTCCGCAAGAAGGGGATGGAGAGTCTGACCCTCGAAGCGGTCGAGGGGGTCGGTAGGAAACGGGCGGCGAAGCTTCTTTCGATCTTCGGCTCTATGGACGAGATCAAAAAATCGAGTCCCGAGGAGATTTCCCGAAAGACGGGGGTCCCGGCGAAAACGGCCGAGCAGGTCCTCGAGTTCTTGAGCGCGGAGTCGGTCCGGGAAAGCGGCGGACTCTAAGGCACGACGGTTACCACTATCCTCCGTTCCCGCCGTGGTCCGTCGAACTCGCACAGAAAGATGTTCTGCCACCGGGAAAGGCCGAGCCGCCCGTCTATGAGGGGTATCGTTTCGCTCGGGCCGACTAACCCCGCCTTGAGGTGGGCATCCCCGTTACCGTCCTGTCTGTCGTGCTCCCATACCCCCCGGGGGATGAGCTTCTGTAAGAGGGAGACGACATCCCGTTGGACGCTGTCGTCCCAATTCTCCTGTATCATAATCCCCGCGGTGGCCCCCTGGACGTAGACTGAGACCGTGCCCGCCCGGGCCCCGGATTCGGCTGCGGCCCGCTCGACTATTCCGGTAATATCGGTTAGAGTTTCCCTGCTGTCGGTCGGTAATGTTATGATTTGTTGAAACATTTGTCTTTTCCTTGATTAATTCGTATATTGACGATATCATACGGGTCTTAATTTAAGAATACTGAATCCCCCACAAACGGAAGAATTAATACTATATTAGGTATCAGAGGTAGAAAAAGTACATGAACATCTCAAACATGCGCAATATAGGTATAAGCGCTCATATCGATTCGGGTAAAACGACCCTCACCGAACGGATACTCTTCTATTGCAAGAAAATTCATGCAATCCACGAGGTCCGGGGAAAAGACGGCGTCGGCGCAACCATGGATTCCATGGAGCTCGAGAAGGAGCGGGGAATTACCATCGCCTCCGCGGCCACCCGGGTCAAATGGAAAGACACGGATATAAATATTATTGATACTCCGGGACACGTCGATTTTACCATCGAGGTAGAGCGTGCCCTACGGGTCCTAGACGGAGCGATCCTCGTTCTCTGTTCGGTCGGCGGGGTGCAGTCCCAGAGCATCACCGTGGACCGGCAGCTCAAGCGGTACAACGTTCCCCGCATCGCTTTTATCAACAAATGCGACCGGACCGGGGCCAATCCCTACAAGGTCAAGGACCAGCTGGTGGACAAGCTCGGGCTGAACGCGGTGATGATGCAGCTTCCCATCGGTCTGGAGGACAAGCACGAGGGCTTGGTCGATCTGGTGACTATGAAGGCCTATTACTTCGACGGCGCGGCCGGTGAAATCGTCCGTGAAGAGGATATTCCCGTCGATTTGCAGGCGGAGGCCCAGGAAAAGCGGGAAGAGCTGATCGATGCCGCGTCGATGTTCTCCGATGACCTGGCGGAAGCCTACTTGGACGGGGAGGTCGCCGACGAGCTCATCTATCAAGCGGTACGGAAAGGGACCCTGGCCAACGATCTGGTCCCGGTCCTCATGGGCTCGGCATACAAGAACAAGGGGGTCCAGCTCCTCCTCGATGCGGTAGGAAGATTTCTCCCTAATCCGAGTGAGATTACCAACAAGGCATTAGACCTGGAAAACAACGAGACCGAGGTCGAGCTCGAGGCGGACGAATCGAAGCCGTTAGTCTCCCTCGCCTTCAAGCTCGAGGACGGCCAGTACGGGCAGCTCACCTACATCCGCATCTATCAGGGAAAGGTCAAGAAGGGAGGCGACCTCTTCAACACCCGGCTCCAGCGTAAGTTCAAGGTGGGAAGGCTCATCCGGATGCACGCGAGTTCCACCGAGGACATAAACGAAGCCGGTCCGGGGGACATCGTCGCCCTCTTCGGGATCGACTGCGCCTCCGGGGACACCTTTTGCGATCCGGAACTCAACCTGTCGATGACCTCGATGTACATACCCGATGCGGTCATCTCTCTTGCCATACAGCCTAAGGATAAGAAGGCCGAGGACAATATGGGCAAGGCCTTGAACCGCTTCGTCAAAGAGGACCCCACTTTTCGCACCTATGTCGATCCGGAATCGAACCAGACTATCATCCAGGGGATGGGGGAGCTCCACTTGGACGTGTACGTCGAGAGGATGAAACGGGAGTACAAGGCCGCGGTGGAAACCGGGATGCCCCAGGTCGCCTACCGGGAGGCTATAACATCCCGCGCCGAATTCGATTACACCCACAAGAAGCAGACCGGGGGTTCCGGACAGTACGCCCGCGTCGCGGGATACATAGAGCCCTATCACGAGCAGGATTACGAGTTCGTCAGTGAGATCAAGGGAGGATCTATCCCTACCGAGTACATTCCGGCGTGTGAAAAGGGATTCAAGACCGCCCTGGAAAAGGGGAGCCTCATCGGATTCCCCATTGTCGGAGTCAAGGTCGTCCTCAACGACGGCTCCTCCCACGCGGTGGACAGCTCCGATATGGCCTTCAACACCGCCTCGATCGCCGCCTTTCGCGCGGTGTACCCGAAGGCGGACCCCCAAATCTTGGAACCCATTATGTCGGTGAACGTGGATACTCCCACCGAGTTCGCGGGAAATGTTTTCGCGAGCATCAACCAGAGACGGGGCGTCATAATCGCTTCGGTCGAAGACGGGAACTTTTCCCGCATCGATGCGGAGGTGCCTCTCTCTGAGATGTTCGGATATTCCACTGCTCTGAGGTCGATGACCCAGGGTAAGGCTGAATTCTCGATGGAGTTTCTCAAATACGGCAGGGTACCCAAGTCCATTGCCGAGGAGCTCATCGCTGAATATCAGGAAAAGCGCAAACAAGAACAATCCGGTTAGGAAAGGAGCCAGGAATGGTAAAAGCTGAACTGATCAAACGGAGCCCCTTAAGGATTCTCGAGAAATCGATCCACGGAGGGGTGGGAAAGGGAAATATCGGCGTTATCGCTTCCCGGAAGGGAGTAGGAAAAACGGCCTGCCTGGTGCATATAGCGACCGATCAGCTTCTCCAGGAGAAGCACATCATTCATGTATCGTTTTCCAGTAAGACCGACCACATTATCAACTGGTACGAGGATATATTCCGGGAAATCGCGAAGAAGCGGGAGCTCGACCAGGCGGTGGAGGTCCACGACGAGATTATCAAGAACCGGGTCATTATGAACTTTTCTCAAGAAGGAATTACCACCGACCAGATCCTGAGAAGTCTCGAGGCGATGATCAAGAACGGCAACTTCGCCGCCGACGCGGTGGTGGTGGACGGCTTCGACTTCTCCAAGTCCGATGTAGAGTCGATCCGGTCACTTCGCCGGTTCGCCTCACAGCTCGGAATCGAGGTGTGGGTGAGCGCCTCCCTCCGGGGGGAGGACCCTGTTTTCGACGAAAAGGGGATTCCCCATGAATTGCGGGAGTTCCTCGACGAAATCGCGGTCCTCATTACCCTCAAGTTCGCGGGGGACTATGTCCATCTGAAGCTGGTCAAGGACCACGACGAGGTCCCTTCCCGGGAGCTCCAGCTCAAGCTCGATCCGAAGACCCTCCTGATCGCGGAGCGTAATTAGGAAAGCGGAGAGAAAAGAGAGGCGGTTTATCGTTATCTGCTCGTGGTGACCCCTCTGCGGGGGCATTCGTCCGCGAGGGGACATCGTGAGCAGAAGGGGCTTACAGGGGTGCAGGTTTTTTGTCCGAACCGAATAAGCAGGGCATTGATCTCGATCCAGTAACGTACCGGAAGGAGTTCCGTAAGGGCCCGCTCGGTCTCATCGGGGGTCTTCGTTTCCACCCATCCCAGGCGATTACTTATTCTGTGAACATGGGTGTCCACGCAGATCGCATCTATGCCGTATCCGAGATTCAAGACCAGGTTCGCCGTCTTTCTTCCCACTCCGGGGAGCTCGAGGAGTTCGTCCCGGTCCGCGGGCACCTCTCCGTCGTATCGGTCGATGATGATCTCCGCGCTCTTTTTCAGGTGCTTGGCCTTCACGGTGTAGAATCCCGCCGGATAGATAAGCTCGGCTATGATATCGGTGTCCAGCCGGGACAGCTCCCGGGGGCCCGGGGCTTGTTCGAAGAGCTTCCGCGAGGCTTCGAGGGTCACCTCGTCCTTGGTTCGCAGGGATATCATGGTGGAAACTAGGACCCGGTAGGGGTCCCGAGCCTCATCGGCGATCCGCGAAACCGAGGGGACAGCGCTCCCGGTGACGTGTTCACGGATGATACCGAGTGTTTCGTCCCGGAATGTGGTCACGTGCTTTCCGGTTCTCCCATTGATTTTCCCTCGAGGTTTTTTATCTACAACTCCCTGAGAGCCGCCGCCGCGTAGGCCTCGATCGCCTCTCCCGATCCTACCGGACCGAATCCTTCGGCGGTCTTCGCCTTGACTGAAATCTGCTCGATATAGATCCCCATGTCCGCCGCGAGGGTTTGGCGTATGCCCTCGATATACGGTTTGAGCTTCGGCCGCTCCAGGACCACGGTGGAATCCACATTGACCACCGAATACTTTTTGGTGTAGAGAAGCTTCATCGTTTCTTTGAGGAGGGACCTGCTCGAGGCGCCCTTGCAGGCGGGGTCCTCCGGGGGAAAGTGAGTCCCGATGTCTCCGGCGGCGGCGGCGCCTAAGAGCGCGTCGATAACGGCGTGGATAAGGACGTCTCCATCGGAGTTTCCCAGCTCACCCCTCTCGAAGGGGATGTGAACGCCCCCGAGGATGAGTTTTCTTCCCGGAACCAGCCGGTGCAGGTCCCAGCCCTGTCCGATTCTGGTGATCATATCGATATTCCGCCTCGGTTTTCCGGATCCAGGTCGTGAGGATAGGTAATCTTCCGGTTTCTCGGATCGCCGGGGACAGTATACACCCTTCCCGAATACTTTTCAAAGATTTCGGTATCGTCAATGTAGACCGCACCGTCCGAGGCGGCCCTTCTGTGGGCTTCGAGGATCCGGTCGAAGACGAAGCCCTGGGGGGTCTGGACTCCCAGGGTAGTGCCCCGTCCGGAGTGAGAGGTTATAAACCCTGCCTCATCGACGGATTTGATGGCGTCGGGGGGAGACACAACCGGTGCGCATCCTCCGTGCCGCCGGGCACCTTCGAGGACCGCCGTGATCAGCGGGGCTGAGATCCAGGGACGGGCCCCGTCGTGGATGAGGACTACATCGAAACGTTCGGACGGACTGTTCTCCGGGTGCTCGGCGGCGGCCTCGAGGCCGGCACGGACCGATTTCTGCCGGGTATCTCCCCCGGGAACGAGGGCTATAACCTCGCCGCTTATGGGTTCCGCGGGAAGCCCGTCCCCGATGAGCATGCTCCGGACAGATTCTTCGTCACCCGGGGGAACGGTCAGGTAGATCTTCGTAAACAGACCGGATTCGTAGAACGCGGAACAAGCGGCACTAATGACTCGGCGATCCGCTAATTTGAGATATTCTTTTTTTCCGAGTTGTGGGCCGATCCGGCTGCTTGAGCCGGCCGCGGTTATAAGGGCAATGTCGTTCACTCTTGTTCGAGTTTAGAGAAGATGAGCTCTTCCACCTCTTCCTTGGATTTCTTCAGCGAGAAACTGACTTCGTCCACCATCAGCTTCAAGGCGCTGTCGAAGAGCTTCCTTTCGAGGATGGGAAGCTCCTTGATTTTACTTCGATGATACAGCGTCTGGACTACCTTCGCGATATCCATGACGCTTCCCTTCTTCAGGAGATCTAGGTTCATCTGATAGCGCATCTTCCAGTCGGCGGGCATCGGCTCCTGCTCTTCGGTAATAAGAACGAGGGCCTTCTTGGCCTCCGAGCTCGGGACTATTGCCCGAATGCCGAGCTCCTCCGCCTTATCGACCGGAACCATGACCGTCATATCCGATACTTCGAGATATATGACGTAATAGGGTATCTTATTCTCTTTGAATTCCCTCTCTTCGATGGCCTGAATGTGTCCGACTCCCTGAATGGGATACACCACCTCCTGATCTACCTTAAAGGTATATTGCGGAGATTTCTTCTTTTGGGATTTCATGGGAAAATTATACATAAAATCGAGGTCTTAGTCAAACAGCGAGGGTGCCCGTCCGGCCGCATTTAGACATCGATTATGTCGGGTGTTTCGTCGAAAATCTGCCAGCAGGTCGAACTCATGTGCATTTGGAAAGCCTCTAAGGCTTTTTTAGGATCGCCTGTCTTTATCGCCCGAAGGATCCCGTCATGCTGGGTGATGAGCCCTTCGGTGTGCTCGTGAACCTGATGGGTCCGGCTTATCTCCTCGTGCATGAAGCTGCGCAGGGTCTCGTAGATCGCTATGAAGAGGGAATTCCTCCCTCCCCGGATAATAGCGGCATGAAAATCGTAGTCCGCCTGGGTCAATTTTTCAGGGTTGAATACCCGGGATGATTCCCGCATCTGTTCGATCTGGGCTTCCAACTGATCGATGATATCCGCCGTGTTTGCAGGGTCCGCGGCGAATCCCTTGGTAATCTTCTTGAGGCTCCGTTCCTCGATGATGACACGGATTTCGATGAGCTCGGAGAGCTCGATGTCTCCTAAGAGGATCGACCAGGTCAAAGCCTCGGTGGATATATTCTCCCGGGTGGAAACGTAGGTCCCCTTCCCGGTAAATGACTCGAGGACGCCTAGGTAGTTGAAGATCTTGATCGCCTCCCGGATGGTCGGACGGCTGACGCCGAACATCTCGGCGAGGTCGTTTTCAGGAGGTATTTTGTCATGGGGCTTGAATTTTCCCCGGGCGATAAGTTCCTTGAGCTCTTCCATGACCTGTGCCACCACGGTTTTCTGTTTAATGATCTTCTTATCCATTTTGATTCCTATTGTAATACAATTTTCCAGGTAATGTACCGGGATTTTTTCAAAAAAACAACGAATAAAATCCTTGACAGATTTGTATAGTTGTCATACAGTATTACTGTAATGCAGCAATACATTGCTGTCAATATCTTACCATAAAAGGAGCGAATTATGAAAAGGTTTCTTCTTGTAATGCTGACTGTTGTCCTTGCGGCGGGAATAGCCTTCGCCGCGGGCGAGCAGGAAGCGGTTCCCGGAGGTCCCGACAAAGAAGCGGGACAGAAGGACGAAATCGTCATCGCCTACTCCCAGGCCGAGCTGGTCAACGCCTGGCGGGTGACAAACCAGAAGGATATGGAAGCCTCCGCCGAAAGGCTTGGAGTCAAGCTGATCAGCCTCGATGCCAATCAGGATCCCGCTAAGCAGCTTTCCGATGTCCAGAACATGCTGGCCCAGAAGCCGGACGCCCTCATCCTCTCTCCGTTGGAGTCGAAGGCCCTCGTGCCGGTAGTCAAGATGTGCGAGCGGGAGAATGTTCCCCTGATCGTCATCGACCGGACTATCGAAGCGGAACCGGGAGTGGGTATCTACAAGACCGAAATCACTCAGAGCCACGTTATCGCGGGAAGGCTCCTCGCCGAAAAGGCGGTAGAGCTTCTGATCGATAAGTACGGGGAGCCCCGGGGCAATGTCGTACACGTCCAGGGAATGGCAGCGGCATCTCCGGTCATCGACGCCAACGAGGGGTGGAACGAGGTGATGAGCGAGTATCCCGATATCGAAGAAGTGGCTGTTGCCGACGCCGGATTTACAACGGAGGGCGGGCTCAAGGTCATGGAGGACTTCCTTCAGAGGTTCCCCGAGGGTGAGATCGACATCGTTCGGTCCGATTACAGCGCCATGACCATGGGAGCCATCGACGCCATCAAGACGGCCGGGCGCAGAGAGCTCCTCGGCTACATAGTAGGTGAGGGCGGACATCATCTTGCTATCGAAGCGGTTATCGCTGGCGAAATCGCCCGGGAAACTCAGACCCCTCCCTACTTCGGAGAGATCGCCATCGGCAGCGCGCTGTCGATACTCGAGGGAGAAGCGGTTCCCGCGAGGCAGGAAGTCCCCATCAAGGTCTTTGACGCCGACGATCCTGAAGAGGCGGAAGTTTATCTCGAAGAGATCCAGTCGAAGGGGCTCGAATTCTAAACATCAACGCACCAGTGAGGAGTATAATGGGTAGAGACGTCATGTCTCTGCCCATTTCATTCTAAGGACGGAGGAACACGTGTCTGAGTCTATCCCCATTCTACAGTTACAGGGAATCGAAAAGTCCTTTTCCGGTATCAAAGTGCTCGAGAATATCGACCTGGATGTTTTCCCCGGGAGGGTCCACTGCTTAGTCGGCGAAAACGGGGCGGGAAAATCGACTCTTATCAAGATTATCTCCGGGGCCTATCAGCCCGATACCGGGATAATTCTTTTCCGCGGCGAAGAGGCCGAAGACTGGACGCCGAAGAAGGTCTTGGAAGCTGGAATCAGCACTATCTATCAGGAAATCGATATCATCCCGGTCTTGAGTGTCGCCGAGAACATCTTTTTAGGTCAAGAACCGCGTAAACCGGGCGGATCGATCGACCGGCGGGCTATGATTTCGGAAGCCCAAAAGCTCTTGGAGAGGATCGGAGTGAGCTTCGATGTCGAGGAGAAGGTGGGCAAACTCAAGATCGCCCATCAGCAAATGGTCTCCATCGCCAAGGCGCTCAACCTCGACAGTAAGGTTCTTATCTTGGACGAGCCGACCGCGGTATTCACAGCGACCGAGGTCGAAAATCTCTTCCGGATCATAACCGAGCTCAAACGGCAGAAAATAGCGGTGGTCTATATCTCCCATCACTTAGAGGAGATCTTCGAAATAGGCGATACCATCACCGTGCTCAAGGACGGCAAACACGTGACCACCGGTCCGGTAGCCGAATTCGACCATGATAAGCTGGTCCATGCCATGGTAGGCCGGAACATCGAGTTTCTGCAGATCGACAATACCGAGAATATCGGATCGGTTGCCCTGGAGCTCAAAGGGCTCGAACGGAAAGGGGTATATTCCGATGTGTCGCTGGAAGTTCGGCACGGTGAGATAGTCGGTATCGCGGGGCTAGTCGGCTCGGGCCGCACCGAGTTCGCCCGTTCGGTGGTGGGCGCCGATTCCCGGGACGCCGGGGACCTCTTCATCGAGGGGAAAAGGTGGAAGGTACGCTCTCCGGGGCACGCCCTGAAGCTTAAGCTCGGGATGCTCCCGGAGAACCGGAAAGAGGAGGGACTGGCCCTTATCCGTCCGATCCTGGAAAACGCCGGATACAGCTCGGTCGTTCAGGAGAGCCGCGGCCCCTGGGTGCCGTGGAAGAAGGTCCGGGGCAAGGTCAAGGATGTCATCCCCGAGGTCAAGCTGAAATATTCACACCTCCAATCCGAGACCCGCTACTTAAGCGGCGGCAATCAGCAGAAGGTGGTATTTATCAAGCTCTTAGGCGCCGAGTGCGACATTATGATCTTAGACGAGCCCACCCGAGGGGTTGACGTAGGTGCGCGGGCGGACATTTACAAGCTGATGCAGGAGCTCAAAGTCCAGGGGAAGGCAATATTGATGATCTCCTCCGATTTGACCGAGATCATGTCCCAGGCCGACCGGATACTGGTGATGGCCAAGGGCCGAATCGTCGGAGAGATGAGCCATACCGATGCGAGCGAAGAAAAGATTCTGAGCCTGGCCTTAATGGTCGGAAGCGAACATGAAAAGGGCGA
>JBKHAJ010000076.1:0-13504 GCA_046542935.1 Spirochaetia bacterium | reverse complement strand
CGAGCATCAGTTTCTCGGCCAAAGCCACCTTTTCGTTTTCTTCGTTTTTCGAGATAATTGCCGCCTCCTTATATCAAGATACTTATTTTTCCTTTCCGCCGTAAAGCAGTACATTTTATACGAGGAGCACCTATGATCCCCGGCTACATTCGCAAGCTCACCGACACCCTCTGGGAAATATCCCCGGATTACAAAACGGGAATGACCGTTCCCGCCAGGGTCTACGGCACCGAGCGGCTCGTATCCTCCATGGAGGAGGGGGTCTTCGATCAGCTGACCAATGTCGCCTGTCTGCCGGGGATCGCAAACTACGCTCTGTGCATGCCCGACGGCCATTGGGGTTACGGATTCCCCATCGGCGGGACCGCCGCGATGGACGCCGAAATCGGGGTCATATCTCCGGGGGGAATCGGCTTCGATATTAACTGCGGGATGAAGCTCGTAAAGACCGATCTCACCGAGGAAGAGGTCCGTCCCTCCTTGGAAGCCCTCGTGGACACCCTCTACTCTTACGTCCCCACCGGGACGGGCAAGAGCGGACGGTTCAGGGTCGGTAGGGAAGATTTTCGCCGCCTCGTCGAAGGGGGGCTCGAGTGGTGTCTCGACGAGGGGTACGCCGTGGAGCAGGACCTCCTGAGGACCGAAGAGGGCGGGCGGATGTATGGGGCCGATGCCGACTACGTGAGCTCTCAGGCCATGGAGCGGGGATACGGCCAGGTGGGGACTTTAGGATCTGGAAACCATTACCTGGAGATCCAGGTCGCCGCGCCCGAGGATGTAGCCGATCCGGAGAACGCCCGCGCCTTCGGAATCACCCGGGATTACCAGATCCTCGTCATGATCCACTGCGGGTCGCGGGGATTCGGGCACCAGATCGCCACCGACTACGTCAAGGATTTTACCCGTAAATCGAAGGATACCTACGGCATTGATCTTCCCGACCGGAACTTAGCCTGCGTCCCCTTAGGTTCCGAGGACGGGCACAACTATTTCGCCGCGATGAAGTGCGCCGTCAACATGGCCTTTGTCAACCGGCAGCTGATTGTGCATCAAGTAAGAAACGCCTTCGCCGAAATCTTCGGCCGCTCCGCATCGGAGCTCGGAATAGATACCGTCTACGATGTGACCCACAACACCGCGAAGATCGAGCGGCACACTATAGACGGCGCCGAACGGGAGCTCCTCGTCCACCGGAAGGGGGCGACCCGGGCATTCCCGCCGGGGAGTGCTGATCTTCCTGAAGAGTACCGGAAAACCGGGCAGCCGGTAATCCTCGGGGGGAGCATGGAGACGGGGTCGTATCTCTTAGCGGGCGCGGCCTCCGGGGCGGAGGCCTTCTTCACAACCGCCCACGGGAGCGGCCGGGTCATGGGGAGGCGCCAGGCGAAGCGTACCTACAGCGGCGGGGAAATCCGCCGAAGCCTCGAGAAGAGGGGGATCTACATTCGTTCGGCCTCAGACAAGGGACTCGCCGAAGAGGCCGGCGGGGCCTACAAAAGCATCGACGAGGTGGTGGACGCCACCCACCGGGCGGGGTTGAGTAAGAAAGTCGTCCGCCTCAGGCCGATCGGAAATATCAAGGGATAGGAGAAACCGGAATGGGATATGCATTCGAAGAGAAGGAAGGGCTTTCCGACATCATCTTTACCGCCGAGGGCGAGAGCCCGGAGGAACTTTTCACCGCGGCCTGGGACGCCGCCGCCGCGTCCACCGTGGAAGACCTCGAAACCATCGACTTCTCCGAAGTCCGGGACATCGTCAAGGAGGAGAGAGACTTAGAGTATCTTCTCTTCGATTTCCTTAACGAATTTCTCCTCCTGAGGGATTCGGAGGGGCTGATCCTCCGGATCGATACGGTAACCATCGACCGCTCGAAGGGGAGATGCCGCCTCGAGGCCCACGCCCGGGGGGAACCCTACGACCCGGAGAAGCACGGCCGCGGATCGGATATCAAGGCGGTCACCTTCCACGAATTCTATCTCAAAGAAGAACCCGACGGAAGGTGGCGCGCCCGGGTGCTCCTGGATATATAGTAGCTGAAATCGGGTCCGAAGCGGCAAAATCTCCTCCTGATATTGAATATAATAACTGAATATTCAATTATATTCTTCAATTATATTGACTTCAGGCAACACCGGACCTAGAATAAATCGATGAAGATCGCAATCGTCGCGGATACCTACGACAACGTGAACACCGGCGGTACCTTGTCTATCCGCCGTCTTGTCCGGTGGCTCAAGGACGACGGACACACTGTCCGCATTGTGGCAACGGGAGAACCCTATGAAGGCAAGTTCGCCGTTCCGGGATTTTATCTACCCCTCCTAAAGCCGGCGATGATAAAGACCAATTTCATATTCGGGGTTCCTGATCCGTATGTCCTCTCGAAGGCCTTCGCGGACGTAGATGTGGTCCATGCGGCCTTTCCCTTCAAGCTCGGTAAGGGATCGGTTCGTTACGCCTTGAAACTGGGAATTCCGACCGTTGCTTCGTTCCACGTTCAGCCGGAGAACATCCTCTACAACATCAAAATGGAACGGCTTCGTGCAGTCACTGCCCTGCTGTACCGGGAAAATGTCAGAAACTTTTACAATAAGGCGGACATTGTCCACTGTCCCAGCCGTTTCGCGGCGGAAGAGCTTGCACGGCACGGCTGTACGTCTCCCCTTCGTGTCATATCGAACGGAATACCCCGGGAGATAGTCAAGGGGGGAAAGAGTGGGAAGAAACCGGGCGGTTCGCATTTCGTCGTCCTGACGGTGGGCAGGCATGCGCGGGAGAAAAATCAGTCCTCCCTTATCGAGGCTGTACGGCAATCGAAGTTACGGAATAGAATACAGCTCGTAATCGCGGGAACCGGACCGATAACCGATCGCTTGCGGCGGGAAGGGAAGGATCTGCCCATTCCTCCTATTATTGATTTCCTCCCGGATGCCGAGCTGGCGGAGTGGAGACATCGAGCGGACCTGTATGTCCATACCTCCGAGCTCGAACTGGAAAGTATGTCCTGTCTCGAAGCGATCGGTACGGGAATTGTCCCTCTCATAGCCGATTCTCCCTTGAGTGCCGCCTCTCAGTTCGCTTTGGACGAACGCTCGTTATTCCCCTCGAAGAATACCGAAATTCTAACCCGAAGAATCGAATACTGGCTGAAGAATCCGGGTGAGAGAAAAGACGCCGGGGATCGGTATTCCGAGCTCGCGGAACAATTCAGTTTTCGGAGGACGGCGGCCGAGACCCTCGAGATGTACAGGGAGTGTATTTCGATTTCCCGGGAACGCTTTGCGCATATAAATTGAGGCTATCCCATGAGTACGGATCAGGTCGTCGAAGAGCGCGGCGACAGCAGAGAAGACCACATTGTAGAGATGTGGACGCCATTGAAGCTCGATATCGACGGCGATTACACCTTCATCAGGTTCTCGCCCTTTTTCCGCGCCGTCTCGTTTTTTGTCTATCTTTTCTTTTGCATCATTTTTACCGTTTGGAACACCCTGTTCTATCGTGAAAGAGTAGTAGGCCGGGAAAACCTCAAAATCCTTCGCGGGAAGGGATTCATAACGGTTGCGAATCACTGCCACTATCTGGACACGGTCATGATCGCCCAAAAGCTCTTTCCCCGGACGATCTATTTCCCCACGGCCCAGAGAAACTTTCAAGTACCCTTCCTCCGAACCCTCCTGCGGTTATTGCGGTCTTTCCCCATCCCCGACCACGCCTTAGGTTTCAAGATGATATTGCCTCCCCTCGGTGAAGCCTTGAGGCGGAACAAGATCATCCATTTTTTCCCGGAGGGCGATCTCTGGCACCTTCATCAGGGTATCGACGATACCTTCAAACGGGGCGCCTTTTATCTGTCCCATATCCACAACGTTCCCGTGGTTCCCCTGGTCCTCGAGTTTTCCCCGATGCTTTTCAGGGGCAAACCCATCGGGAAAAACTGGATTACCGTGAGGCTGCATATCGGCAAACCGCTATATCCCGAAAAGCCCTCCGAATCGGAGCACCATATAGACAAGAGTTCGGTCGACCGGATGATCAGAGAAGCAAATTCCTGGATGAAATCGGTCCTGAGAACGGCTTGAGCATAAGTCTGAGCGCGTGGGGCCGCTGTCATCCCTCCCGCCGACCGGGCTCGGCTCGGAGGTGGTCATGTCTACGCTAACAGCTCCCTTCGAGGCTCCCGCGAGGATCTCGTCCCCGCCGACCGGGTATCCCGCCTTCATCAGGTGACCGCACATTGATTTGCCCATGACTCCCGTACCGATCCAGCCGATTCTCAGTTTCGACATTCTTTCCTCCGTTTCTTCTTTTCTTCTCCCTTTTGGTTTAGCGGCCGACGGAGGTTTCGGAAAGGGTGTTTTCGACGCATCCCCCTTTTCTTAGTAACTTATAGGGAGTGCCCCCGATCGTGGGGATAAATTGCGTGGATACAAAGAGGAGAAGAACATGCTATTCAAACGGTACAAGACTCCCGGAATCGCCCATTTTTCCTATTTAATAGGAGACGGAGGGGCGGCCGCGGTCATCGATCCTAAACGGGACGTGGACGAGTACATCGAAGATGCGGTAAAAGAGGGCTTTCGCATATCCCGGATTTTCGAAACCCATCGGAACGAGGACTACCTGATCGGTTCGACCGCCCTGGCCGCGAAAACCGGCGCGGAGATATGGCATGCCGACGCCGGGCTGGCGTACCGGTACGGAAAGCCGGTGGAAAACGGTCAGACCTGGGAGTTCGGCGGGCGTACGTTCGAGGCGATCGCCACCCCCGGCCACACCCCGGGCTCCATGAGTTACGTTCTCCACGACCCCTCGGGAGAGCCGTGGATGGTCTTTACCGGGGATACCCTGTTCGCCGGAGACACCGGCCGGACGGACCTGCTCGGGGAAGATCGGATCGAGGAGCTGGCGGAGTATCTCCACGATTCCCTCTTCGAAAAGATCCTCCCCTTAGGAGACGGCGTGATCGTCTGTCCCGCCCACGGCTCAGGCTCGGTGTGCGGGAGCGGCATCATCGACCGGGAATGGACAACCATCGGACTCGAGCGGAAGCTCAATCCCAAGCTTCAGGCCTCGGGCCGGGAGGACTTTATCCGTAAGGCGGGAAGCGTGCTGCCGCGGCCCCCGTACTTCCGATCGATGGAGGAGCGTAATCTCGAGGAGTCGGCCGCCGAGGACGGACTTCCCCTGCCGGTCCCCCTCGACCCGGACTCCTTCGAGCACCATGCCCGGGATGCCGTTGTCGTGGATACCCGGAAAGAGACCTCCTACGGCGGGGGGCATATCCCCGGAAGTCTCTCGCTGTGGGCCGGCGGGATCCCGAGTTTCGCCGGATGGTTCATCGAGCCGGGGACTCCGATCCTCCTCGTCAACGAGGACGATGATTATTCGGAGGTCCGGAAGTCCCTCCTCCGGATAGGCTTCGACAATATCCTGGGGTATCTCTCCGGCGGGATGATATCCTGGTATACCGCGGGTAAGCCGGTGGCCTTGATGCGTACGGTGAGCGCGGGCGATTTTTGCACCGAAATCGATTCGGGGGGTGATTTCTGGGTACTCGATATCCGGGACCCGGAGGAGCTCGAATCGGAGGGCGTCGTACGGGGCGCTCATAATATTCCCCTGACGCAGCTTCCCGGCAGGATGGATGAGGTGCCTAAGAATAAGCGGATCGACATATTCTGTTCCTCCGGACTCCGGTCGATGGCCGCGGCGAGCCTGCTTGAGCGGGCCGGGTATGATTCGGTGGAGGTCATCTACGGCGGGGTTCAGGCCTGGAACTCCACGACCTGTCCGGTGGAGGAATGAGCCGCAGGGTTACACAGAACCGGCGAATACATGATATAATAACTAAGATAACAGGAAAGGATTCATAAGGGGGATTCTGTTAATCTGAATTTTGCACCCGTAAGGAACTTACGGATCGTGGTACCAGCGTTCGTCACACCGGATTCATCACCGCTACACCATGGTGAGAGGAATCGATCCTGAAACAAACTTCCCCGATATTATCACCATCCGGTGGGTGTGGAAGGAACTGCTCCGTATCATCTTCACTATTCTGACGGCGGGGGTCTTCGCTTTTTTCAAGGCGCTGTAGACCTTGTTTCAGCGTACCCGCGGAAAAATCGATCCGTTGGTCCTTGCCCGCTGCGGCGCCGCGGCAAGGATTGGACGAACATGTCGAGCATCATCTCTATCCGGCGGTCCCGTCACGCAACCTCAGCGGGCTTAGGGAGTCGATAGATTGGAAAATCCCACAGCGGCAGAACGTCTTTAGATGCGGAGGGAAATCCTCGCAATCGCCCGGCCGCCGTTCGTAATCACGTCCCCTACATGTCCCGCCAGAAGTTATAGTTTCTGTCCTCGATTTCGTCCAGGGGCGGCATCGGAAAGAATTTTGTATCCTCCTGCGAGGCGAACATGAAGCCGTGGCGAATGTATTTGTACGATTTCTGGTTCAGGTTGCTGTCGAGGCTTAAGCCTTTGGTCAATTTCTCGGGCTTGTTCTGCAGCTCGATTATCGCATCCCTGAGTTTCGAGGGGTGAACGCTCGGCATAGGGGTGCTCAAGAAAGGGTTTTCCTTGAACTCGGTCATGAACTTTTCGATGTCGAGGTCGATCTGGGTATAGAATATCTTGGGCACCCTCTTGGGATTGCCCGGGGAGGTGACATACTTTCCGAATTCCGGGAAGTTCAGCCGGGTGATGACGAGCATCCGGGTGGGGACGATCTCCGCGTAGACCCGCAGGAGATCCGGCTGGTGGGTCTTGTCGTAGGGGGCCGGATCGAGCCCGAGGACCGCCGCTTCCGGGGTGGTCAGGTAGAGCTTAGTAACGGCACTAAAATCGATATGTTCGAGGACCCGGTAGGTGGATATGAACTTGGTCGCTTTCGGCCGCCCGTCTTCGTGGGGGACGAGGGCCTCGATACCCGATTCGATGTCGAAGTAGGGATGCCGGAAATCGATGTCGAGCTCCGCGAATATGACTTTTCCCTCGTAGTGCCGGGTCGAGCCGGACATATAATGCCGCGCGAACTGCTCGGGGTTGTACTGGGACCCGACGAGGGAGGGATTGGGATGCATGATCATGTAAAGATGATTCTGATAACTCATTCCTTTACTCCTTAGAGAGTGCCCCCGATCGTGGGGATGGAATTGGTCTAAATCACGTTCGCTCAGGGTTTTAGCTGAACGTAACTTTATTTAAACAGAGTAGCCTCAGTAATTCAAGCTATCCCGGCCAATTAGAGAATTTTTATCCCCACGATCGGGGGCACTCCCTACTCCTCACAGCAGGGAATAGGAAACGGTCAAGCCCGCGGTGACGATGGACATAATAGTCATGAGCTTGATGAGGATATTCAACGACGGACCGGAGGTGTCCTTGAAGGGATCGCCCACGGTATCGCCTATGACCGCCGCCTTGTGGGCCTCCGATCCTTTTCCGCCGAAATTGTCCTCTTCGATATACTTCTTGGCATTGTCCCAGGCGCCGCCGGAATTGGCCATCATGACGGCGAGGACGAAGCCGGAAACGAGACCGCCTACCAATAATCCCAAAACCCCCGCCACTCCGAACACGAGGCCGATGGCGAGGGGCGCGAGAATGGCTAACAGAGACGGAACGATCATCGCCGTCTGTGCTCCCTTCGTGGAGATGGCGACACACCGGGCGTAGTCCGGCTCCGCCTTTCCTTCGAGGATTCCCGAAATCTCACGGAACTGCCTGCGGACCTCCTCGACCATCAGGTACGCGGCCGAGCCCACGGCGTTCATCGTCAGGCCGCAGAAGAGGAAGGCGAGCATCGATCCGACGAACATCCCGGCGAGGAGCCTCGGATTCATAAGATTGACCTCGTAGTAATTCATTATGTCGCTCAGGGAGGCGGCCTCGGTCGCCACGGCGGCCCCGTTGCCGAGCTCCAAAACCGTCCGGCCTATCCTCATCAGCCCGATCTTGAGCTCTCCTATATAGGAAGCGATGAGGGCTAGGGCGGTCAGAGCGGCGGAGCCGATGGCGAACCCCTTACCGGTCGCGGCGGTCGTGTTGCCGAGCGAGTCGAGGAGATCGGTACGGCGCCTGACTTCGCTGCCGAGGGCGGCCATCTCCGCGGTGCCTCCGGCGTTATCGGCGATCGGCCCGTAGGCATCGGCGGCTAAGGTAATTCCTAATGTGGAAAGCATTCCTACCGCGGCAATCCCTATACCGTACAAGCCCATCCCCATATTGGTAAAATCGAATCCCGAGGCAAAGAGGTATGAGAGGATTGTACCCGCGACCACGAAAAGTACCGGAAAAGTCGAGGATATCATACCGGTGCCGATACCGGAGATGATAACCGTCGCCGGCCCGGTCAGGGCGGAGCGGGATATCTCCTTAGTCGGCCTGTGGGAGGAAGAGGTGTAGTACTCGGTGATCTTACCTATCCCGATCCCCACTAAGAGTCCGGTCACGATGGAAGCCCAGATACCTAGGTAGTTCGGTAGCTCGAGGAAACGGAGGAGCACGAAAGCCGCCGCGACGATGAGAACCGAGCTGAGTCCTATTCCCCGGTTGAAGATCTTTAAGAGGAGCCTCTGGTCGGCGTCGCTCTCCTTCGTGCGAATCGTGAAGATCCCAAGGATCGAGAGCACCGTGCCGAAAGCCGCGATGAGCATAGGGGCGATGATCCCGCGAAACTGCAGAGGCGTGTCGGCGGAGAAGGCGGCGGCCCCTAATGCCGCTGTAGCCAGAATAGAACCGCAGTATGATTCGTAGAGGTCGGCCCCCATGCCGGCCACGTCGCCGACGTTGTCGCCGACGTTGTCGGCGATGGTCGCCGGATTCCTCTGGTCGTCCTCGGGGATTCCCGCCTCGACCTTGCCGACCAGGTCCGCACCCACGTCGGCCGCTTTGGTGAATATGCCCCCGCCGACCCGGGCGAACAGGGCCTGGGTGGAGGCCCCGATTCCGAAGGTGAGCATCGTCGTGGTAATGATAACGAGATTATGCCCGCCCGCCGCCTCCGGAGGATAGACGGCGTTGAGAACCATGAACCAGATCGATATATCGAGGAGCCCGAGGCCCACGACGACTAAGCCCATGACCGCGCCGCTTTGGAAGGCTATCCGCAGGCTGCCGTTCAAAGACTCCCTGGCCGCCTGGGCGGTCCTCGCGCTCGCGTGGGTGGCTGTCTTCATCCCGAAGAAACCGGCTAACGCCGAGAAGAATCCGCCGGTCAGGAAGGCCCCGGGAAGCCAGGGGTTTTGTACTTCGAGGGCGTACGCCAGGAACGCGAAGAACACGGCAAGGACGGCGAAAACGGCGATGATCACCTTGTACTGCTGTTTGAGGTACGCCATCGCTCCCCGGCGTATGTGGGAGGCGATTTTTTTCATCTGATCGTTGCCTTCGCTCCGTTTCTTCATGGAACGGAAGAAGAAGAAGGCGCAAGCGAGGGCGATTACCGCCGAAGCCGGTACTAAATAAAATAGGTTGCTGAGCATAGAGCACTTCCTTTTTAATGACTTATCATACTACAGGAATTTCTAGCTGCCAACTATTTTAAGGCACCTTAATTGTCCGGGGCCGGCCTTTACTTGAGAGGTCCATAACCGGATGTCTAAGGTAACTCCCCTTGCATCAGAGGGTTATGTACGTTACTTTGTTGCCCCGGGAAGCGAGGAACTTCTTGAAATCATCCACGGAAAGAGTTACGGTTGCGGTGTTCACGTTCGGATGGAAGTTGATGAATTCGCCTTCCATCAGCTCTTTGTCGATCATTACCTCCACCGCCTTCTTCTCGTCGTTGATCAGGCCGAAGGGGGAAACCGCTCCCTTAGTCAGGCCGAGGTGCTCGCTGAGGCGCCGATCGGACGCAAAGCTCAAGGTCCCCGCTCCGATCTTCCCCTGAAGTTTTTTTATGTCCAGCGACTTCCCATGGTCGAGGATTACCAGGAAGTGACGGTTCCCCTTCTTGTTGCGGAAGAAGAGGTTCTTGGTATGGCCGCCTTTGATGTCGGCCCAATGCTCGTCAGCCTCTTCCACCGTGTACACGGGGGGGTGGGTATGTTTTTCGTATTCGATTCCCAATTCATTGAGGACTGTATAGACGGTCTCTTCAGATGTCACTTCCTGCCTCCTTGCCCGCAATAGTATCACGCCGCGCGCCGCCGCGCAAGACTTTTTACTACTTCCATATCCATAGCTTACTAAATTACACAAAAATGCTATATAATTATATGTATTTCGTAGAAATAATAAATAATATTGTCAAATTCAGTAATACCGTGATACACTATAGACATGTCATCCAAGGAGGAGAGCATGTCCGAGAAAATTAACTTTATCCCGGTGGGAGAGAACATTCACTGTACCCGAATCCATAAAGTGGGCGGGAAGTACGTACAAGTCCCGGAAAACGGACCGCCGGTAATCGTTTTCGAGAATGAAGGGAAGAGCGCCGCTCTTCCTATTCCCGAGAAGTTCACTTCATCCATGGAATGGGCGGGCGGCAAGGTCAAGCACACCGCCGTTGCGGTCTGGCAGGGACTGTACGGCGATGCCGAGGCGGCGGAGTCGGCGAAGGGTTATGTCAAGTACATGGTCGACCGTCAGGAAGCTAAAGGCGCATGTTTTCTCGATGTGAACGTCGATGAGTTTTCCATTGATCCCGAGGAGTGCGGAAAGGCCATGTCATGGCTCGCCGGAGTCGTCCGTGACTGCGCTTCGGCCCCCTTGAGCATCGATTCCTCCGATCCGGGGACCCTGGAAACGGGCCTGAGCATCGCGACGGGAGAACATGGAAAGCCCATGGTCAATTCGGTGTCTCTGGAAAGGGAAGATTCAATCCGCCTCGCCAAGGAAGCCGGAGCGGTGGTCATCGCGAGCGCCGGGGGGAAAGACAGTATGCCCACGTCGAAGGAGGAGCGGATCAGCAATCTCGATGCGTTGATGAAGATCCTCGAGAAGGCCGGGTTTGCCGAGGAGGACATTTACATGGATCCCCTCGTCTTTCCGGTCTCGGTAGACCCGAGCAACGGGACGGCGGTCCTCGACGCGATCAGGGCCTTGAGGGAGACCTACGGGGATAAGATCCACTTCGCTCCGGGCTTGAGCAATATATCCTTCGGAATGCCCAATAGAAAACTCATCAACCAGGTTTTCACCTACCTTTGCGTCCGGGAGGGGCTCGACGGGGGGATCGTCGACCCGCTCCAGATAAACGCTGATATTTTGAGCCGTCTCGATGAGTCCTCGGAGGGCTTCAGGCTGGCCCGGGACTTTCTCCTGGGAAAGGACATGTACGGAAAGAACTACATAACGGCGATACGCTCGGGCACGATTTGATATGGTCCCCTACATACCACGGAGCAACGCTGAGACCCGGGAAATGCTCGATTTCCTCGGGTTGGGGTCCCTGGAGGATCTCTTCGAGGACCTGCCCCAAAGATTGAGGCTCGAGAGAGGTCTCGAGCTCGATGACGGAAAGTCGGAGCTCGAGGTGTTGCGAGAGTTCGAACGCCTCTCCGGGCGGAACGCGGAAGAGAAGATCTCCTTTCTCGGAAGCGGGAGGTACGATCACTGGATTCCTTCGGTGGTGGATCATGTAATCGGGAAATCAGGGTTCTACACCGCCTATACTCCCTATCAGGCGGAGATCTCCCAGGGGCTATTGAAGGGAATATTCGAATTTCAGACGGTCATCAGCGAGCTGACCGGCTTGGACGTTGCCAACGCATCCCTCTATGACGAGGCCACCGCCGCGGTCGAGGCGGTGTGGCTGGCATTGAACACGGTCAAAGAATCGAATCGGTTCCTATACTCGGAGACGGTCCAACCCTCTACCGTCGAGGTCCTCGCCTCCGCCTTCAGCGGGGGGGAGGTGTCGTTGGAGATGGTGAAATCGGAGAACGGGACGACCTCCTATGAGGACCTCACGACTAAACTCGGTCCCGGAGCCGCGGGAGTACTGGTGCAGTCTCCGAACCGTTACGGTTATATCGAGGACTACACCGGCTTCGCCGAGGCGGTCAAGGAAGCGGGGGCGCTCTTCGTCGTCTCCGCGAACCCCCTTTCTCTAGGTGTTTGTGCCCCGCCGGGGGAGTGGGGGGCGGATGTGGCCCTCGGAGGGACCCAGCCCTTAGGAATCCCGGTGTATGCCGGGGGTCCGGCGGCGGGATACATGGCGGCCGGGGAAAAATATTTAAGAAAGCTCCCCGGTCGGATCGTGGGAATGTCCACCGATGCCGAGGGTAAAAGGGGATTTTTACTTACCCTTCAGACCCGGGAGCAGCACATCCGGCGGGAGAGGGCCACCTCCAATATCTGCTCCAACCAGGCCCTGATGGTCCTCGCCAATACCGTCTACTGCTCTCTCCTCGGCTTCGAGGGACTCAAAGAAGTGGGGCTCCAGTGTATGAACAAGGCCCGCTACCTGTACAACCGGCTCATATCCGAAACTCCGGCCCGTTCCCTGTTCGACCGTCCCTTTTTCAACGAGTTTCCCTTATATCTTCCCCGACCGGCGGGGGAAGTACGGGACGCCATGGCGGAGGAGGGATACTGGGCGGGTATTCCCGCCGGGGAGATCGGAATCGACCTCCGCGAAGAATTGATCCTGATCGCGGTGACCGAAAAACGGACCCGGGAGGAGATCGACGGGTACGTCGATGCGCTTAAGAGGGTATTGAGATGATAACGAAGCGGAGGGTGAAAACCAAGGATGGAGGGGAAAAGCTCAGCTTCGAGCTCTCCCGACCGGGGCGCAAAGGATACCGCCTGCCGCCCCTGGACGTGCCGGAAACGGCTATAGAAAAGCTCCTTCCCCCGGAGCTTCGGAGAAAGGAAGGCGCCGCTCTTCCCGAAATGTCCGAGGTCGATGTGGTCAGGCACTACACCCGCCTCGAACGGGAGAACTTCGGGGTGGATAACGGCTTCTACCCGCTCGGCTCATGCACTATGAAGTATAATCCCAAGCTGAACGAGGACGCGGCGAGACGGTATGGGTTTCACCGCATTCATCCCCTCGAGCCGGACGAATCGATGCAGGGTCTCCTGGCCCTGATATACCGGCTGACCGAGATGCTCTGTGAGATTACCGGAATGAGCTGGGGTACCCTTACTCCCTTCGCCGGGGCCCACGGGGAATTTACCGGGATGAAGCTCGTACAGGCCTACTTCGCCGACCGGGGCGAAAGGAGGCGAATCATCCTGGTCCCCGATTCGGCCCACGGAACCAATCCCGCTTCGGCGCGGCTCGCCGGGTTCGAGGTCAGGGAGGTCCCCACCGCGGGGCGGGGGATTGTGGAACCGGAAACCCTCGAGCCTTACCTCGACGAGAACCTCGCGGGGATCATGCTGACCAATCCGAATACCCTAGGCCTCTTCGAGCGGGAAATCGAAAAGATCGCCTCCCTCGTCCACGGCGCCGGGGGGCTCCTCTATTACGACGGGGCGAATCTCAATGCTATTATGGGAAAGATCCGTCCCGGGGATATGGGGTTCGATGTGGTCC
>JBKHAJ010000075.1:0-13515 GCA_046542935.1 Spirochaetia bacterium | reverse complement strand
GTATGCGGCGGCCTGATTTTGCGGTTTTTGTCCCCACGATCGGGGGCACTCTCTAAAACTTAAGGCCCCTGATATTTTCGAAGTGCCCGATATCTCCGGTCAAGAGAGGAATATTATAGTAGACGGCGGTTGCGCCGATCAGGATGGCTTCATGCGGAACGAGACGCCCCTGCTTCCGGAGGCGGGTAAAGATACCGGCGGCCTTCCGGGCGATAGAAGCGGTGAGATCGAGTACATGAAGATACGAAAGCAGTGTCGAACGTTGTTCGATATGTCTTTCCGATTGAACCCCTCTTAAGAGCTCGTAGACCGTAATAGAGCTGACGGCCCCTTTCCCTTCCCCGAGAATCCTCTCCGTCCGGGCGGCATCCTTTTTATCAGCCAAAAAATCGAAGAAAACGCACGTATCTAGGAGAATCAGCCCCTCCATAACCTCCTCCCCGCCTCGAGCTCGCTCAGAGCCTTTTTGTACTCTTCCTCGGAAAGGGACCCCCGCAGCTCCCTCAGCGCGCCTTTTCCTCCTCGATGTGACTGTTTCTCAAAATGTTCGTTCAAGGCCTCTACGCTCGGCAGCCTCCGCGACAAGTCTTTGGCGAATATGGTGAGGTATATCGATTGTGTTTCTCATATAAGAATAATAACTGACATGCACAGGCATGTCAGTTATTGTAAAGATACATGAAAGCGGTATAGAATTTTTTAGATATAATAGAGGTATTGGCATTGTTCCGCAAACCTATTAATGTTATAATTTAAATCAGAAAAGTTGTTAAAGCAGGTGCATCATGTCCAAAAAGATTCTCCTTGTAGAAGATGAGGCCCTCATTGCCATGGCTGAGGCTCAAATGCTTGAAGAACATGGATACGAGGTAGTTACCGCCTATAACGGGGAAAGTGCGATCGAAGCGGTAGATTCGGACCCCGACATTCTCCTCATCCTCATGGACATCGATCTCGGCAAGGGAATGGACGGAACAGAGGCTGCCGAACAGATTCTGAACAGAAAGGATATCCCCGTTGTCTTTTTGTCTTCCCATACCGAGCCTGAGGTTGTGGAAAAGACCGAGAAGATTACTTCCTACGGATATGTGGTAAAGGATTCCGGGGCTAACGTGCTCGATGCCTCAATCAAGATGGCGTTCAGGCTGTTTGACGCCCGAATGAAGGAGAAGGAGCACAAAGAAGCTTTACTCCACTCCCATAATTTGCTGAGCTATATTATCGAACATAACCAAAGCGCCGTTGCCGTTCACGATAGAGATCTGAAGTATATCTATGTGAGTAAGCAGTATCTTAATCAATACAACGTAGAAAAAAGGGACATTATCGGAAAACACCACTACGAAGTATTTCCGGACCTGCCGCAAAAATGGAGGGAGATACACAAGAGAGCGCTTGCGGGAGAAGTGTCTAAAGGAGAGGATGATCCCTACGAACATGAAGACGGGACAATTGCATGGACGCGATGGGAATGCCGGCCTTGGTATGAAGCGGACGGTACTATCGGCGGATTTGTTTTATATACCGAAGTCGTCTCCAAAGAAAGGCAAACACAATTTGAAGTTCGGGATAATACAAATTATCTGCAATCTATCCTGAGGACTACCCCTGACGGGTTTTGGGTCCTAGACACGGACGGAAACTTCATAGATGTCAATAAGGCCTACTGCGAGATGAGCGGATATTCCAGAGACGAGATTCTCCGGCTGAAAGTCCCGGATATAGACGCGGACGAGAGACCTCGAGATACAGCCGAAAGAATGAAGCGCATTATCACTACCGGCAGTGAAATGTTCCAAACTCGCCATCGCAGGAAAGACGGGAGCATCTTTGATGTGGAGGTTTCCGCCTCTTTCCTTGGGGGAGAGCAGGATAAATTTGTCTGCTTCTGCCGAGATATTACCGAACGCAAGCAAACGGCGGAAGCGCTAAGGGAAAGGGAAGAAAACCTCCGTATTACCCTCAACTCTATTGGAGACGCGGTAATAGCTACGGATATTGAAGGCGCAGTTATCCGGATGAACCCCGTAGCGGAGTCCTTATGCGGATGGAATATCCATGAGGCGAAAGGGAAACCCCTGAAGGAGGTTTTTCGCATCGTAAACGCAGATACCGGTGTAAAGGTTGAAAATCCGGTTGCCAAGGTGCTGGAGACGGGGAATATTATCGGTCTTGCAAACCATACGATGCTCATCTCTAAAGATGGAACGGAATATCAGATAGCCGACAGCGCCGCTCCGGTACGGGACGATACAGGCCTTACCACCGGGGTTGTGCTGGTCTTTCGAGACGTGACGGAGGAATATGAAAAAGAAAGACAGCTGCAAAAAAGGGTAAAGGAATTGCGCTCGATCGAATGGATGCTTTCTAACAAGACCACACGGCAGGAGGAGTATGTTCCTGAGTATGGAGATTTAAGCGAGCTGAACACAGGCGGTCTTATTCTACATTCCGTAGGAAAAGAACAGCTTAAAGATATTGCCTCTGAGTACCTCGATCTACTGGAGACCTCCACGGCTGTCTATGAAAAAGACGGCGCCTATGCCCTGGGAGTATTCTCCTCCGGATGGTGCCGTTTGATGGACTCGGCATCTCGAAGACTCTGCAACACCGAAGACAACAGAGAAGCCCTGGAAAGCGGGAAATGGCTCTGCCATGAATCCTGCTGGAACGACGCGGTTCTTGCCATGAGCGAAGACAAACCGGGAGAAGTCGAGTGTAACGGCGGGATCAAGATGTACGGTGTTCCCGTCCATGCCGGCGGCGAGACCGTAGGGGCGATAAATTTCGGGTACGGCTCCCCGCCGACGGATAAGGCGAAACTAGAGGCCCTCTCACAAAAGTATAAAATTCCGGTTGATGAACTTATGAAACAAGCGGAAGCATACAACCCTCGTCCTCAATTTATTATCGACTACGCGAAAGAACGTATCCAAGTAGCGGCGGCACATTTAGGCCGCATTATCAACCTCAAGCGAAAGGAAGAGGAACTTGCAAAAAAGACTACATTACTGGAAGAGTCCCAGGAACTTGCACATCTTGGTTCGTGGGAATGGGACATAATAAATGACACGTGGACTTTTTCAAAACAGTGGAAACAAATCCATGGTGTATCTGATAATATTTTAAAGAGATCCGGATTGCTTGAAATTGCACACCCGGAGGACGCGCCGTATATTGAAAAAGCTTTTTCCGAAGCAAAAGAAGAGGGCAAACAGTACAATATCCAGCATAGAATTATCAGGGCGGACAACAACGAAACAAGATACATCCATGCCGTAGGAGTAGTTGAATATAATCGAAATACGGGTCGTCCTCTACGTATGATCGGGACAGCCCAGGACATCACCGAACGGAAGCAGGCGGAAAAAGAACTCCGTGAGAGCGAGCTCCGTTTCCGTACCCTCGCCGACTCAGGACAGGCGCTCGTATGGACATCCGGCATAGACAAAGACTGCGACTATTTCAACCGGCCGTGGCTGGAGTTTACCGGTCGGACACTCGACGAAGAGTTGGGCAGCGGCTGGATCGAGGGTGTGCACGCTGATGATCGCGACCGGTGTATCGGAACCTACATCGCCGCCTTTGACCGGCGCGAGCCGTTCAGCATGAGCTACCGGCTCAGACGCGCGGACGGTGAGTTCCGCTGGATACAGGACGACGGCACCCCCCGGTACGACAGCCACGGCGAGTTCCTCGGCTACATAGGTCACTGTCTGGACATTACCGACCTGAAAGAGGCGGAAGATAAACTCCGTGAAGGACTAAAAGAAAAAGAGTTCCTCATGAAGGAACTTAACCACCGGGTAAAGAACAGTCTTCTTATGGTCTCTTCTCTTATCAAGCTGAAAGATTCGGAAACAGAAAATGACCTCTCCGACATACAGCACCAGATAGAGGCTGTAGGTCTTATCCATGAAAAACTCTACCAAACCGGAAACGTTAAAGAGATTTGTTGCCGGGATTATATCAGCGACCTTCTCAACTCCATCTTCTCTTCTTTTTCAAGGCGGCCGGTGAGGATCGAAGCAGATGTCGAAGAAATTTGTATCCCTACCCAATCAGCCATGTCCCTCGGGCTCATTATCAACGAAATAGCAACAAACGCGATAAAACATGGTTTCTCGGACACGGAAGAACCGGTTTTTTCAGTCAGTTTGAAAAAAGATAAAGAGAATAATCAGTACAAGCTCACCCTCTCTAATACCGGGAACCCTTTCCCGGAAGATATAGATTTAGACAATCCTCAAACATTAGGCCTACGGCTTCTTTCGGCGCTGACGGAACAGCTCGGCGGCACTATAGAACTGGAACGCAGGCCACGTCCGGTGTTCAATATCAGATTTCCAATAGGAGAAGAATAGATGTCAGACAGAATCGGCGATAATCTTGTAAAAATTGGAGCACTGACTCAAGAACAGGTAAAAGAAGTACTACAACGACAAAAAGACGGAGATAAACGACTCTTCGGAGAAATCGCGATCGAACTTGAGTATATAGATGATGATGTTATCACCGCTTATTTAGACCGTAAGAGGGGAGAATCTACCGATTAATTTCCCGCTCTCTGTTGTGGAAACGGAAATGAGTTCGGTAAGTTGGGGAAATTTCTCTTGCCGGGGAACACGCTTTTTTGAAATACTAGAATTTTATTTTTTATCTTCTTCTTGGAAAAACTTTTTGATTCTGTTCAAGAAGAACCCAGCTTCTTCTATCCTTTTTGCTGCTTGTGATTTTTCAGCAGAGAAGGTAATATCATAATCAGCTAAAAGCCGTTCATCTTGCTCTTCACGCAATATAATAGCGAATTCCTTTTTCAATAATTCCTCTCTCTACAAGCATTTTCCCAAAGAGTCGCTTTACTGCATCATGAGTTTTAGTATTTATACCGGTTCTGAATAATGCGGCCTTCGCCGAATGAAGAACTGAATAGTAACATCGAGAGAGTGAATCTTCATAAAAACCCGCATCCCTAAGAACTTTAGCTGCATCGAGTGTTTTCTCAGCTTTCTCGAGTTCAGCTGTCGATTCACTGATTTCATCCATTCTAAACAGCAACTCCTTCATTTATAATATTTTCTGCAAAACTGTATTTATTTTTTTTCATGAACGAGAAGCGTTCTTCCGGGATTACAATAATGGATAGCTTATAATCAATTTCTGAATCAATCTGGTAACCAACCCGGCGTATTTGATTAGCAAGATGCCAGTCATCTCTATTTATCAAAACCAATAAATCAATATCAGATTCACGAGTTGAGTCTCCGCGGGCCTTCGAGCCGAATAAATATACTGCTACAACAGTTTCGGGAAAATCATTCCGTATTTTCTCACTGAATAATTTTACAATTTTGTTTTCTACTTCATTTAGATGCAATGCTTCGGCCATAACACTAGGATTATATCTTTTCCTGTTGATTTTGAAAACAACATTCCTATGTCTAAACCGACACGGCATGAGCACAGAAAGGGAAGATACCGGTGGTGCAGAATACGCAGTTTCTTACCGCCATGGGCCGTGCTGATTAAAGATATGATACTGAGGTTCGGAAAGCTCTCCGGCGAGGTTTGTCTCGAGCAGTTCGGGGACCCGGCGGGGGTCTTCCCCGTACCGTCCTAACAGATACATGAGCTTCGTTACGGACGCCTCGATGGTCATGTCTTTGCAGCTTACCGCTCCGAGCTCCCGCGCACGGCGGGCGCTTTCGTAAATATCGAGGAAAACACTGCCGTGATGGCACTGTGTGTTGACGGCCACCGGCTTTCCCGATTCATGGGCCCGGGCGATAAAATCGAGAAGACCCTCGCCGCCGCCGGTAGGCATGTTTCCCGCCCCGTACGCCTGAAGGATAAAACCTCGTATATCGCTTTTTAGGAGTGATTCAAGATATTCCTCTTTTATTCCCGGAAATATCATAACGACGAAGACGGCGGGATCGAGATCGAGAAAAGGCTTAAAATCCTCCCGCGGCGCCGTCTCTTTTTCCTCCGGGGAAGTCAGATTGATATCCAGGCCCACCTCGCCTAGGGGCGGGAAATTGGGGCTCTCGAAGGCATCGTAGCTCCAGGTAGAAATTTTCGTCGTACGGTTTCCCCGGTATATTTTGTTTCCGAAGAATATTCCCACCTCCGGAATACCGGAAGCGGCGATCTCGACGGCGCCGATAAGATTGCTCCGGGCGTCGGACCGTATCTGGTTCAGAGGCCTCTGCGCCCCGGTAAGGATAACCGGTTTTCCCAATCCCAGCAGCATGAAGGAGAGGGCCGAGGCCGTGTAGGCCATGGTATCGGTCCCGTGGATAATAACGAAACCGTCGAAACCGTCGTGGTTGTCAACAATAAGTCCGGCCTGCCGCCGGAGATGCCCGATCTCCAGTTCGGCGCTGTCGATGGCATACGGCGAGAGAGTCTCGATATGGGCGATTCGCTGAAGCTCGGGGATTCGTTGGAGCACCTCCTCCCGCGAGCCCTCCGTAAGGAGAGGACCGTCGCCTTCGTTCATGCCGAAGGTCCCTCCGGTATGAAGAATGAGTATTCTTTTCAGGAGCGTGTGTACCTCCACCCCAATTTGTCCATCCGTTTGACGAAGTCTATGAGATACTGAGTCAGAGCCTTCTTCATGGTCAGCCCCTTTTCTCTGCTCCCTTTTTCCGGTGCACCGCTCGCGCCGTAATCGGTAAGCTCCTGAAAGTTCCACACCAGATCGACCACCGGGTCCATGTCGGGGATCATTCCCTTCGCCTCGTCCATGTCGACAAGGTCCGGGACCGTCGCCAGCACCATCGAGGTCTCCCCCTCGCCGCCGTGGCCAAGGCCGTTCCATACCTCGAGGGTCCCTTTCGGGACGAGCCCCTCGATTTTATACCACCATGCCGCAATCCAGGCGAGGTTCAGTTCCGGATGGTCGATTTTAGCGTCCCGCACCGCCTGTTCTATACAGGGGATATTTCCGTCATGTCCGTTTATAATAAGGACCTTTTTTATATCCCAGTAGTACAGCGACTCGATAACCTCCCGGATTACCTTAGTAATTGTTTCGCTGCTTAAAGTAATGCACATCGGTTTGTGCCGGTAATGCATGCTCATTCCGTACCACAGCGGCGGAACGACGACAGTGTCTCCGAGGGCCTCGGCGACATCGACGGCGATATCATGGGGAACAAAAACATCGGTCCCGAAGGGCAGATGGCCGCCGTGGCTCTCGGTGGAGCCGAAAACCAGAATAGCTTTATCTATATCAGCCTCGGAGAAACTCTTTTCGTTGAATTCTTCCAGCCGTACTGACTTCATGTGCCTTCTCCTTATGTGAATTTCCTCTTTGAAATTCCTCTTTGAAATACCTCCCGCTCCCGGGCGGCGCAGGGGCCGCCCGCGGGAGGAACAGTCCCGTGTCCTTTATTCTTCGGGCCACCAGGTCTGCAGGTATTCGTATTCGCCGTTCTGTACTCCGATGATAGCGACCGGTTTTGCCGGCACTCTCGTCGGCCGAGTATAGGCGATCTTTCCGGTCACCGCGGTATAATCCATCGTGTCCGCGAGCGCGTTCTTGAGCGCTCCCTTTTCCGTGGTGCCGGCGCGTTCGATAGCATCGGCGATAAGTCCGACCGCATCGAACCCGAGAGCCGCGAAGGCGTTCTCCGGATCACGTTCGTATTCGTTGTTGTACTCCTCGATGAACTCCAATACCTCCGGCCGGTCGTCGCTCCTGTAGGTGTGGGTTGAAAAGTACACGTCGTCGGCCAGCTCGGGGCCGGGTACCGTCGTAACGAGCTCGGTATCGAAACCGTCGGCGCTGATGATCGGCATATCGATTCCCGCCTCCCGCACCTGTTTTACCGTCAGCCCCGCTTCGTTGGGGATTGATCCGATGAAAACAGCGTCCGCGTCGGTATTCTTGAGTTTGGTAATGAAAGAGGAGAAGTCGGTGTCGCCGGTCTGAAAGAAATCCTCATGGATTATGGTCCCGCCGAGCTCGAGAAACTTCTGTTTGAAGAATTTGGAAAGCGCCATGGTAAAGTCCATGGAGTTGTCGGTCCAGACTACGACGTCCCGCACCCCCAGCTCGTTCCACGCAAACTCGGCTATGGCAAAGGACTGGTCGTCGTCGCCGAAGGGGACCATAAAGAACGCGTCTCCGACCCATTCCGGCAGCTCCGGATGGGTTGCACCGGATGTTACGAAAGGAATACCCTCAGCCTGAAACAGAGGGGCCGCCGCCATGACATAGGTAGTGTCCCCGTATCCGAGTCCCGCCACAACGCCTTGGTCGAGCGCCTTTTTGGCCTGGGTCGCCGCCGCCTGCTGATCAGTCTTGGTATCGTATCCGATGACCTCGATCATTCGGCCGCCGAGGACTCCTCCTGCTTCATTAATGAGCTTCGCTTTGAGTTTAGCACCGTTTAACGCCGGTGCATCGATGGAAGACATCCCGCCGGTCAGGTTAAACAATCCCGCCAGTTTGATAGGTCCTTCATCCTTCGCGGCCTCTTCCTGAGCGCCGCCGGCGAACACCGCCGCTGGGACGATGATCGCCAATACAAGAGCGATTTTCAGCACGTTTTTCATACGTACCTCCTTGTTTTATTTTTTCCCCGCAAAGGGGACAATATCCGCTAGGGTTCGGTTTCGCCGTTTTTCCGCCCGGCCCGCATGAGGAACCACGGCTCCCGGCTTCCGAACAAACCCTGGGGCCTGAAAATCAGGACGCCGAGCAGGGCCGCCGAAACCAGCACCTGGCTCAGTCCGTAGAGCCCCGTTTTCTCTTCGAGGGGCCTCAGGAATTCGACGACTACCGTCATCAATACCGCCGCCGTCATGGCTCCGGTTATGCTGCCGTTTCCTCCGACGACCACCATGACGACGAGATTGAAGGCAAGAATGATCGAGAAAGAATTCGGGGTAATCACGGTGGTGAGGTGGGCCCACAAGCCGCCGGTGACTCCGGCGAAAAAAGCCCCCCCGGCAAAGGCGATAATCTTCGTCCAGGCCGAATTGATTCCTAAGCATTCCGCCGCCATCACATTTTCTCTCAATGCAAAAAGGGTCCGCCCGAAAGAGGAAAATTTCAATTTCCAGGCGGTATACACGGTTATTACGAGCCATAGATAAATCCACCATATCGACGAAAGCGGCTTGAGCCCGTTCAACCCGAGGGCCCCCCGGGTATAGCCCTCCATATTCCGTATCAGCACCTGCACGATAATGATGAACCCCAGGGTCGCCACCGCCAGATAATGACCCTTTAGGCGCAGAACGGGAAACCCGATAAGGACGGCGAAAACCGCGGCAATTACTCCGCCGACTATGACCGCGGGCAGAAGTCCCCACTCCTGGACCGCGAGCCACTGGGGCAGCTCCGGCAGAAAGACGCCCTTCCTGGAAACCGGGAGGATCAAGAGCGCCGCGATATATCCGCCTATACTCATAAAGGCGGGATGTCCGAGGGAAAAGAGCCCGGTGAATCCGTTGGTGATATTCAGACTGACCGCCAAAATCATGTTCAGAAACACGAAACTCACGACCGTAATGAGATAGGAGCTCAAGACCGCCTGCATCAGAAAAATGATCAGCAGTCCGCAGCCGGCAAGGAGCACAGGGAAAAGAACGGGCATTATTACTGAACGCGCTCGACTTCCGCTCATGCCCGGTCCTCCGCCTTTCTGCCGAAAAGCCCGTTCGGCATGACAAGCAAAATAAGAATCAGCAGCCCGAAGACGAAGGCGTCCCGGTAGGCGCTGTACTCACTCGGCAGTAATCCGACGAAGAGGACTTCCCCGAAACCGAGAACGAATCCGCCTAGGACGGCTCCGGCTAAAGAACCGACCCCTCCGATAACCGCCGCGACAAAAGCCTTCAGTCCCGGCAGAAAACCCATTAACGGATCGATCTGTCCGAACTTCCCGCCCCATAGGAGCCCCGCATAGGCGGCCAGTGCGCTGCCGACGGCAAAGGCGATCATGATTATTTTGTTGACTTTGATGCCCATCAGCCGGGCAACCTGAAGGTTTTCCGCGGTGGCGCGCATGGCCATACCGAGTCTCGTCGTTTTGACCAGGAGCAGCAGAAGGACCATGAGAACCAGAGAAGACGCAACGATAATGATATCAAGCACCCGGAAGGTCTGATTGCCCAGGGTGATAATCTTTCTCAGATAATCCGGCAGAAAGAAGTTCCTAGGCTGAGCGGAAAATATCATCACACCGAGGTTCTGCAGCAGAACGGAGAGCGCTAAGGACGCAATGAAGCCGGTTACCTGCGGAGCCCCCCGCATAGGACGAAAAGCGGCCTTCTCGATACCGATTCCCGCAAGCACCCCCGCAGCCAAAACCAATACGGCCAGGACCGGCCACGGCACCCCCACCGCGACGAGCCCGAGGGTGACAAAGGCGCCGATCATCACGACGTCGCCGTGGGCGAAATTGATGAGCCGGAGTATTCCGTAGACCATGGTAAACCCTATGGCCACGAGGGCGTACATGCTCCCGAGAATAAGACCGTTTAACAACTGTGCTATAAAATAGCTTCCCATATTATGCTAATCCTAGATAGGCTTCCTGTACCGCAGGATTGCCCATTAATTCTTTCCCCGTCCCGCTTAATGTAAGACGGCCCGTTTCGAGGACATAGGCCCGGTCCGCCGTTTCCAAAGCCATGGAAGCATTCTGCTCGACTAGAAGGATAGTCGTTCCGTCGGCATGAATAGTTTTTAAAAGTCCGAAAAGCTTTTCCACGAGCATAGGCGCAAGCCCGAGTGAGGGTTCGTCCAGCATGAGCAGCTTCGGCCTGCTCATAAGCGCCCGGCCTATCGCGAGCATCATCTGTTCGCCTCCGGAAAGGCTTCCCGCTGCCTGACTTTTCCTTTCCGCGAGAATCGGGAAAAGTCCGTACACATAGTCGAGGTCCCGTTTGATCCCGGACCGGTCCTCTCTTAGATAGGCCCCTATCATGAGGTTCTCCCGGACATTCAGAGCCGTAAAAACCTGCCGCCCCTCGGGACAGAGAGAAATTCCGGCGGCTACTATCTCTTCGGGGGTAAGCCGGGTAAGCTCGCGGGGATCCGCGCCGTCTGAATCGGCGGTGAACGTGATAGTCCCCCCCCGTATCGGCAAGAGACCGGCTATCGCCGCGAGACTCGTGGTTTTTCCCGCTCCGTTCGCGCCGATAAGGGCCACCAGCTCTCCGCGCCCCACGGAGAAACTGATCTCCTTCAGGACGTGTGTTTTTCCGATATAAACCTCCAGGTCGCGTATCTCAAGCATGGTCTTTCGCTCCGTCGGCGGAACCGGTACCGAGGTAGGCTTCCACGACCCGGGGGTTCCGCTTGATTTCATCGGGCGGACCTTCGGCGATAAGCCTTCCCTGATCGAGGACCTGGATTCTCCTGCAGACACTCATAATCACTTTCATATCGTGTTCCACGAGGAGAATTGTCAGCCCGTAGTCACGGTGTATCTGCTGAATGAGCTGAAGCAGTTCGTCGGTTTCATGAGGATTGAGTCCCGCGGCGGGTTCATCGAGAAGAAGGAGCTTCGGCTCGGTCGCGAGGGCCCGGGCTATCTCTACCCTCCTCTGGTCTCCATAGGAGAGGTTTCCCGCGCGCTCCTTCCTGCTCCGGGCTATGTTCAGGAGATGGAGCATCTCATCCGCTTTCCTCGTTATTTCCCTTTCCGCTCCGGCGTATGCCGGCAGATGCAGAATTGTCTCGAAGGGGCCTCTTCCGTGGCGCATATGCAGAGCGATCCGGATATTGTCGAAAACGGAGAGGTTCTCGAAAAGCCGAATATTCTGAAAAGTCCTCGTAATTCCTAAGGCCGCTTTCCTGTGCGGGTGTAGACCGGTTATGTCGGTTCCTTCGAAAAAGATCTTTCCCGCCGTCGGTTTGATGACGCCGCTTAAAAGATTAAAAGCGGTGGTCTTCCCGGCCCCGTTCGGCCCAATGAGCCCCGCGAGCTGGCCCCGGGGAAGCGCGAGGGAATAATCGTCTAGAGCGGTAATGCCGCCGAAGGTTTTTCCCAGCCCGTCCACCGTAAGCAGAATATCATTGTTCTCCGCAGGGGCCCCTTTCATATCTTTAAGGATATACGATGCGTATTAAACTAGTCAACATTGAATTGAGAAAAAAGAATTACTTTTTACCATTATTGCATTTAATTCAATTCTAATGCTATTATTTACATATAATGCAATTCGATCATATCGATGAATCGATCTTATCGATTCTCACGAACGACGGACGTACTACAAACAAGGAGATAGCCCGGTCGCTCAAGGTCTCGGAAGGCACCGTCCGAAACCGGATAAACCGGATGATCGAAACGGGGTCCTTTCAGATCAAAGGGCTGATCGACGCCGAGAGCCGTAAAGAAAAACAGTTAGTCTATGTTATGATAAAACTCTCGGGAAACCGGAACAGCATCGAAGTCGCCCGGATGGTAGCCGCCTTGGAACCGATAAGGTCGGTTTCGATTATAGCGGGACGGTTCGATCTTCTCGCGGAAATCTACATCGAACCCCACAGCTTGATCGAATTCCTCAATACCGACCTGTCCCGGATAGAATCGGTCCTGACCGTGGAGAGTCTTATAACACTCAAAAACTTCAACAAATGGATCTGAATCAGGCGGGAGTCCGCCCCGTTTCCGGCGGAGTGCCCGCTCGAGGCGACAGTACCGAATCGATTTCCCTGTTTCTCTGCGGCGATGTCATGACCGGGAGGGGGATCGATCAGGTCCTGCCCCATCCGGGAGATCCGACCCTCCACGAACCGTATATGAAAAGCGCCGAAGGGTATGTCCGTATCGCGGAGCGGGCGAACGGACCGATACCGCGGCCGGTCGAATTCGATTACATCTGGGGAGACGCCCTGTCCGAGCTCGACCGTTCTGCCCCCGATTTGCGCATCATCAATCTGGAAACGAGCATCACCGATAACGACGAGTACCGGCCGGATAAGGGAATCCATTACCGGATGCACCCCGATAATACCCCCTGCCTTACCGCGGCGGACATCGATCTCTGCGTGCTGGCAAATAATCACGTCTTCGACTGGGGCTACGGCGGCCTTACGGAGACCCTTGTGTCGCTTTCCCGGCACCGGATCCGCCGTGTTGGAGCGGGGGAGAGCGTATCCGAGGCTTCAGACCCTGCCGTCTTCCATATTCCGGGGAAGGGGCGGGTGATCGTATTTGCGGCCGGACACGGTTCGAGCGGTATTCCCCCGCAGTGGGCGGCCGGGGGTGACCGCGCCGGGGTAAATTATCTATCCGGTCTTTCGGACCGGGAGATCGACTCGATAAAAGAACGGATCGAAGCCGTCAAACTTCCCGGCGATGTGGTTATCTTTTCGATCCATTGGGGAGGAAACTGGGGTTACCGCATACCCTCCGGCCGCCGGCGGTTCGCCCGTGATCTGATAGACCGGGCCGGCGCTGACGTCGTTCACGGGCATTCCTCCCATCATCCCCTCGGTATCGAAGTACACAACGGCAAGCTCATTCTCTACGGCTGCGGCGATTT
>JBKHAJ010000074.1:0-13677 GCA_046542935.1 Spirochaetia bacterium | reverse complement strand
CACTAGCCCCTCAAGCTAGCGTGTCTACCAATTCCACCATCGCCGCGAATTTGGTACTGGCTAATCTAGCCGATAATCTCCAAAGAGTCAATACATGGGACATCTTTTTGTAAACCGGAGGCGGATGTGTATTTGCGTCTTTTCCGGCATTTATAAAGAGGAGGCTGGAAACCGGCAGTTGAAGAGGGTATAGTGAGATCCATGGAGCTCAAAGCAAAGGCCGCGGCCGTCAACCGGAGGCTTGAGCCGGTATACACGAATCTCGAGCCTCTTATACACTATCGGAACTGCTATGAGCTCACCGTAGCGGTCATTCTGTCGGCGCAGACCACCGACAATCAGGTCAATCGGGTGACGCCCGAGCTGTTCGAGAGGTTCTCGGGGCCTCGTGAGCTCGCCGCGGCGGATCCTAAAGAGGTCGAGGAGATTATTCGGTCCGTCGGCTTCTATGTGAATAAGACGAGGCATATCCTCGGTGCGGCTCAAAAAATTGTAGGTGATTTCGGCGGAGAGGTACCGGAGGCGACGGATGATTTGGTAGGACTCCCCGGGATCGGGAGGAAATCGGCCAATGTGATCCGGGGTTTCTGCTTCGGAAAGCCCGCGATTATTGTGGACACTCACTTCATGAGGGTTGTCCGGAGGATCGGGCTAACCGAGGCGAAAAACCCCGACACTATCGAACGGGATATCGGCGGGCTTTTACCGGAAGGGAAGTGGACCGCCTTCACCATGCGGATCAACCGGCACGGAAGATCACTGTGTACCGCTCGGAAACCGGACTGTCCGAATTGTCCGGTACGGGAGGTGTGCAGCTATTACTCATCGGAGCGGGGCGGTGATAAGCCCGGGATCAGGAAACAACCGGTTTTTTCGAAAGAATAATATCGGTCCAGTCCGGGCCCGACTTGTTCGAACCGAGGTTCTCGGTAATGTACTCGGCGCAGTTCTTGAGGCGTTTCGCGGTTTCAGGTGTAATGACATGTTCTATCTTGCATGCCTGCTCGGTTGCTTCCTCGGAGGAGAGAAGCAGGACCTTTTCTAGGAAGTTTCGGATAATGGAATGCTTGTTTTCGATTGCTTCCGCCATAGACAAACCGACCTCGGTAAGGCTTATGTAGGAATTTTTCTCGTAATTGATGAGCCCCCTGCGCTTCAAGTTTTTCAGAGCCCCGGTTACCGAGGGCATCTGTACCTGAAGGGCCTCCGCTATGTCCTTGACCCGAGCAACTCGATTCTTTCGCTCGAGAATAAGAATGGCTTCGAGATAATCTTCCAAGCTCGGGCTTAAGTTTATCTTTTTTTCCATAGCTGCTTTAAGTATAGAGTAATTGATAATATGTTTCAACTACATATTTTCGTTTTGCCTGTTTCGCACTTGTGCTTTCGTATTCAATAATATTATACTAACGTCAAACTATGGGTGGTCTACCTGAAAGCGTCCAGAAGAAACTCTCTGCCCTTGCCGACGGTTTTTTGAATAAATTACCGGAAAGAATGAAAATTATCTCCGATCTCGTCGATCGGTTGGAGGGGGATGCGGACAACGGCGAGATCGTGGCCGATCTCCACATGAACCTTCACAAGCTCAGCGGGTCCGCGGCGACCTTCGGATATGCGGAGATATCGAACTTATCGAAACAGATGGAAAGGGTCGTCGCCGAAGTCTCGGAAGGAGGGACCGATCTCGATTCGGCAACGAAGGGCCGCTTGACCGCGGCCTACGACAGCCTTCGCTGGGGAGTAGGGAGGATACGGAACGTTTCCCAGGAAGAAACTCCGGCGTCTGACATCAAGCCCCTCGCGGATCAGGAGTACGATTATTCGGCGAAACACCTCGTATTTGTCTGTGAGTCGAACGCCTCCCTGAACAAGGACCTCGAGGAACAGCTCGGCTTCTACGGCTTTTCCATCAAGACGGTTTGCTCCTTTTCCGCCTTGCAGGGTCTTGTCCAGGAAAACCCGAAACAAATTCTTCTCGTCGACACTAATCTTTTCAAGTCCAACGAGGAGACCCCGCACCGTTTTGGAGAGCTGAAGCGGATCTACTCTCCCTACCTGTTTATCATCTATCTTTCCGAATACAACGATTTCGAGACCCGTCTCCAAGCGGTACGGGCGGGGGGAGATGCTTTTTTCTACTATCCGGTGGACGTGGGACGCCTCATCGACAAGATCGACGTGATGATGAACAAGGATGATTTCGTTCCGTATCACATCCTCATTGTCGACGACGATCCTGATCAAGTTTCTTTCAATGCTCTTCTTCTGCAGCAGGCGGGGATGATTACTTCGGTGGCCCGGGACCCCAAACAGGTGATAAAGGTTCTCGTGGAATCGAAACCCGAGCTCATCCTGATGGACATGTACATGCCCGGGTGCAGCGGGATGGAGCTCGCTTCGGTAATCCGGCAGCAGGAGGCCTTCGTCAGCATTCCCATTGTTTTCTTGAGTGTCGAGACCGACGCGGACAAGCAGATCGAAGCACTCCGTATGGGAGCTGACGATTTCCTGGCAAAGCCTATCAAGGGTGAGCACCTGATAGCGTCAATCAAGAATCGTGCCGAGAGGACCCGAAGCCTTCGGTATCTGATGGAGCGGGATTCATTGACCGGGCTTCTCAATCATTCCAACGTGAAGGAACAGCTCTCACGCGAGCTGATGCGTGCAAAAAGGGCCGGAAGTCAGGTATGCTTCGCCATGATCGACGTGGATCACTTCAAGAAGGTAAACGACACCTACGGACACCTCACGGGAGATCGAGTCTTGAAGGGCCTCGCGCGGCTGCTCCAGGAACGGGTTCGGTCTACCGATATTATCGGACGCTACGGGGGAGAGGAGTTCGCGGTAATTCTTATAAATACGAGTCTTGCCAACGCGAAAAAGATTATGGACGAAATCCGGGAGAACTTTTCTCAGATCAAGCAGCAGGCCGAAAAGGAGGAATTCTTCGTAACCTTCAGCTGCGGCCTAGCCGGGTTCCCCGATTTCATCGATCCAGCCCGTTTGAACGATGCCGCGGACAAGGCGCTCTATCAGGCCAAGGAAACGGGACGTAACCGGGTCATCATCGCCCGTCCCGCCAAGCATGCCTGATCATCTCCGGAAAACGACGGGGACCTCCCAGAAATATTCCCAAAAGGCTTCTTCGACTCGGAACTCTTTTTCCGCTTCGCCCGGCCTCTCCACGAGAGCGACCCGAAGACAGGCAAGGGAACACTTCTTCCAATCGACCGGCGTGGGAATCCGGGGAAGGGATCCCGGAGAAAAGCGTGCCTGAAGGTCCTTGGAAAACCCGAGAAAGACCCCGGGGTAGGGAAAGAGAAGATGATGCCGCCCGCCCGAAGGCGGCTCCCTAAGCTGAGTTATCAACGGATCCCGCCGTACCTCCTTCCATGATGCCGTATCCGAGAGCGGCAGAAATACCCCCTCGCCTGCAATTACCGGAACCGGATCGAGGACAAACCCGCCCCGTATCCTTATCCGGTAGCGATTCTCTCGTGGCGGCTCGGGATATGACGCCGAACGAGCGACCGGAATCATATCGGGAAGCAGGCGGGCCGAGGGCATACCGGATCGGCGGAACAGCTCCTCCCTTAACGTTTCGATTTTTTTTACGGCCTCCCCGGGGGGAAAGATGCTCAGGAGATAGTAATCCTCCATACGGGGAGTATAACATTTTGGGGGAAGTGTGGTAGTATATACCTATGCAGAGAAAGGTGCGCGCAATCGTAGACGATATCGCAAACATTATCCGGGAGTGGGAATCCGTGGACACCGTCACCCTGGCCGAGTTTGCCGAAGCGGAGGTCTACGATCCCTATTTTTTTATCAGCCTGGACATCTACCACGGCGATGAGGTTCCGCAGTTCGAGGAGCGTAAGAAGGTCTTTCACGACGCGGCGGTGTTCGAGTCCTCGAAGGTCCATCAGAAGGACCGCTTCCTGTGGGAGGGGCTCCCGGTCAGACTGGAGTACAAGGAAAAGGAGTATATCGGAGATTTAATCGCCAACTACGGGGCCTATGAGGCCTTCTACCGGAGGATAGGGACATATCCCTTTTACCGGGTGATTACGAGCGATATTGTTTTTAATCGATCCGATTGGATGGATGCGACCCGGTCGGCTCTGGAAAAGCTCCCCGTCGAGTTCTGGGTATTCCTAGCCGATGTCGGCCAAAAGACCATTGAGCACAGTCTCGCCGATCTGCAGGCGGCCGCCCTCGCTTCGGACGAATACTTCTTTATCCAGTCCTTAGCCGGATTTCTTGCCAGTGTTTCCCGGCTTCTGTTCGCGGTCAACCGGCGTTTCGAACCCTCCGGGAGGACCATGGGGAAAACGGTCCTGGAGCTCGATGTGATCCCCGAAAATTTCCGAGGCCGATACTCGACTCTCCTCAGACAGGGCAGCGAGCTGGACCTTCATCGAAAAGCGGAGGTTGCGGAATTACTTACCCGAAGTCTTTTACCGCTCCAACAAATCCTCATATAAAGGCGTTCTTTTTCCTTTTTCTCTTGAGCCTGCTCGTCTCGTGCGGGACCGGGGCGGGGGAGCTTTTCCACCGGCTCGACCGGGAGGGCGAACCCGAGACCGTCCGGGTCCGACTGAAATACACCGAGGAGGGCGGCGCCGTCTATCGGCTCATACGTCCGCAGAAACCGGGGGAGGGCGCGGTCTTCTTCGCGGAATACTCGTACGGTTCCCCCACCGCGCCGGCGAAGATAACCCTTACCGGGGAGGGCGGGGAGGTTCTCGAGATCACCGACCTGCCCGAGCTGCCCCCCTCCAACGGGGAGGCGCGGGTCGTTTTCGAGTATCCGATACCCGGCGATTTTATTCTCGAAGAGATAACCGCGCAAGGGGCCCCGGGCACCGGGTCCGGTGACTCCGCGTACCGCCCTCTCGCAAGGACCGGGTTTCGTCCCGGGGGCCGTAAAATATCCTTCGGCGAAGATACTGTAACCGTGGCGGCGGGGTACGGTCTCTCCTGGACACGCGGGGAGCTTGCGATTACCCTTCCTAAAACCGATTCCTCGGCCCGGGGAGGTGAAATCCGGAGCTACGCGCTCGAGTATGAGGGGGCCCCTCCCCCGTACGATCCGGAGGCAGGGGCGGCCGATTCGATTCGGGTTTTTGTAGGGGGCCGGGAGAAGGAGAGAAGTGCTCGGCTCACCCTCCGGGAGGGGGACAACACACTCTTCTTTCATCCTTCCGTCTGGCGGGGCGATTTCGATACTATTTCGTTTCGGGGGATCGACGAGAATTTCAGGCCCATTTCTTTCGCCCCCGATGACCCGTCCGATTCCCAGGACACGCCGATAGACCTGGATGCGGGGAGCATCCTCAGGTTCGATCAGGCGGACTGGAGGCGGGAGGAGTTCGAGCTCTTTCGGTGGAATTTGTTTCCCTCGATCCTCGTCTTCGATACCCGGGATTACGGTGTTCAGGCGGGGTTGTTCAAGCGTCTCGCTTTCTTCGTTGAAAAGAGGGGGTATACGGGGAAACTCCTCTCCGACGCCGAGCTCGAGGGAAAGCACGGCTGGAACGCCCACGATTACCGGGCCGTCGACCTTGCCGCCTTTTTTCAGACCGCCGAGGACAGGCATTTCGAGCTGGGTGCCGCGGAGCATCTCTTACGGGACAGACTTCTCGCGAACGGGATCATCCGGTTCGAGGGTGGGATGTATCTGCCGGGAGAGGGCGGCGTAATCTCGGTGTCCCGGGAATCCTCCGAGTATCTGAGGCGGAAGTTTATGGTCCACGAAGGATACCACGGGGCCTTTTTCGTGTCCGGGGAGCTCAGGGACCGCTGTTTCGAGCACTTTGCCGATCGTCCCGAAAAAGAAAGGCGGTTCTGGACCGATTTCTTAGCTCTCATGGGGTACGGGACGGATAACCGGTATCTCCTGGTCAACGAGTATCAGGCCTATCTCCTGCAGCAGCCGGTCGGCGAGGCGGAAGGATATTTCCGCGGCCATTGGGCATACCGAAGGCTTTCCGGTGAGGAAGTGCTCTTCGGGAACGAAGAATCACCCTTTTACGGGGCGGCCCGGGAGATGGAAAGAACGGTGTACGAGTTGTTCGCTCTTACGGCGGGAGAACTCTTCTGCCTGGACGGGTTCACCGAGTAAAGGCTTTACAGAGTTTAGATAATTTGCTATATTTACTCTCCGTTACGGAATTCGAGGGCTAAATACTAAAAAAAGAGCATTGATGAGGATATAAAAAATGGCTAGACGATGCGAGATTTGCGGAAAGGGAACTATCACCGGTCATACCATCAGTCACGCCCATAATAGGACTAAGCGTGTCTGGAAGCCGAATATCATCAAGGTCCGGGCCCTGGTCGGGAAGACCAAGCGGACCATGAAGATCTGCACATCCTGTCTCAGGAGCGGTAAGGTCATCAAGACCTGATCAAGCCGGAAACAATGTCAGCCCGTCCCAGGCCGGCGACACATGGGCGGGGGTTTCCCCGTCTAAGGCGGCGTGATCCAGCCGGTGGCAGAGATGGGTAAAATATGCGTGCCGGGGACGGATCTTTTCCACCTCGGCCAAGGCCTGGCCCACCGAAAAGTGAGTTTCATGCTCCCGGTATCGGAGCGCTCCAATTATCAAGATATCGAGATCCCCTAAAAGACTGTAACTCTCGTCAGGAATTCCGCTGCAGTCGGTAAGATAGGCGAAGCTGCCTATTCTGAATCCGAGGATATCCATCCTCCCGTGCTTGATGGGGACGGGAGTTACCGTGATGTCCCCGATTGTAACCGGACCGTTCATGGGAAGGAGCTCGATCCGCGGTTTTCCCCCTCCCCTCTGGGTTTCCCGGAATATGTAGCTGAACCTCTCTCGGATCTCTTCGAGGGTGGGGAGGTTCCCGTAGACGGGTATGCTCTTGGTCCAACAGAAGGGACGAATATCGTCGAGTCCGTGGAGATGGTCCGCGTGGGCGTGGGTATAGAAGATGCCGTGCACATCGTGCAACCCCTCCCGTAAGCCCTGCACCCTGAAGTCGGGGGGAGTGTCTATTATAAGGGAGGTGGTCTCCGATTCTATCCATATCGAACAGCGGGTCCGTTTGTTCCGGGGATCGAGGGATGTACATACCTCGCAGTCGCATCCGAGGACCGGTATGCCGTGGCTCGTACCGGTGCCGAGTACGGTAATTTTCATAGAAAGGGAGCCTATCAGAGATCGGCGAAAACATCCATTCCAAGAAGGGGGTGGTCTTGCATCTGAACAACGCGATCATATACAGTGAACTATGCCCTCCATAGAACCCAAGAGCATCGACCGGATCAAACCGGGCGATCGACTCCTTACCGACGCGGGTGTCTTCGCCAAGGCGGGGACTCCCATAGACGAGCGGACCATCCGGCTCTTAGCGCGACACAAGATTACCTATGTTCCTACTGTGAGCCTCACTTACGAGGAACAGGACAGGGAGGATTTCACCGAAGAGAAGATCCAGGAGTATCTGGCTAAATCGATCGCCTCCTCAAGAGGGAGATTCGCCGCGGACCGGGAGAGACTCACGGAGAAACTCAAAAGCATCTACGTTCCCTTTCACGAGGACGAGAAAATTTTCCATGAGAGCGGCAAGAAGAAGCAGCTTACCGGAGGAGTGCTCCTCGAGAAGGAGCCGGGACCTCTTTACCAGCCGGACATCGACGCGGGAAGCTTGGCACTCCTCTCCCAGAACGATGTGCGGTATCTGCACGAGCTTGTAACCGGAGTGTACAACGCCCTTTCCAAGCTGACCCGGATCGCCCCGGACACAAGGGGTCAAAAGAACCGGATCCCCCGGGGCCATTCTCCCTCAATACGGCTCCATAGCGCCTACGACGGGGAGCGACTCTCCACCTTAGGCGACGCCTTCGTTCATCACGCCGTGGATACGGCGATACTGTACTTAGTGACCCTGGTCAACATCAACAAGAAGAGGATTACCGAGGGATGCCCCCTGTCCGCCGACCGGTTCGACCCGGACAAGGGTTATGACGAGACGAGCAAGTTTCAGTATAGGGAGGACCTCATCATCGAATCGACCCTCGGCATCCTCCTCCACGCCTTAGGCTGGTTTCAATCGGATATTCATAAACTCGTTTCCTCGAAGCCCCTCCTGTCGCGGAAGGACCAGCGGGGGATCAAGCAGGTCCGGCTTCTGCAGCGGAACATCTATGTCGTACGGAACCTCCTGCGCAACCGTCACGATATTTCCTCGCTCTCGAGGATGATGGTGGCCCTGCAGAGAGACTATCCTGACGGAACCGGCTTTCCCCCGCCCAACACGAACCGCTTCCACCATGAGTTTGTAAGGCTTTTCCAAATAGCTTCCTTCTATGACGAAATGACCAATCCGGTAACCGGGAAGGTCCCCTACAGCAGGATGGATGTTATCGGATATATGCGCGGAAACAGCGGTCCCTACGCATACTCCCGGGAGGAGTTTTCCCCCTCCCCCCGGTTCGACTCGGAGCTCCTCGAAGAGTTTGTGAGCGTTCTCGCTCCCTATTCGGTCGGGGAAAAGGTGTACCTCTTCGAAAAGGGGTCAAGGAACGCACCCGCCTTCGTAGGAAGGGTCTATTCCTATCTCGATTCGTGGATACCTTTGATATCGGTCCTCAAGGATGAAAGGAGGATCAAGATCTACAAGTACGGACAGATGCTCTTTTACCTCCCCACGAGCGACGTCCTAATCATGAGTAAGGGAAAGGTCTCCAAACGCTCGCGGGTGGAGTGGGTCAAAGACCTGGAAATCGTGGACGCCTCGATAAGTCCCGGAACCATCGGCGAATACGCCGATCTCCTCTACGGAAGCGAACGGCCCCTTTCGAGGCAGCTCCGCGGCGGGTAGTCGGAGCGCGTATGAACGAAACAAAGACAATCCTTCTCGTCGAAGACGAGGCCTTGATCGCCATGAGCGAGGCGGCGCTGCTCGAGAAGCACGGCTACCGGGTCGAAATTGCGTATACCGCGGAGGCAATGGACCTCATCCTCATGGATATAGATCTGGGAAGGGGTAAGACCGACGGGACCGAGGCTGCTCAAAAAATCCTCGAAGTAAAAGAGATCCCGGTGGTATTCCTCTCCAGTCATACCGAGACTGAAATCGTGGAAAAAACCGAAAAGATTACTTCTTACGGCTATGTAGTCAAGGACAGCGGCGAAATGGTGCTCCTTATATCGATCAAGATGGCTTTCCGGCTGTACGAGGCAAAACGGCGGGAAAGGGAGAGCAGACAGCTCTTCCAAGGTCTGTATGCTAACATGCCGGTAGGTTCCGCCGTATACGAGGTCCGCGGCGACGGAAGCAAAGGGAGCGATTACATCGTCAAGGATTTCAACCGCGCAAGCTTGAAGATGGAGGGGAAGAGCCGAGAGGATGTCCTCGGAAAGAGCCTCGCCGACCTGAGACCGAACATCGATGAATACGGCTTGATTCCGATACTCAAGAAGGTGTGGGAGACCGGAGCGCCCGGCTTCCTTTCTCCGAAATTGTACGAGGACCACAAGTTCGCGAATTACTACGAGAACTACATTTTCAAAATTTCCACCGGTGAGGTCGTTACGGTCTACAGCGACGTTACTGATTATTACTATACCGAAAGGGCCCTCCAGCGGGAGATGGATATTTTCCAGCTCTTTATTGACCATCTTCCCGATTCGGTTTTCTTCAAGGACGAGCTGCATCGGTTCGTCAGGGTCAACCGGGCGAAGGCCGAAGAACAGGGTGTCGAGATAGAAGACATGATCGGAAAGACCGATTTCGATTTTTTCGAACGGCACGTAGGTGAAAGCTCACGGGCCGATGATGAGCATGTTCTTCGTACCGGAGAACCGGTCATCGACAGGGAGGAGCGGATCATCTCCGGACGTACCGAGAGGTGGCGCCTGACTACGAAGCTTCCTATCCGGAACGTAGAGGGCAAGATCACCGGCACTATGGGTGTTTCCCGAGACATCAGCGCCCGGAAGCGGGCGGAACGGAAACTCAAAAAGGCAAACGAAGAGCTCGAGGAAGCGGTGCGGGAAAAGGGCTTTCTCATGAAGGAGCTGAATCACCGTATCAAGAACAATCTTCTGATGATCTCCGCCCTTATCCGGCTCAAGCAGTCGAACCTGGAAGGGGTCGATCTGTCGGATATCGAGCATCAGATCGATGCTATACGGATTGTCCACGAAAAACTCGAATCCACCGAGGAAGTTACCCATATCGATTTCCGCGGTTATGTTCAGGATCTCGTTACGACAATATTTTCTTCTTTTGCCGGAAAGGCGGTCAATTTCGAGAACAGGATTACGGACATACGGCTCACTACCCGAAAGGCGATACCCCTCGGTTTGATTATCAACGAGCTCGCCGTGAATACGATCCAGCACGGCTGTTCCTCAGAGGAGGAGTGCAGGTTCGGCATAGAGATGCATGCAGACCCCGCGGGCGGGTACGACCTTGCCGTGTGGAATACGGGGAATCCTTTTCCCGGGGACGTCGATCTCGAGAACCCGGATACCCTCGGATTACGTCTCATTACGGCTCTGGTGCGGCAGTTAGGCGGTACAATCGAACTCGAACGTACTCCGACTCCCCGGTTCACCATCCGTTTCCCGAAGGACGAGGAATGAGACTTTTCACAATCCTATTCATTGTCATTGCGGTTTTCCTTACGAATATTCCCGAACCGGGAGCACAGGAGAGGACGGCCGCCGGCGATAATAAAGCCTCCGCCGCAAGATCCGGGCTCTTCGATCAGGAGATCCTCTTCGGGCCCCTCTTGGCGGACCCCCGGAATCCCGTCTACAGCTTGGGGCTGCGTTTCGGTGACGAGGCCTACGACGGATACGCCTATAACTCGACGGGTACCTGGACCGGTGTGGTGGGACAGAACCGTATATTCTGGACCTTCTCCTTCGGAGACCGGATAGGGATATATCGATGGGACGATGTCTTCGGGGGAAAGCTCAAGGTCAGTCTCGAGGGTGCCGCCTGGTCTATCTTTGCCCTCCGGTTTGTCCGTCCTTCCGGAGAGTACTTCACCTCCATGATCAACATCGATTTTCGTATAGGTTTGCCTATTACCTGGTCCAACGGCGTCTTCGCGCTGAAACTCAGCGTTTATCACCAATCCTCCCATCTCGGTGATGAGCTCATGCACCAAATGGAGCTGCATGGGGAGCCCTCGGACCGGGTCAACCCGAGCAGCGAGGCTGTGGATGCCGCCGTTTCCTGGCAGATTATCCCGCAGATCCGGGCTTACCTCCTGTTAGGTGTTTTTTTCTCGACCGACGACACCTATCCGATAGCCCCCTTCTTTATCGAGTGGGGAGGGGAGTTCCGCCCCTGGAAGCAATTGAGGGCCGGGCGGGGCGCCTACTGGGAACCCTATGCGGCCTTTCACTTCAGGAACTGGCAGGAGTACGGATTCCTCTTCGACGGTACCTTCGTCTTGGGAGTCGAGATCATCCCCCGGAACCCCGCGGCAAAATATAGGTTCCGCTTCTTGGGAGAGTACCATCACGGCTTTTCCCTCGAAGGACAGTTCTCGAATAACCCCGCGGATTATTTCGGGATTGCCTTTGCCGCGGGATTTTAATTAGTATTCCCCTATGCAGAAGAAAACGCCGCTCCCCCGGAATTACATCGCCTTCCTGTGGCACGCGATATTCCTCTCTATTACTCTTACCTTTACCGAAGTCAATTCGGTCGTTCCCGCCCTGATCCTCGAGCTCGGCGGGGGTGAAATCCACGTGGGGATCGTTACGGCCATCATGATCGGCGTACCCCTCGTCGCGCAGCTCAATTTCGCCGGATTTCTGCATGGGAAGCGCCGGAAGAAACCGTTTCTCCTTGCCGGAATCAACTTGAGGGTCCTGTCCCTCGCTATGATCGCGGTCACCTTATTGAGCGCCCAGAGGCTGAATACCCTCGTCGTCCTCCTTCTGATCTATGCGGAGCTCCTGATCTTTACCACCGGCGGGGCCTTCGCCGGCATCTCCTACGTGGACCTGATCGGGAAGAGTTTTTCGAGTGATATCCGCCGGCGTTTCTTTACCCGGAAACAGCTGATATCGGGTATCGGAATCCTCCTCTCGGCGGTTATCGCCCGGCAGGTCCTCAAGTCGGTCGGGTATCCTGCAAATTACAGCCTTCTCTTCGGCTCCGCCGCCGGGGTGCTCCTTATCGCAACAATTGGCTTCTGGCTCATCCGGGAGGACGCCGGGGAAGAGCGTCCCCGCACCAGCTATCTGAGGACCCTCAAGATGATTCCCGAGGTGCTCCGGAAGGACCGTAATCTGCGGATGTATCTCTTCTACGTAAACGGCGTCGGATTCCACGTAGCCCTTATTCCCTTCTACGTCGCCCTTGCAAAGACGCGGTATTTCCTCGATCCCTCCCTGGCGGGGAATCTGCTTTTCGTCCAGATCATCGGGATGATAGCCGCGAGCCTTCTGTGGCCGCGGATCGTCGCCAAGGGAGGTTTCAAGAGTATACTGAAGATATGGTCGATGCTGTCGTTTCTGCTTCCGATTCTTGCCCTGGGGGTGAGCCTCTATCTGCCGCTTCCCTTTTATATCGGACTTTTTGCACTCACCGGCGCCGCCGTCGGGGCCCGGAAGGTGAGTCAGGAAGCGGTCGTCGTAGAGCTCTCTACCGAGGAGAACCGGGTCCTCTACACCGGAATCATCGGGACTCTGAACCTTTCGATAGCGGTTTTTCCCGTCCTCATCGGAGGGCTCATCAGACTGCTCGGATACACCCCGGTCTTTCTCGGCGTCGCCGCCCTGGCCCTCGCGGCACGGCTTGTCCTGCCGCGTTTGGTTTGTCCCGTGGATAGGCCTATCGGGTGATAGCCGGCGTAGCCCGTTGTGCTGTTCCTTTTCTATGGTGAAATCTTAAGTCCTTCCTTTCTTACACTCTTTGTTTTGGAGGACGGGCTGGAACTCCTGTTAACATTCCTTGTGCGCTAATATCTTCATCCAGCTCAGGCCAATGAACACCAACGCCGTCACCGATTATTCTATAATTCATCCGCTGTGCCTCTGATGCTTTCGCCGTTTGTCAAGAAACATGTCGCATAACACTTAGCTAAATCACGCTGTCTTCCTCTCCTGATTGCTTGGTTTCGCGTCCAGTCCACCATTGAGAACAACTTCTTCCAGCGGCTCCCAGCATCTGGTTTCTCGGGTCCATCGCTCGGGATTCCGTGCACGTGCAGTTTCGTAGACCTGCTTGCGCTGGCGCAGGATTTCGTGGTCGCTGCCTTCGTGCCGGTCTGCCGGGGTAACGAAGCGAATCGCGCTGTGAAGGTGTTCGTGGTTGTACCACTGAACGAACTGCTCGACCCACGCTCGTGCCGAGCCAAGGCTCTCAAACGGCTTGGTCGGATACTCGGGCCGGTTCTTCACTGTGGAGAACAGCGCTTCGGAGAACGCGTTGTCATCCGAGACGCGGGGACGGCTGAATGACGGGACGATGCCCAGCCACTGCAGCGTAGCCAACATTGTAGCGCCCTTCATCGGACCGCCGTTATCGGAGTGGAGGATCAGACCCTCGGAGTCGATCTGTTGTCTGTCCGCCGCCTGGCAGATAAGCTGTGCGGCCAAGTCGCTGTCCTCGCGCTCGTGTACCGCCGAGCCCACTATCTTACGGCTCCACACGTCTACGATCAGGTAGAGG
>JBKHAJ010000073.1:0-13703 GCA_046542935.1 Spirochaetia bacterium | reverse complement strand
TTGAGTTTTTCCTGGCTCGTGGAGCCGTCGGCCTCGATGTCGCTTCCGAGCTGGGAGCTCTTGAAGCCCACGAACTGAAGGGGGACAATCTGCATACCCTGGTGGAGGAGTTGATAGAAGCTATGCTGACCGTTGGTCCCGGGCTCACCGAAGAGGACAGGACCCGTCGGATAGAGGATCGGCTCCGCGAAGCGGTTGACCCGCTTGCCGTTACTCTCCATGTCGAGCTGCTGCAGGTGTGCGGGAAAGCGGAGGAGGGCTTGGCTGTAGGGGAGGACCGCGGCGGCGGGGAACCCCAAGAAATTCCGTTCAAAGACTCCGATCAGCGCGTCGAGCAGGGCCCCGTTTCGGATGATCTCGGTATTAAGGGCGATCTTATCGGCTTCGTGGGCGCCGTGGAGGAGCTCGTCGAAGAGTTCCGGGCCGAAGGCGAGGGAAAGGATCAACCCTCCTACCGCGCTGGTCGCGCTGTAGCGGCCACCGATGTAGTCGTCGATGAAGAAGCAGGCGGCGAACTCGGAAGAACGTGCGAGGGGGCTGCTCTTGCCGGTGACCGCGACCATGTGGTCCTTGGGATCGAATCCGGGTATCGGATTCTCCTCGAGGCGCCGGAAGACGAAATCGCGGTTAGTGAGCGTCTCCTGGGTGGTTCCGCTCTTGGTGACGAGGATAAACAGGGTCGTTTCGAAATCGAGGCGGCTCAGTACTGCCGAGGCGTCGTCGGGGTCGACGTTGGAGATGAACTCACCTTTCATAAAATGTTTCCGCTGCGCGGCGGCGTAGTTCTCGAGGGCCAAGTACAGCGCCCGGGGGCCTAAGTCGGAGCCGCCGATACCGATCTGGACGACCGTCTCGAACTTCTTTCCGGTGGAACCTTTTACCTTTCCCTCATGGACCCGCCGTGCGAAATCGTAGAACCGCTCTTTCTGCTCGGTATAGAATATCTCCTTATCGACACCCTGCTCCTCGACCTTCTCACCGAGGCGTCCCCTGCAGAGGTGGTGGAGGACCATCCGGTCCTCGCCGGTGTTCATACGCTCACCGTTTACGAGACCCCGGAACTTGGGGATGAGCTGCTGCTCATCGGAGAGCTCCTGGAGCATCGTGAGGACCCGGGAGTCGACCAGCTTGGCGGCATAGTTATAGACGAGTCCCCCGCCGGCGGGAGCGGTGTAGCTTTCGATCCGCTCGGCGGTAAGGGCTTCCTTTAAGTCTACCGGGGATTCGGCAAGGATCTTAAGCTTCGGGTATGAGGCGGTACTGTCGAGATTATTGTATTTCAAGGTTTCCATGGAACGCTCCTGCGAATTGGTATATTCTCTTTAGGTAAGAATACGAAAGAAAAGCCGAGTTGACAATAAAACGGCTCGAAGATCACATATTCCTCGAAGCGGGCGGCGGCGAATAGTTTCTTCATGCCGGCATGAGAGGGATACCCCTTTCCGTGTCGAAGAAAACCGTGTTTCATTTTTCGGGATGGTATAGACTATAGTATGCAGGGGGGTTTTTATTTATGATTATCGGAACTGTAAAAGAGATCAAGCCGGGAGAGGCCCGGGTAGGCCTCACTCCGTCGGATACCGCGGCATACACGGCACAGGGGCACGCCGTTCATGTCGAATCCGGGGCGGGCTTAGGGACCGGTTTTAGCGACGATGAATATGCCGAGGCGGGCGGAGTCATCGTCACGAGCAGGGAGAAGGTCTTTTCCACCGCCGAGATGATCGTGAAGGTCAAAGAACCTTTGCAGGAGGAGTACCCTCTGCTCCGGGAGGGGCAGATCCTTTTTACCTATCTTCATCTCGCCGCCTCTAAGGAATTGACCGAGGCCCTTCTCGAAAGGAAGGTGAAGGCGGTCGCCTACGAGACAATCGAGCTCGAGAACGGAAGTCTCCCCTGCTTGAAACCGATGAGCGAGATCGCCGGAAGATTGAGCGTCCAGGAGGGGGCTAAGTACCTGGAAAAGACCTTCGGCGGGAGGGGTATCCTCTTAGGAGGTGTCCCCGGTATTCAGCGGGGGAAGATCGCCATAATCGGCGGAGGCGTCGTCGGCACGAACGCCTGCAAGATCGCCATCGGTATCGGCGCCGACGTGACTATCCTCGACGTAAGCGCGGACAGGCTTTCTTATCTGGACGATATCTTCGGGACCCACGTGACCACCCTCTACTCCACCCGGGCGAATATCGAAAAGGTACTGCGGGAGAGCGATTTGGTCATCGGAGCGGTCCTCCTTCCCGGAGCAAAGGCCCCCCAGTTAGTAACCCGGGAGGATTTGAAGATTATGAAGAACGGCGCGGTCATCGTCGACGTCGCCGTCGATCAGGGAGGGTGCATCGAGACTTCCCGTCCCACGACCCACAACGATCCGGTCTACGTTGTCGACGGGGTCGTCCACTACTGCGTGGCGAATATGCCCGGCGCGGTTGCCCTCTCTTCGACTCAGGCCCTGACGAGTACGACCCTCCCCTACGGACTGCTCCTCGCGGGCTCCGGTGTCGAGGAGGCCGCGCGGCTGTCCCCCGCTTTGGCCCGGGGGGTAAACACCTATCTCGGGCACTGTGTCTACGAGCCGGTTGCGGAGGTTTTCGATTTTCCCTATGTCAAACTGGGGGAGATCCTGGAATAAACATTGTAAAGAAGGTAGTCGACTGACTACAATGTGGCGTATAGATGGTATCCAATTAGCCGGTGGTAACCGTTCTCGGCAGCCCCGCAGCGGGAGAAGCGTCCGGGGAGGGGTATCTCTTTATGGGGCAAGGGGATATGCCTTTGGGTAAAAAGGAAAACGGGAGGAGGCTCTTCTATAAATGGCACGAAATTTGCAACCTTATATATCCCGGGAGGAAAGGATGTACTGGCAAAAAATACGGGACGGTTTTCTCGGCATGGCCGCAGGCAGCGCGGTCGGAGTACCGGTGGATTGCCGGTCCCGGAGTTATCTCGAAGAAAACCCGGTTACCGATATGGAGGGGTATGGAACCTACAATCTCCCTCCGGGATTCTGGTCCGACGCGGTTAGTATGAGCTGCTGTCTCGCCGAGGCGCTGTGCAGCGGGAACAAGCGGAGTCTGATCGTCGAGAAGCTCATCCTCTGGAGGGACACCGGGTACTGGACCCCCGACGGGGAGGTCGTCGGGGTGTGGAACACCGCCGTGGAGGCGGTGGCCGGACTCAAGAAAAGGGTGGAAGGGGGCGAATCGAGCGGCCTCGATACTGGGGAGTACGTCTTCAATGCGTCTCTCAGCTGGGTCCTTCCCCTAGCCTACGTTACCTGCGGTCTGTCTCCGGAGCAGCGGATCAAGGCGGTCATCGATATCGCCTCACTGACTAACTCTCACAGGAGGAGCAACCTTGCCTGTATCATGTATAACGAGATCGCCGTTCGACTGCTTCAGGGAATACCCTTCGACGATTCGGTGGTACAGGTGCAGGAGTTTATGCTCGACCGGTTCTCCGAGGAAGAGGAGATGACCCACTTTGCCCGGATCATGTCGGGGCGGATCGTATCCCTGAGGCCTCATGAGATACATACATCGAACTACATCATCGATACTCTCGAAGCCTGCGTATGGACCTTGCTTACCACCTCCTCGTACAAAGAGGCGGTACTGACGGCGGTGAATTTGGGGCACGACACCGATACCCTCGGGGCGATAACCGGGGGGATGGCGGGAATTCTGTACGGCCTCGAAAGCGTTCCGAAAGAGTGGCTCGAGAAGCTCGTCCTCCGCGGGAAGCTCGAGGAGCTCTGCGACCTCTTCTCCAAGCGGATTGAGGAGCTCGATACACAACGAAAGGGCCGTTCCACCACGGTGTAACCGATCAGCTGAAGAGTTCTTTTATCTCCTTTTCGTATTTCTCGGTAATGACGTGGCGTTTAATCTCCTGCTTCTGAGACAGCTCGTCGCCGAGCTCGAACGGTTTGGACAGGAGCTTGAACCGGAAGATACGTTCGAACGGCTTGAATCCGTTTTTAGGACTCACCAGTTCGTAGACCGCGTCGTTGAAGAGCTCGATAATCTCCGGGCTCTCGATCAGATCCTCGTTTGTCATGTAGGAAATGTTATTTTCTTTGGCATAGGATTCGATCTCGTCGAAGTTCGGGACTAAGAGCGCCGCGAGGAACTTCTGGTCCTGTCCGAGGACGATCGACTGTTCGATGTAGGTCGATTCCTGGAGCTTCTGCTCGATGGGGTTCGGTTCGATGTTCTCGCCGCCTAAGAGGACGATGGTGTCCTTTGCCCGTCCCATGATCTTGAGCTCGTTATCGTGGGTAAGCATCCCCAGGTCGCCGGTATCGAGCCACCCCTCCTCGTCGATGATCTGATCGGTCAATTCCGGCTTTCGGTAGTATCCCATCATGATCTGGGGGCCTCTGGCTATGACCAGCCCTTTGGTACCGGGAGGCAGTGTCTTTCCCTGCTCGTCTACGATCTTGATTTCCATTCCCGGGAATACGGGGCCTACCGTGCCGGGAACCGGATGGTCCTGAGCGCGGACACCCAAGACCGGAGCCGTCTCGGTCAGCCCGTAACCTTCAAGGAGAAGTATCCCCGCCGCCGCGAAGAACTTGTCCACGTCGGCGGGAAGGGCGCCGCCGCCGGAGATCCCGGCCACAAAGCGTCCTCCGAGCTTTTGCTTGATCTTCTTGAAGACAAGGACGCTTCCGAGGGCGCGCAGGGGATAAAGCAGGAGATAGGGGACGATAGCTGCGGTAAAATCGAGAATCCTGCTTCGACGTTTGAAGCGGGGCAGGAGTCCCCTGACCATATAATTCAAAGAGGCGTGGAAGCCCGCTACACCAACGAAGAAGAGGAAGAGGGCCTTCTTGATCCCCCCTTCCGAGGTAACGTTCCGATAGACCCCAGCCTTGACCGAAGACCAGATCCGCGGAACCGAGGCCATCCACGTGGGGCGGATCTTCTGGAAGTCTTCGAGCATGATCTTTCCTATCGGCTTCGAATAGGCGAGGGCCGAAGCGGTGCCCAGGGCGACGTACTGCATGATCCGTTCGAAGCTGTGCCATACCGGGAGAACGGCGAGCCAAATGTCTCCGGGGCCGACGTGGATGAGCTTGGGGACCCCCCGGACCTGATTCATGAAGGCCTCGTGAGTAAGCATGACCCCCTTGGGCTCACCGGTTGTTCCTGAGGTAAAGATGAGGGTGGCGAGATCGTCCTTGGATATGGGATTCCCCGCTTCTTCGAATTCCTCGGGGTGTTTCGCCAGATAGGCCCTGCCCTTTTCCATGAGGTCGCGGAAGGCCATGATTTCGACGCCTCCGATGAGCTCTCTGATTCGACCGCTCAAGCTCTCCGTATGCCGAAAGGCTTCGTCCAAGACGACGATCCTCTTGAGTGTGGGAATGTCCTTCTTGGAGTCTAGGATCTTCTCGAGCTGAGTTTCGTTCTCGGCAAAGACGGTGGCGCATTCGGCGAAGCCGAGAATGTAGGCGATTTCCTGCCGGGTCGAATCGCACCCCCGGGGGACATCGGCGGCACCGATGCTCAAGATCGCGAGATCGCAGACAAACCACTCTTTTCGGTTGTCCGATATAAGACCGACGTGGTCTCCCTTTTTTATACCCAAGTCGAGGAGCCCGGAGCCGAGCTCGGCTACCTCCCGGTAGAGCTCGGCGTACGTGGTGGGGTGAAATAACCCTTCGGAATCTTTACTGTACTGGGCCGGATACTCCGGATAGGTTTCTTTTATCTCCTTGAGGAGATCGGGTATTGTGTCAGCCATATAACGCCTCCCTATAAACGTATTTAAAGATTATGAATGACGGAAAACGAGATGTCAAATACGGAATGAAAAAAGATTGGTAATCCGGTTGGGATTCTTCTATAGTGAAAGACGGTATGACCGCACCAAAATATCGGCTTCCAACCGTTATCATCCCGTATCCCGGTCCGTGCAAGGAATCGGTATGCCACGATGTGTTCGTCTATCTTCGACCGGAAACCAACGGGGTGGAGGTAGAAAGTACCATCATGCGTACTATCCGAAGCAGCGAGCAGTACCGGAAGAGGGCCGCCCTGGTGTATCTTGCCAATATCCCGGGGGATTTCATCTCTCAGAAGAGAATCGTGGAGGAACACTACCGGCTCCAGCTCTATTTCGCGACTCATGGTAAGGAGGCATTTACCGAAAGTATGAAGTGCCGTTTTGCCGAGTATTTCGGCGAGGATTTCGAAAAAGCGGTCGTCTGCGGCGCTTTCGAGGCCATGCGGGAGCTGGATATGACCTATGACGAACTTTTCCGTCTCTATGTTCCCGATTCGGACCTGATGCATATAAACGGACAGTCCGTCAAACGGTATAAGGGGCTTTATATCGTCAATTATGACATTCCGGCTATTCTTCACAAGAACAACATCCGGACCGACATCGCGGTCATGATCTTTCGGACCGATTTCCATTACGAAACCATACACCGTATGGTGGACGATATGGCCGGCGCCCTGATAGATTCGGGGACACTCCACCCCGGCAAGGCCTTGAGCAGGGTCTTCCACTACTCGAAGGGGCCCTTCGATCAGATCCGGGACGCCATCGGCTACCTCTACTCGAAAGACGGGCGGCATGAGCCCTTGAAAGGGATCGCCTTTGCCCGGTTTCTAATCGACCGGGGGCTTAAAATGCATCAGATCCTGGGCCTTACGCGCAACCCCCTGTGTACCTTTGCTGTCGGCGGCGGTACCGAGGAGGCCGACATCTTTACCTATACCGCCGACGATACTTTCGAGGGCGCTTATTCGAAGTGCGAAAGGATACGCAGCCAGTTTCTATTGGTGTGATACCGGCGCGGGGACCTCTCGAGACAAGCCGGTCGTCAAAAAAGGAAAAAAAATAATTATTTTTGTTACCTTTTTCCCCTTCGGAGGTTTCGTCTATAGAATTAAGCAAAGGGTTACTAAGGGTACCCTGAACCCACCTCCTTTTAATGGTTCCTCTCAGGGTTTTCACCTCCTTTTCCCTGAGAGGTTTTTTAAAGCGGGCCGGACTTTCCAGCCCGCTTTTTTTTCGCTATTCTCTTTCCATGCCCCTTTTGTGCGCTCCCCTCAAAGATGCGGTCCATTCCTGCGGCTATTTCGATGATTTAACCGCAGTTACCGAACATTTCTTTCTCAAGGGATACAGTGGGAATGACCTGGATACCCTCCTCGAGCGGGGATACCGTCATTTCGGGAAGTATTTTTTCCGTCCCCGCTGCGGAAGCTGCGTCAGATGCGTCCCCATTCGGGTCCGTACGGAATCGTTCCGTTTCTCCCGAAATGCACGCCGGGTGATCAACCGGGCTTCCCGATTTCGTATCGAAGTGGGGCGGCCCGAGCCCACCCGGGAGGCCTACGAGCTCTACACGAGGCATCTGACACGTTTCGACGGCGGTGAGCCGTCGGATTGGGTGCGGTTTACCGAGGCTTTCTTCGACCCCCTCCCGGGGGCACGGCAGCTTTCCGTCTATCACAATGGGCGGCTGATAGCGCTTGCCCACTTCGACCGGGGACACACTTCCCTTTCGGCGGTCTATACCTACTACGACGATTCATACATCCGGGAGAGTCTGGGGCGATTGGTGATATACGAGCTTATCCGGACGGCACGGGAGGAAAGGATCCCCTATCTCTACCTCGGCTACTACATCGAAGAGAACCGTCACATGGCGTACAAAAAGCTATACAAACCCAACGAGGTGCTTACTTCGGAAGGCTCCTGGCGGCCCTTTTACGATGCCGAGGGGAGACGCCTGATTCCAGGAGACGCTTTGGGTTTCGTCCCGGGAGGACGGTTCTTTACCCTGAGTGATGCGGAGTAAATCGCCGTGAGGGGGGTAACTACCAGGAAGACTGCCGTGGACGCCAAGGCGGGGAAGAGGAGGGAAACACCCGCGGTGCTTCCGAGAAGAGAACCTAGGCCGAGGGCACCGGGAAAATGGAGGAGGCGAAATACGGTGCACAGGGAGACCGCGGCGAGCAGGCCTGCGATGATGAGATCTTCCGGGGGTACCGGAATGCTTTGCCTTGAAAATTCGAGGGAAATACCGTATCCCGGGGGAATCGGAAGAGAGGACACCGCGTTTCGGAGAGACCGGACGAATCCTCCGCCTCTCGGGCCGTAGACCGAGAGGGCGGTATACCGCCGGGTCCCTCGGCGGAAGATAATCCCCGGCATCGGTTTTTCTCGGAGGTCGGCGACGCTCAGGAGAGGGAGTTTTCCCCCCGGCAGATCAACCGTGCGGGCCGTCAATGCTTCCCGCCGGAGGGGATTCCCGAACTCCTCCGACCGGATGAGGATGTCCACGAGCCCTTCCTCCTCCGGAGGGGCGAATTTCCCAGCGACCCCTTCCGAGTATCTCCAGAAGAGACTGATGTAGAGTGAAAAGAGATCGGTACCTGAGAGAGCGAGCTTTTCGGGATCGGCGGAGAGGAGGAGAGCACTTGGAGATTCGGCGTAGTGGAAGACCGCTTTCGTTCCTCCTCCGGCTCCCGTCCCGGCGAGTGCCGCGGCTTCTGCGATGGCGGCGAGCTTATCTGTCTCCGGGCCGTGCACCGTAATCACGGCTCGGTTTCCTCTGTCGGCTTCCCAATCGGGGAAGAAATACCGCTCGAGTTCCCCCGTCGCCGCGTGGAACATCAGTTCGGCCCGGCGCCGCGGGATGCCCCTCGAGAAGCGGAGATAGAACCGGGTCCTCTCTTCATCGATACTCAAGACCACCCGGTCTATTCCTTCGCTTCGGAGGAGACGGGTTTCCCAGGGAATAAGGATAGACCGTTGAGCGGAATAGGGGGTCCCCGCGGGCAGGCAGATAGATCCCGAGAGGATTCGGTCCCACCCCGCGGCGCCGGGGGAGGCGGTAAGAAAGGGGAGAATTCCCGATATGCCCGCGATGCACAAAGCTATCCGGATATACACCCGCTTCGGAGGAATCGGAAACGCCGGAGAGCGGAAAAGGGGGAGTACAGCCGCACAGGGAAAGTAGGCTAAAAGAGTTGCCCCGAGCCCCAAGGGGGAGCCTCCCCGGGGAGAAGAGGAGAGGAACACCGCTTCCGGCAAAAAAAGCAGTACGACGATACCTACCGGAACGAGACTACGGCGGATTGCATCGAGACGGCCTGAAAGAATGAAGAGAATATACTGGGAGATGCCGATTCCTGCGGCGATCCCCCCGAAGTGCCCCCGAGAGAACGGTCTTCCGAGGAGGGAACACACAGCGAGGGCGGCGGTGCATTGAAAAAACACAAAAAGGAGCGCCCGGAACCGGAGTCTTCGGAGTGATCCCGACAACCGGTGGATAATCTGAAACCCGGCGATGATCAGAATAAACGGGATGAGGGAGCGAAGGAGGGTCGAAACCGTTTTCTTCCGGCTGGAATAGATGACCGATGCACCGGGAATCGAATCGACTGCCGATCGGAGGTTCCGGACGGTCCTGGATTGGGACTCCGACTTTCCGGGAAAGACCGAAACGACGAAAACCGGTTCTCCGTTGATCCTCCCCTCCGAAGACGGCCGGGGGGCCTCACGGCGTACTTCGTACAGGTCGCCTATACCGGTTCCCGGAGCAATGGGGAGGGAGGAAAAGGGTTCGATCCTTCGGGTCCACCGCCCTTCTCCCTCGAGGAGATAGCCCCGGAGGAGCGGGGGAAGTACCGCGGGGGCGTACCGGACGGAGGACCCGGGATCCGCGGGCGCGAGGACAACGGGAAACGTTGACGCCCCTCCTATACGGATTTCTCCGCACTCCCCCGCGGCACGGAAGGTTTCGAGGAGAGTATCGCGCCGCCGGTCATCGGAGCCCGGAATCGCGGCGATAAAGATCGGTTCCCTCCCTCCCGTCCGGAGGATGAGGGGATTTCCGATTCCCGAGCCGAAGCCGGCGGCGACACGATTCACGGCGGCCCGGGCAAGGGGATAAGCGGATTCACGGTCCTTATCCCGCGCGAAACCGCATTCGATCCGGCTCAAACCCCGGCGGGAGACCGATTCGAGACCGGTGATCCCGGGAAGGGAAAAAAGAGCATTCTCGAGGGGAGCGGTAATCTCCCGTTCGACAATCAGCTCGTCGCCGTAGGAATGACGGGTTTCAACGGTAATCCGGGGAAAGTTCTCCGAAGGGGACCCGCCCGGGGAGAGAAAGAAAATTACCAGGAAGAGGCCGATCGATAAAATATATACCCCACCCGCGCGGAGGGGTGTCGGAAATCCCGTACGGCGGCCCGCGCTTTTACCTGTCATGGCCTGTTTGCGGGATTCCCCCGCTCAAGACCCGGGGAAAACTCATCATCAGAATACCCGAGCCGAAGAGGATCCCCCCCGCGACCGCCACTGCGGTATCCCGCTGGAAAGCGTACTCGGAGAGGATAATACCGGGAATCGCGGAGCACACGGTGGTCGCTACGGTGGCCGCTAACGGGTATGTTCGGGCCGCCGCCGTAGGGAGAATCGATCCCGACCGGCCGTCCGCCGTTACGATCATCGTATTGAGGCTCGTTCCCAAAGTGATGAGTATACCGAGAACCGACCCGATGTTGATGCTCCGTCCGAAAAGGGCCAGGAGGAAGAGACTCCCGGCGGCCGGAACCGGGAGAAAGGAGGTAAGGAGGAGGGGAATCCGAAAACCGTTGTAATGGAGCAGGAGATAGAAAAAGATGAGGAGAACGGACAGACCGAGAGCGGCGAAGACGTTGCGGATGCTCCTCTCGAGGTCCGTGTCCCGGGAAACCGGTTCTATGCCGCCGCCTGTCCGGGAGATGAAGCCCTCCACCCGTTTCCCCGATGCGGAGGACCGTATTCGGATTTCCGCGGCGGGACTTCCGTCGAACCGCTCGAGGCGCATGTGGGAAACGGTTTCTTCCGGATGCCCCAGTTTCTCCAGGGAAACGGTGCCTGAGGAAGTGGGCACCACCGCTCCTGTGCTTTCGGATTGTCCCGGGGTGAAGGTGCACAGGACCTCCGCGGCGCCCGAAGAAGTGTTCAGCGTTCCCACGTTTTTTTCCCCCTCCTCCAAAGAGACGGACCGGCTGACCGTCTCCGGATCGGACCCCGTCAGGCGGAGCAGGGAAGGGTCGAGGACGAAGGAGGAACGGAATCCCTCTACTCCGAGTCCGCATTCCGCCGAATCGCACAGCCCGGATTCGACGAGACCCGTACAAATCGAGGTGATCCGGGAGGAAAGATCGGTTCTCGATTCCGCGAGGAGGAGGTATTCCCTCGTAGCGGCACCCAAAAAAAATGGTGTCAGAGGAGAAGGGGGCGGTCCCGAGCTGTAGCGCCAAACCCCCTCCTCCGGAAAAACGGCCGCGAAGAAGGCGTCGAGTTCTCCGGGACCGGGACGTGGCGAGTCGGTCTTTCGAGGGTATGCGATGAGACATTTCAGGGTGTATCCGTCTCCTTCGACGAGCACTTCGGGATTTCCGGGAAGGGACATGAGTTTACGGGAGAGGGATTCGCAGCTCCTCCGGTTGTCTTCATCTCCACGGCCGGAGAAGAATTCTCCCCGGACTACGACGATTGCTCGGCGGTCCTCGGGAAGGGGGATCTTGGGGAGGGCAATGCCGCAAACCAGGGCGCCGGCGATAACAAGAGGGAGTCCCGGAAAAACGAAACGGGGCCCGAAACGTTTAAAGATTTTCAGATACCCCTCCGCTGTCTTCATGCAGCGGCGGCGGACCGTGTGCACACGAAGAGCTTGGGGAAAGAGAGTGATGAGGGTGGGAATGAGGACGACCGCGGCGGCGAGGGAATAGAAGAGCAGGAGCGTCACGGTGAGAGCAAGATCGCGGAAGAGGGCGCTGGTTATGCCCGGGAGGAACATGACGGGGATAAACACCAGCGCCGTGGTAACCGTGGACGCGGTCAGAGCCGGAAGGAGAGTGTGTAGATCTTCTCCCGGCGGGTGCAGGAGAGAACGGTGAAAGACAAGGATACTGCAGTCAACGATCAAGCCGACCCCCATCACCATCCCCGCCAAAGAAACCGTGTTCAGTCCCTTCCCCAGAAGATGCAAGGTGAGAATAGTCGGTACGACGGAACAGGGAAGGGATGTGAGGATGACCAGGGCCGCCTTGAAGCTCGAATAGAAGAGGCTCAGTACGAAGAGGGTCGACAGCGTGCTCATGAGGACGGCGATGAGAAAATCCCGTACCGCCGCCCGGAGGTGCCTGCTTCCGTCCTCGATAACGGAGAAGGAGAGATAGGGATACTCCTCCTCGAGGAGGGCGAGCTGCTTGCGTATTCCCCGTGCCGCGTCGAGGGTGGGAACTCCGGGATTTCGATAAATCTCGATCCCGAGGAAGGGTTTTCCGTTTCTATAGGCCCATGAGCCGTCCGCCGTGTATTCGGCGGTGACCGAAGCGACATCGCCTAAGGTGAGGCCCGTGTAGTATCCGTTCCGCGAGGGAATCGGAAGGGATGCAATATCACCTATTGAGGCTATACCCCCGGTCAACCGGAGGCTCCTGTACCTGTTTCGGTTTTCCACGGTGCCGAGGAAGTATTCGGCGAGGTGAGTGTCGAGGATTTCGGCGAGGTGCGAAGGGGGTATTCCCGCGGCCCGGAGAATACCGGAATCGACACGGACCATAATTCGGGGAATTAAGGAGCCGCTCATCACGACCCGGCCGATTTCGCGGGTGTGCAGCAGGGGGCCGGTCAGAATATCGTCGACGGACGCCGCGAGCTCTTCGAAGGGGACGCCCCGAGGTTCCACGGCCACGCGAATGAGCGGCCCCTCTTCGGTCCGGGAAGCGCTCGAGAGAGCCGGTTTTGAAGCCTCCTCGGGGAGCCGGGGGTAGACCTCGTCGGCCACTTCCGCCGTCTCCGCGAAACACAGAGCGGCATCGGTCCCGAGGGCGAACTCGAGGGATATGGTGGAGATCCCCTCCTCGGAGAGCGAGGAGAGTCCGGCGAGGCCGTCCAACCCGATAAAACCCCGTTCCAGCGGTTCCGTCACCATCGTCTCGATCTCTTCGGCCGAACAACCTTCTATTGTGGTAACAACGGTGATGCCGGGGAGGGGAAGGACCGGCAGAAGCTCGATGGGAATCCGAGAACCGGCCGCCGCGCCGTATAAAAGCATCAGGGCGTAAACGGAGAGAACGAGGAGAGGACGTCCATGGAGAAGGGTAAGAAAACGCACCACCTAGGCAATACAGCCCGGAGGGGTGCGCTGATTCAAATTTCGAGAATATTATTCCAGGTAATTCCCTGTCCCGCGGCTACCGGCCGTGTAATGCGGGCGCCGAGAATACGGGGGTGAAAGCGAGGATGGATTCCCGGATCGAGATACTTTTCGGTCCTCAAGACCGCCGTGTTCGTCTCGGTCAGCCTTGTTCCCGCGGGGAGGTATTCCAACGCGTGGATCGAGCGGTTGGTCCTGCCGTAATTGGCCCGTTCCGAGGGTGCGAGCCGTTTGATGCCGTCCCCGGATATTCGAAAAAACCGTTCACCGCCGATCATGTCGATGCACCGTGCGGGGCGGTCTCCGGAGGGAACGGACTCGAGATTTCTCATCTCCCGGACCATCTTCGCAAATTCCCCGGGACCTAAGGCGATGGGATCGTCGAGCCCCTCGGTCGCTCCGTCGAGGCGGAGGTGCTTTTCGAGGATTGCCGCCCCGTGGGCGATCCCGGTGAGGGGAACGGCAAGGGGATCTTCGGAGTGGTCGCTTATCCCCACCGGAACGCCGAACACCCGGT
>JBKHAJ010000337.1:0-2501 GCA_046542935.1 Spirochaetia bacterium | reverse complement strand
TGGGCAATCTCAATCTCCGGAAGATCGAAACCGATTCGAACTATGCGATGATTCCGGAAAAGCTCGACGAGGCCGTCGCCGCCGACATCGAGGCGGCACTTACCCCCTGCTGCGTCATAGCGACGATAGGAACCACCGGATCGACCGCGATCGATCCCTTAAAGCCGATCGGGGAAATCTGCAAGCGCCGCGGTGTGTGGCTCCACGTGGACGCCGCCCTAGCGGGATCGGCCTTAGTGCTTCCGGAGATGCGGTGGATGATCGAGGGGATCGAGTACGCCGACAGCTTCGTATTCAATCCCCACAAGTGGCTCTTTACCAACTTCGACTGCTCCGCCTATTTCGTCCGGGACAGCGAGGCGCTGATCAGGACCTTCGAAATCCATCCGGAATACCTGAAGACCACCGACGGAACTAAGGTCAAAAACTACCGGGACTGGGGAATCCAGTTAGGAAGGCGTTTCCGGGCTCTCAAGCTCTGGTTCGTCATCCGGACCTTTGGGGTGGACGGTATCCGGAACCGCATCCGCACCCACATAGCCCTCGCCCGGCGGGTGGAGGAAAAGATCCGGACCCACCCCCGGTTCGAGCTCTTAGCCCCGGTGCCCCTGAACACGGTATGCTTCCGTTATGTCCCCGCGGAGACAAATGACGAGAACGAGATCAATCAGATGAACGCGGAGCTCCTGGATAGGATCAATATGTCGGGAAAGGCCTATCTGACCCACACTAAACTCGACGGAAGATATACCATCCGCTTCATGATCGGGCAGACCAACACCGAGCAGCGCCACGTGGACGACGCCTGGGACCTGATCGCCCGGACGGCGGAGGAGCTGTAGGGACTTCCCTATGCCGCCTGGGGCCCCTCCCGGCGGCTGAAACAGGCGTGCTATTCTGCCAACGGGAAAGAAAGCTCGCACCGGGCGCCGCCTTCGCTGCGACAGGTCAGGGTCCCTTCTATTTGTAAGGTCAAAGCCGAGGCGATTTGAAAGCCCAGAGACGAGGTGCTGTTCGGATCGAATCCTTCGGGAAATCCCAGCCCGTTGTCCTGGACTGTTATGACCGCGTGGTCATCGATTGCTCCGCCGGTCACAATTAATTTCTTCCGGCACCCCTCCGGAATCTTAGTACCGCTCAAACCGTGCTTGAAGGAGTTGGTAATGAGCTCGTTCAGGATCAGGGCGATGGGGACCGCCTTGTCCAAGCTTACCTTGAGGTCCCGGACATCGATGTCCACGTCCGTATCCGGACTCTCTCCGCCGCTCGCGCCGACAACGGTACCCACAAGCCTGGTGATGTACTCGGTCAGGTCGATGGAAGAAAAATTTTCACTGGTGTAGATCCGGTCATGGACCAGGGCTATCGAATAGAGACGCCCCTTGAGGTCTTCAAGGAGATTAACGGCATCCTGAGGCAGCCCGTCCTTCGGGTGGAGATTGATGAGACTCGATATCATGGCCAGGTTGTTCTTGACCCGGTGATGGACCTCCTTCAGGAGGATCTCCTTCTCGTTCAAAGACCGCTTGAGCTCGTCCACGTACCGCTTGAGCTCAGTCAGGTCCCGGGCGATCCCGAAGGTCCCGGCTATATTTCCCTTCTCGTCGTAGAGAGGAAGCTTCGTGGTGGTCTGCCAGCGGATAATCCCGTCCCCTAGTTCGAGCTTTTCCTCTTTGTTGACAAGAGGTCGGCCGGCTTCCATGACCTCTAACTCGTCACGCCGGGTTTCGGCGGCGATATCCTCGTTATAGAAATCGGCGTCGGTGCGTCCCACCCCATCCGCCGGCGTTTCGAGCCCCAAGTACCGCACCAGCGCGGTGTTGATCCGGGTAAACCGGCTTTCCCTATCCTTGAAGAAGATGAAATCGGGGATGTTGTCCAAAAGGGTATGAAAGAGGTCCCGCTCCCGGGCAAAAAGCCGTTCCGCCTGTTTCCGCCGGCCGATGTTGACGGTCAGACCGAGTGAAAGGACCGCGAAAAACAGCATACCTATTATGCTCGGGATGAGCCAGCCGAGCATCTCCTTAAGCGGGGCCCCCTCCTCGTACAGCACCGTCGCATCCTCGGGAAGCCTCCTTTCGGGTATGGAAAACCTCTCGAGGGTCCGGGCGTCGAACATATACCGGTTGGGGCTTTCTCTGAGAACCGGTATATCCTCGGTTCTCTCCCCCCGGAGGATCCGCTCGGCCGTCCGTCCGGCATAGGTACCCTGGTAATACCCCGATGTGATCATGCCTCCTACCGTTCCGTATCCGAGGAGAAATTCGCTGTGAACGAAGAAGGGAATCGGGTACTTCCGGGTCAGATCGCCGAGATAATTCCGGTAATCCAGGTACTTCAGGTTTCCGTCAAGATAGAGATCGGAAAAATAGACCACCGTGTCGGAAGGCGCTTCGGCAAGGACCCGGCGTACCCGGTCTAAGGTGATGTTCCCGTCGGCGTTTAAAAAATCGAACTCGAGGCCGGTGAAAAGCGATCCGGCTAAACCCTTCATCGTCTCT
>JBKHAJ010000336.1:0-2501 GCA_046542935.1 Spirochaetia bacterium | reverse complement strand
GATGTAGGGGAAACCTTTTCAGGCGTGGACTATGAGAAGGGGCTTACCGCGGTGGAGGAACTCAGGGAAATATGCCCCGAAGAGATGACCCTCGCCCAGTTCGCTCTTAGGTGGATACTGATGTTCGAAGAGGTATCCTGCGCCATCCCCGGAGCCAAACGCCCCTCCCAGGCGGAGGAAAACATCAAAGCCGCCGATTTTCCGCCCCTCAGCGGCGACACCATGCGGAAGGTCGCCGACATCTACAACGCCTACATCCGACCCGACGTCCATCAGCGCTGGTAGCGGCTCTCGAGCTCGGCGAGAAGCTCCTCGACCTCCACCCCGGAGGCCTCGAGGAGAACCAAGAGGTGATAGATGAGGTCCGCCGATTCGTGGACGATCTCGTCCCGGCCGTCCGCGAGAATGAGCTCTACCGCCTCCTCGCCGGTCTTTTTCTTGATTTTTTCGATTCCCGATGTAAACAGATGGGTGGTGTACGATCCCTCGGGGAGTTCCCGTCTCCGCTCGCCTACGAGCCGGGCGAGGCGCAGGAGTACAGCGGCATCGCTACCGGAAACCTTTTCGGCCGCCGCACCGCGGGCGGCGGATTCGGTGCCTGAGACCGCCGCTCCTCCCTCGCCGGGCAAATCGACCACCGCGAGAAACCAGCCTTGATTCCGCTCGAGACTCACCAGGTCGGCGCTCCCGGCGTAGGGCAGAAGGCGCCCGGTTTTCGGATGGACGATCCACAGAACCCCTGTCTCCAGGCTCTTTGTGTATCCCTTTTCGTCGATGAGGGCGAGATCCCGAACGGTTCCCGCCTTCGCCTGAACGACACAGGGGGTCCGATCTACCAATCTTCCTCTCCGGGGGTATCGTCTTGATATTTCTCGAGGACTTCCGGAAGGTTGAACTTGTCTTCGTACACCGCCCGTCCGGTGATGATACCCACCACCCCTTTGGGCTTCTTCCCAACTATCTTCTCGATGTCCTCGGCACTTCCGATCCCTCCGGAGAGGATAACCGGTAGTCCCGATACCTCGGCGATACGCTCGGTAGCCTCTATGTCGGGCCCCTCCATTGTTCCGTCCTTCGATATGTTGGTATAGACGATACTCGCAATTCCCGCCTCTTTCGCGCGCTCCGCGAGGATTGAGTCCTCGATATCGGTACTCCTTTCCCACCCGGATATCTGCACCTTTCCCTCTTTGGCATCGATCCCCGCCACGAAGATCGGTCCGTAATGTTGGATCCATCCTGCAACTCTGCTCGGATTCCGGGCGAAGAGTGTTCCCACCACCAATCTGTCGATACCGAGATCGATGAGCTCCTCGACATCTTCCTCATCCCGGATACCCCCGCCGAATTGAAGGGTGCAGGAGACGGCTTTTCGGATCTTGCGAATCTTCTTGCGGTTCCGTTTTCCTCCTCCCCGGGCGGCATCCAGATCCACGATGTGTATTCTCTTCGCCCCTAACCTTTCGAATTCCCTAGCCATGGCGACAGGGTCCTTCTCGTAGACGGTGGCCTGGGAATAGTCCCCTTTATAAAGGCGAACGCACTCGCCTCCCAAAATGTCAATGGCTGGAATTATGAGCATCAGTAACTCCTGATGTGGGATAGGTACGAGAGTATACCAGTTTGCGTGGGTTTATTCAAGAAAAACGATTCCCGGCCCCACACGGAGTTTCCGTCTCCGGATAAATCGGAAGGGGTGAATATCGAGGGGATTGGGATACCATCCCTCGATCCGGCCTAAATCGATCAAGTTCCACGCCGGAAGATGACTGATCGGAAGCACTACCGCCTCGTCGAGGATGAGCTGCTCCGCCCGGGAGAGGGTTTCGTACCTGTCGACTCCGGATTGGAGCATGGATTCGCCTATAATCGCGTCGAAATCGTGATTTCGATAGCCCGCGTCGTTCAAGTTGCTCTCGGAGGTCCACATCTGCAGAAAGGTTAGGGGATCGGGAAAATCCCCGATCCAGGAAAGCATCCCCAAGGTGTAGTCCCCGGCTTTGAGGACGTCGTAATACCGGGAAAAATCGAACTCCTCGATATTCACGGTAATTCCAAGACTCTCCTCCCACGTCTGCTTCATCAGAACCGCGACCCGTCTGCTTTCGAAACCTCCGGGGATCTTGATGATGATCTGTGGGATCCCCTCCCCGCCGGGGAAACCGGCTTCCTCCAAGAGCCGTGCCGATTCGTCCGTATTTTGTTCGGTGATCCCGAATACCTGAGGATATTTAGGCACTCCCGGGACCAAGGTGGAGGCGGGAAAGTACATGAACCGGGACGATCTGAGCGAATCGAAGGGAAGAAGCAAGGTAAGAGCTCTCCGCACCCGGGGATCATCGAAAGGCGCCTCCCGGCACGAGAAATAGAAGAAGGTGGTGGCGAAGAGGGGGTTGAAGACCAGGGAATCGGTGTCATCGATCCTGTCGAGAAGGATGCTGTCGGCGACCCAGGCGAGGTCGCCCTCGTTAAAAGCCCCGGTGGCCGCTTCGGCGTCGTTC
>JBKHAJ010000072.1:0-14084 GCA_046542935.1 Spirochaetia bacterium | reverse complement strand
CTGAATCAGGAGGGTTGCAACCGAACAATCTTCGATCCAAACATCTGAAATTTCGGGCATGCCCAGGACCACAAAGGCCAGGGGGGCCTTGCCCAGGAAATGCGATCCGTGCTGTTTCGAAGCCGCGAGCTCCTCTATCATCCGAGGCTCGTCCACGACTATGAACTCCCACGGTTTGAGGCTCCTGGAGCTGGGGCTGAGCAGGGCGGCTTCAGTGAGGGTATTCACCGTCTCTCTCTCTACAGGACGATCGTCGAAGGACCTGATGCTCCGCCTCTTGTAGAGCATTTCCTGGAACTGATTCATGAGAGCCTCCTCCATATATTATATAAATACCGCGGAGATTCGGCCAGTCTCCCCTGAGAACGTGCTTGCTAATCCTCCCGGATTCGAGTACCTTTCGAAAAAGATGGGTACAAAAGAAGACAAGAAGCTGTGTAAGCTTGCGAAAAAGGATTTTCCGGAAAAGCATTTCGATAGATACGCGGGGCTCGTACGCGACCCCGCCTACGTGTGTATCAAATGCGGGCGGGCCGCGGAATCGGGAAAAAACCTGTGTAAGCCGAAGAAGCTGTGAGATTTTGAGAGTGCCCCCGATCGTGGGGATGGAATTGGTCTAAATCATGTTCGCTCAGGGTTTTAGCTGAACGTGGCTTTATTACCCGCCGGCTCTAGGGTTACCGGGATTCCGGTAAGACGGGCCATACCGGAGATGGGGTCGACACTCCCCGGCCCGGAAGCGGTCAGAATGTTGACGTTCGCCCCTCCGGTGGACCGGGCGGTGGTAAGTCCCGGCGCCTTCTGATGTCCCCATCCGAAGGGGATTGCCGCGGAGCCCTGCATAATTTCATCAGTTATCCTGACCGGCAGAATTATGGCCCCGTTGTCGGAGCTTATCCGTGCGGAATCTGAATTCTTCAGTCCCAGCGCGGCGGCGTCGTCGGGATTTATATAAACATAATTCGTGGCGTTCGCTCCGCGGATGCAGCTCGGGGCGTTTCGGAAGTAGGAGTTATGGGTTACCGTCTCCCTCTTGTTGATCAGCTTGATGCGGAACTTGTTCTCGAGCTCCCGCCGGTAGTGATCTTCCACCGCTTCGATCTGATCGACCAAATCCTCCGGGGCGAGGTCGACCAGTCCGTCTTCGGTCTGGACCCGCTCTCCTAAGAAGGAGCCGGGCTCATGTTTCGGCAGAAGGATCCCGTCGGGGTTTTTCCGCATCCGCCGGATACCCGGAAGCCGAGCCGCCCGGAGGATCCACCTGAATATCTTTTCCGAACGCATACGAAAGATCCTTCCCAGGAGGGGGATCCGGCTCAACCGGCGTTCGATTTCGATAAACCCCCCGAGGAGCCGGGACCCGAAAAAATTGAGCCCCGAAGCCCGGGCGAGTTCGACGAAGATCCATGTTTCTTCCCGCTGTTCCGGTCCGGGCTCGACGACGGTGTCGGAGTAGCTCAAGTGCGGCGTATCGGTAATGCCCAGCATCGACTGGAATATGTAATTTATATCGGGATGCTCCATAAAGGTGATACCGGGGAGGATGTAATCGGCGTACTCGGCGGTATCACTCCTGAAGATGTCGATGCATACCAAGAGATCGAGACTTTCCAAGGCCCTCCGTACACGCTGGGTATCGGGAAGGGTCAGGGCGGGGTTCCCGGCTGTAACGAAGAATCCCCGGATCTGTCCCTCCCCGGGAGTGAGGATCTCGTCGGGAAGAATGGCCCCGGGAAGGGCTTCGGAGACGGCGGGGAGGTTCCCGATCCGGGACCGTACGGTAGAGCCCATGGCCCCTGAGTTCGTCGCGAGCTTCGGAAAATCGATGATACCCCTGCCGACAAGGGTCCCTCCCCGGCGGTCGAGGTTCCCGGTTACCGCGTTTATCGCTTCCGTTATCCAGAAGCACAGGCTCGGGAAGCTCCCGTGGTTGATTCCGGTGGAACAATAAATCGAGGCGCCGTCGGCCTCGACAAAGGCCCGGGCGAGCTCCCGAATTGTCCGCGCGGGAATCCGGGTAACCGGTTCGGCCCGCTCGGGTGTCCATCCCTCGGTAATCCTGAGGAAGGAATCGAGATTTTTCATGTACTTTCCGGTCCGCTCCCGGTCTACACCGCCCGCCGAAACGATCTCGCCCGCAAGGGCGAGAAGGAAGAAGATATCCGTATCCGGGCGGATAAAGATATGCTCCCCCTGGGAATGGACCGTTTCGGTCTTCCGCGGATTGACCGAGACGATCCGGGTACCCCGTGCCGCCGTTCTTTTGATTTTTTCGAGGATGTTGGGTACACCCTTGAAGGAGAACTTCGATACCGCCGGATTCGCCCCTAAGATGATGAAGAGCTCGCCGTTCTCGAAATCCGGTACCGGCTGAGTCATGGGAAAGCCGTACATTCGCTCCGCTACGGCGAATTTGTTCGAGCAGTCCTGAGTGGAGCTCGCGAAAACATTTCGGGTCCCTAAAGCCTTCGCGAAGCCCTGGGCGAACATGGTATGGAGAAGGCAAAAGCCCGCGCCGTTCCCCGCGTATAACCCGACGCTGTCCCTGCCGTACTCTTCGATTAACTCTTTGACCTTTACCCCTATCTCCGCGAGGGCCCGTGCCCAGGAAATCCGCTCGAACCCTTCGTCGGTCCGCTTGAGGGGGTACTCCACCCGGTCGGGGGAATGGACGAGCTCGTGAAACTTGAGGCCCTTGATGCAGGCGAATCCTCCGCTCGAGACATGGCTCTTGTTAGGCAGGATGCGGATAATCCTGTTGTTCTCGACCTCGGCAATCAATCCGCAGGCCGCTTCACAGATTCTGCAGAAGGTGTATTTTTTCTCGGCCATGGGAAGGGATGGTAGGACAAACCTCCCCCGTTGTCAACGCCGGAGGCACTCCCTTCCCTGTACACGGTCCCGCCTGTTTACTACACTTTTTACATGGAATACTGCATGCTAACCGGAGCTTCCCGGGGGCTCGGCGAGGCCCTGGCACGCCTCATGATCGAGAGGAAGAGTAATCTGATCTGTCTTTCCCGTCAGAGAAATCCGGAAATCGAACGGCTCGCGGATACGAAGGGCACCGAGATCACATGGATCGAATGCGACTTGTCGAAGCCTGGGGAACTCCTCAACCGCCTCGACGAAATCTTTCCCCCGCCCTTTAAATTAGGAAAGATCAACCGGATAATCCTTATCAATAACGCGGCCACCATCGAACCGGTCGGCCTCGCCGGTACGGTAGACGAGAGAAAGATCCTCGCGGCGGCGACCCTCAATTTTGCTGCTTCGGCCGCGCTGTGTAACCGCTTTATCGGCACGTACCGGCCGGTGGACTGGGACAAGATCATTCTGAATATCACCTCCGGGGCGGCGGATTACGTCATTCCCGGCTTGAGCCTCTACTGTGCATCTAAGGCGGGCATGGATATGCTGACCCGCGCCATAGCCCGGGAGCAGGAGAGAGCCGAACAACCGGTGCGGGTCGCCGCGGTATCGCCGGGTATGGTGGATACCTCGATGCAGGAACGGATACGTTCGGCGGATCCCGAACATCTGCCGGTCAAGGACCGCTTTGTGGAGGCCATGGAGAAGGGGAAGGTCATCCCCGCGGAGGAGGCCGCCTCGGGGCTCATCGATTTTATTGAATCCGGGTTCGAATCGGGAACGGTGACTCACCTGTAAGAGACCCGAACCGGAACATCTGGGGACTGGTAATATCTCATGAATATCTTTATACTCATACTTGTTCAGGTGTCGCCGTAGCTAATCCGGCGGTGAAAAGGGAAAGCGGTGTGAATCCGCTGCAGCCCCCGCTACTGTGAGCGTCGTCGACGCAAGTCAGGAGACCTGCCTGAATCAATATCCTTCGGAGGGAAGGTTCTTTCTCCCCGTACAGTTGAGGAGTGTAATCATGCACTATCGTCTGCTCAAAATCCTTTCAATCTTATTTGTGCTGTCGACTCTTGCCGCCCCGGTCTTCGCGGGTGGTGCAGGAGAAGCCCCTGTTTCGGAATCGTCCGGGGCGCCCGGAGCATCGGAGGCTTCCACCGGGTGGACGGCCGAAGCGTCGATCCGCTACGCCGAGGGTTTCTCGGTGGAGTATCACGATACCTTCAAAGTGGTGGATGTAACCGAGCCTTGGATGGGTGCCGATGAAAGTTTCCGGTACGTTTTGTACAAGCGGGGCACAGAAGCTCCCGGGGGGTACCCGGAAGCTTTGAAGATAGAGGTACCTATAGAGTCGATCATCACGATGAGCACTACCTACGTGAGCTATCTGGACCTCTTGGGGCTTCTCGATACACTGGTAGGTATGGACAGCTTTCTCTATGTCTTTAATCCCGAGGTTCGAGAGATGATAGCGAATGGGGAGATCCGGGAGACCGGCGGCGGCAAGGACGTGAACTTAGAGATCGCCCTGGATCTCGAACCCGACCTCATTATGACACATGCCATTGGAGGAGATTGGGATTCCCACCCGAAACTCCTGGAAGCCGGTTTTTCGGTGGCCATGAACGGGGAGTATCTGGAAAGGTCCCCCCTCGCCAGGTTCGAGTGGATCAAGTATACGGCCCTCTTCTATAACGCCGAGGAGAAAGCCGAAGAGATTTTCGATGAAACCGTCCGCCGATACGAGAGTCTCACTGCGCGGGCGCGGGAGGCCGAGCCGAAACCTACGGTCCTCGTAAACGCGCCGTACCAGGGGGTATGGTGGCTTCCCGGGGGCGATACCTTTGCCGCTCGGTTCATAAAGGATGCCGGGGCCGAATACATTCTCGCCGACGATGAAACCGATAAGACACACATGCTCGATATCGAGGCGGTCTTCGCGCAGGCCGGGGACGCCGACGTATGGATCAACACCGGAATGTGGAACAGCTTGGACGAGGCTTTAGCCGAGGATGAGCGTTTCGCCGAGTTCGAGGCCATTCGGAGCGGCAGGGTATTCAACAACAACGCCCGGCAGACCGAGAACGGAGGAAACGCCTACTGGGAGTCGGGAATAACCCATCCCCATGTGGTCCTTGCCGATCTAGTAAAGATCTTTCACCCCGAGCTGGTTCCCGACCACGAGTTCGTCTACTACCATAAACTCGATTAGCACGGTGGACGTGAGCAAACGGCGGACCGAGGCCCTCTCGGTTTCTCTCGCCTTAGGACTGGGACTTATCCTCCTAGGCGTTTTCCTTCTCGACCTGGGGCTCGGATCGGTCACTATCCCCCTGGGGCAGGTGCTGAGAGCCCTCTTCGGCGGAGAGGTGGAAAAAGAATCCTGGAGCAAGATCGTCCTCCTCTTCCGTCTGCCGAAGGCTTTGACCGCGGCCTTAGCCGGTGCGGCTTTAGCCGTGAGCGGTCTCCAGATGCAGACCCTCTTCCGCAACCCCTTAGCGGGCCCGACTATCCTGGGTATAGGCGCGGGCGCGAGTCTCGGGGTGGCCCTGGTCGTCCTCTCGGCGGCTTCGGGGACGGCATCCCGGTTCTTAGAGGGAATCGGGTTTTTCGGAGACTTAGGTATAGTGAGCGCGGCGAGTCTGGGGGCGGCGCTGGTCCTTCTCCTGGTTTTAGTCGTCTCGAGGCGGGTGCAGAGCGTGGTGACCCTCCTGATCCTGGGTATGCTCTTCGGCTTCGCGGTGAACGCGGTGGTGAGCATCCTTATCCACTTTTCCATTGCCGACCGGGTCCAGGCCTATATCTCCTGGACCTTCGGTACCTTCGGGGGGACTACCTGGAACCAGCTCAGGCTTTTCATCCCCGCGGTTTTATTGGGGCTTTCGGCGGTCCTCTTCTCGGCGAAACCCATGGACGCCATGCTTTTAGGTGAGTCCTACGCCCGAAGCATGGGGGTACGGGTGGGGTCGGTTCGGGTTTACGTGATCGTTACAACGGCGTTATTGACCGGAGCGGTCACCGCCTTCTGCGGGCCCATCGCCTTTCTCGGGGTCGCCGTGCCTCATCTCTGCCGGAATCTCTTCCGGTCGTCCCGGCATAGGCTTCTCCTCCCGGCATCGGCCTTGGTCGGTGCGATCCTGGCCATAATGTCCGACCTCATCGCGCAGCTTCCCGGCAGTCAGTCGGTACTGCCCCTCAATTCGGTGACCGCACTTCTGGGTGCCCCGGTTATCGTCTGGGTCATCCTCAAAAAACAGAAAAGAAACGACGCGTTTATATCATGATCGATACCGTGCTTACAACCAAGGACCTCGTCATCGGGTATCCCGAAAAGACGGTTGCCCGAAACTTGAATGTCGGGCTCATTCCGGGGGAAGTGGTCTGCCTCATCGGCCCGAACGGAGCGGGAAAGACCACGCTCCTCAGGACGATTTCCGGACTTCAGGAACCCCTGGGGGGAGAGGTCTTCTACCGGCAAAGGCACCTCAACGATCTCGAGCCCCATGAGCTTGCCCGGCATGTGAGCATCGTCACTACGGAGCGGGTCAATCTGGGGATGTTTAGCGGATGGGGGCTGGTTTCTCTCGGGCGCTACCCGTATACCGGATGGAGGGGTAACTTGGGGGATGAGGACAGGCGGATCGTGGAGCAGGCCGTCGAGGCGGTAGGGGCGGAAAATCTATCCGACCGGAACATGGGAGAGCTCAGCGACGGGGAGAAGCAGAAACTGATGATAGCCCGGGCTCTTGCCCAGGCAACCGATGTCATTATTCTGGACGAGCCTACCGCCTTCCTGGATCTCCCGAGACGGGTGGAGATAATGGGGCTTCTCAAGCGGCTCTCCCGGGAGCAGAACAAAGGGGTACTCCTGTCGACCCACGACCTCGATCTCGCCATCCGGACCTCCGACCGGCTGTGGCTCCTCGGCGCCGACGGTGCGATCGAGACCGGCGCTCCGGAGGACTGCATCCTCTCGGGTGCTCTCGAGCGGATCTTTTCCGCGGAAAGCTTGAGTTTCGACAAGCGGCACGGGAGCTTTCACCTCGAGCGCCCCCACGGCGGACGGGTTTCCCTCGAAGGGGGAGGATTGTACGGTTATTGGACCCGAAGGGCCCTCGAGCGGGAAGGGTACGACGTGACCGCCCCCGCCGAGGACACGCGGGTAAGCGTCCGCTGCGTCGGTGAGGGGTACTGGACCGTCGCGTTTATCGACGAGGCGGGCGGCGCGGGGGTGAGCGAGGTGAAATCGCTCTACGAGCTTATCGAAATTGTCAAGAAATACGAGAGGCCGGGATAGAACGTATACCTCCCTGTGCACAGCGGCAAGAATTCTTCCAATATTCCTCAATAATGTAGTATTATTAGGATAGGAGGAGTGCATGGACGAAGAACGAAGACAGTATCCACGGTACCGAATCGATCAGCTAATCGAGCTCTCCTTCGGCAGAGAGACCTTCCTGAACGCGGAGGGATTGAATGTGAGCGAGGGCGGCCTGCTCTGCGTTACCGATTCGTACGTCGAGCCGTATTCTTCGGTGTTCCTCATGCTCGGGATTCCCGTCGACGAGGAAGCGGAGGAGTATCACGAAGTCAGGTGCGAGGGTATAGTTCTCCGCTGCAATCAGCAGAACGGATCGGGGTACTACGTGGGCATACGGTTTACCGACATCATGGACTTCGACAGGGAAAAGATTAATAAGTTCATCGAACTTGCCAAAGCCGAACCGGAGTAGGAGTTACCAGGCGGGACGGCTCCCGCTGCCGGCGTCTACACTTCCGGCGGAGCTCTCCGCGTGCTGTGGTGGCCTGATTCCTTCCCCGATTTCCTGGAAAGGCTGCCTGCGGACCCGGTGGGGGAGGGTAAGCTCCGCGGCGGCCGCCACATCCTCTTCAGTGACTTCGGTCCTTCCCTCATAGGCGGCCAGGGTCTTTGCCGTTTTCAGTGTTATTATATCGCCCCGATGCCCGTCTACGCCTGTTTCGATACAGTACTCGGCGATGGTGTAGAGGAGTTTCTTATCCGCATTCACCTTACCCAGGATCTCCCGGGCACGGTCAATACGTTCGGCCAATTCCCGCGATTGTTCCTTCCATTCCTCTAAGAAACCGTCGGGATCTTCGTCGAACCGGTTCCTCCGAACCATGATTTCCACCCGGTCCTCGGGATCGGGAATACCGGTGATGTTCACGCACAGCCCGAAGCGGTCCAAGAGCTGCGGCCTGAGCTCGCCCTCCTCGGGGTTCATGGTTCCGACTAAGGTAAATCTCGCGGGGTGGGAAAAGGAAATACCTTCCCGCTCCACGGTGTTGACCCCCATCGCAGCGCTGTCCAAGAGGATGTCCACGATGTGATCATCGAGGAGGTTGACCTCGTCTACATAGAGAATTCCCCGGTGGGCGGCGGCGAGGAGTCCCGGCTCGAACCGCTTTTCACCCTTCTTGAGGGCGTGTTCCAGGTCGATGGTCCCCACCACCCGGTCCTCGGTGGCCCCTACCGGAAGCTCCACGACCCGGACCTGCCTGAACTCGGTTTCGGAATCCCCGTTGGAGTCGGAAGGGATGTCCAACGCTTTCTCCCCCGGTGCACGGTTGAAACCGCTCCCCCGGACTACCTCGATACGGGGCAGTACCTCCGCTAAGGCGCGAACCGCGGTGGACTTGCTGGTCCCCTTCTCTCCGCGGATGAGGATTCCCGAGAGGGTAGGGTTTATGACGTTCAATATGAGGCCGAGCTTCATCTTGTCCTGGCCGACGATTGCCGCGAAGGGAAAGTGTTTAGGCTTCATTCGGTTTTGCTCCTTGCTATGTCGAGTAGATCCTGGGTGCGGAGATCTTCTATCAGAAGATACTCCCCTTTCAAGGCGTGGGCAAGCCGGCGAGCGGCCCCGAGGTTTATCTGCCTCGGCTCGACGGTATCGACGACGATATATTCGATGAGCTCGTCCTCGGCCATCTTCCGGGCCGCTCTCAAGGCCTCCTCGAAGGGATCGTCGCCGCCTAAAGCGATATTCGCCTTGGCGTCGGTAAGAATGATCACCACCGGTCTGCACAGGGGGTCTTTCAACAGGTAGTTCTTGAGGACGGTATATCCTTTGACGAGGCCCGCCGACAGGGGAGTGCGTCCTCCCACGGGGAGCTCTTTCAGGAGTTTCGCCGCGAGATCGATGGAGGAAGTGGGGGGAAGGACCAGGTTCGCCTCCCGCTTCTGGAAGACCACCATGGCGGTCTTGTCCCGTTTCTGGTAGGCGTCCATGAGGAGCGACATGACGGCCCCCTTTGTAGCGACCATTCTCCGCCTTGCCGCCATGGAGTTGCTCGCGTCGACAATGAAAAGAAAGAGATTGCCGATCTTCCGTTCCCGTACCTTCTGCCGGAGGTCCCACTTGCGAATGGTCAAGGCGAGGTTTTCCTCGTTGCTCCGGGAGCGCTGATAGGGTGCGGCGACCCGTAAGGTCGCGTCGAAGGCGATGTCCGTCGTCTCCCGGGCGGGCCTGCTCTTCACATAGCGCCCCTGGTGCTTGCTTGTCCGGGTGGTGCTCCTCTTTCCCGCCGCCTTTCGCACCAGCCGGTCCCGGTCCCGGTGAAGGTTCTTTACCAGGAAGGGATCGCCGATCTCGAAGACCTGCTGCCGGTCGACCTTGATGGTGTCTCCCGGTACCGGTTCCTCAGCATCCGATTTTCGCATCGACGGGAAGGCCTCCTGCTCCTCTTCGGAACCGTTCAAATCGCCGCCGGTATGGAGGGCCTCGATGTATTCGTTCTCTCCTTCTCCGTCGTCCTTGCCTGCCCGGGGATTGAAATGTTCCTGTCCGCACTCCTCATCATCGGGGCGGTGCCCTTCGGGGAGCCTGCTCCGGTGGACTAATGCGAACCGGGCGACGTACTGGACGTCCCGAAGCTCTACCCGGCTCTTTCCCATGTAAGCCGCATAGGCCCGGGCGGCCCGGGCGATGATGATGTCCGCCCGATGTCCGGCGGTGCGGTTGTGGAGGCACAGCTCGGCGATAAACCGGGTAAGCTCGCCGCTCAAATCCACCGATTCGAGGTGTCCCCGGGCCGCGGCGATCCTTTCCGTCAATTTCCGTTCCCTCTCCCCGAATTCTTCCCTCACCGAGGCGGGGTCGGAATCGAACCTCTCCTTGAGCTCCATGAGCTCCACCCGTGTCGCCGGGTCCGGATTACCCTTTACCTCTACGCAGAGGCCGAACCGGTCTAGGAGCTGGGGTCTGAGCTCTCCTTCCTCGGGATTCATGGTCCCTATCAGGATGAACCGGGAGGGATGGGAGAGGGATATCCCCTCTCTTTCGACGGTATTGATCCCGCTCGCCGCGGTATCGAGGATGATGTCGATCAAGTGGTCCTCTAACAGATTGACCTCGTCGATGTAGAGGATGCCCCGGTGGGCCCTCGCGAGGAGCCCCGGCTGGATGCTCCTGGTTCCGGTCTTTACCGCACGGTTGAAGTCGATTCCCCCGATGATCATATCCTCGGTGGCGTTCAAGGGGAACTCGGTAATCCGTACCCTGCGTTTTTTCCTCGGAAGCTTCTCCCCTGGTTCGAGCCGGCCGGCGCATTCCCCGCACAGCAGATCACTCCGGGCGGGATCGCACGAAAACGGGCAGTTTTCCACGATCTCGATGTCCGGCAGGACCCTCGCGAGTCCCCTCACCGCGGTCGATTTTCCGGTCCCCTTTTCGCCTCGAATGAGGACCCCGCCGATCCCGGGATCGACGGCGTTCAAAATCAGGGCGAGTTTCATCGCGTCCTGCCCGAGGAGGGCGGAAAAAGGGAGGACGGCGGACCCGGAGTCTCCGTTATTTCCCTTAGGTGATGGGGTTATTTCAGGGTCGGTTATGGAATACGGCACGCAATATACCTACCATGATACTCAGGATTTAATCAATCTCTTAAGCTTCGTAGGTGCCCGAGCTGACGTCTCCCCCGCGTCCGGTCCAGTCGGTGTGGAAGAACTCCCCCCGGGGTTTATCTACCCGCTCGTAGGTGTGGGCACCGAAGTAGTCTCTCTGGGCCTGGATTATGTTTGCGGGAAGGCGTTCGTGCCGGTATCCGTCGTAGAAGCTCAAAGCCGATCCCATGGCGGGGGACGGAATACCGCCGAGGGCGGCGGCGGCGACGGTCTTTCTCCACGCCGGCTCGCAGTCTTTCACCAGTTTCCGGAAGTAGCCGTCCATCAGCAGGGAATCGTCCCCTTTACCCTCGGTGAAGGCCCGTTCCATGTCCTTGAGTAATATGCTCCGGATGATGCATCCTCCCTGCCAGACCCGGGAGATGCCGGGAAAGTTCAGGTCCCATCCGTAGGATTCGGCCGCCTTCCGGGTGAGCATAAAGCCTTGGGTGTAAGAGATGATCTTCGACGCTAAGAGGGATTTTCTCAACTCCTCCGGATCGAGGCGCGGGATTTCAGCGGCGCCGCCCGTGTTCGGACCACCGAGAACTTCCGCGGACCGGACCCGCTCGTCTTTCATGGAGCTTAAAAATCGGGCGGCCACCGCTTCGGTGATGAGGGTAAGCGGAAAGCCGTGCTCTAAGGCGTTGACCGCGGTCCACTTCCCGGTCCCCTTCTGCCCGGCGGAGTCCAATATCTTGTCGATCAAGGGTCCGCCGTTTTCGTCTTTTTTGCCCAGGAGATCGGCGGTGATCTCGATGAGGTAGCTCTCGAGCTCGGTGGAGTTCCACTCCGCGAAGGCGCCCTGTATCTCCGCTACCTCCATTCCCAGGAGCTCCCGCATCAGGTGATAGGACTCGGCTATGACCTGCATGTCCCCGTATTCGATCCCGTTGTGGATCATCTTGACGTAATGTCCCGCGCCGCCTTCCCCGATCCACTCGCAGCAGGGAAGACCGTCCGGGGTACGGGCGGCGATTGCCTGGAGGATCTCTTTGATTTCGGGCCATGCCCCGGGATCGCCGCCGGGCATCAGGCTCGGGCCGTTTCTAGCCCCCTCTTCACCCCCGGAGACCCCCATCCCCACGAACCGGAGTCCCTCTTCGGCAAGATCGGCTGTCCGCCGGGCCGAATCGGTGAAAAGCGAGTTCCCTCCGTCGATAATGATGTCCCCCTCTTCGAGGTGGGGGCGGAGCTGATCGATGAACTTGTCTACAACATCCCCCGCTTTCACCAACAGGATGATCTTCCGGGGTTTCTTCAGCGCACCGATGAACTCCTCCACGGAGTAACTCCCCACCACGCCGTCCCTGCCCTCGGCGGCTCCGGACACGAAATCTTCGATCTTCGACTTTGTGCGGTTGTATACGGCTATGGAGTAGCCCCTGTCGTTGATATTGAGCGCCAGGTTCCGCCCCATAACCGCCATTCCGATAAGTCCGATATCACAGGTCATCTATTAAGCTCCTCTCTCTAAGGTCGTTCCCTATTAAGGTATTTCCTTTTTCGCAGGCGGGCAAATGAGCGCATGCTTAAAATCTGTCCGCCGCCGCCCACAACCCCAGCCCCGGGTTGGGTACGTACAGCTCCCGCTTTCCCTCCGGTGCAGCCCGCACGCCGCTGTTCATTCGCCGCGGGTCGTACCGGTCGAGCATCTCGTGTATGTCCGCCCATCGGTATCCCACCGATTCGATCTCCTCTCTCGAGAGGCCTCCGGTGCAGTAGGTGACGGTAAAGCGGCCCTCCGGGGAGCCGTGGATGCAGTGGGCCGCCGCGCTGAGGCGTGAGGCGAGCTCGTCGTCGGCATCGACCGCTTCCAAGGTCCCTTCGGTTCCCCGGTAACCGTAACGCCGGATCAGGCGGTCGATTTCACGGTCCTCGCCGAACTCCTCTACCCCCGGGGCGAGGATCAGAATCTCCCCTCCGTCGTTCAGGGCCATCCGGGTCCGGTACACGGCCTTGTTTCCGATCCAGGTGCTCCGGTATTCGCCGGGGTCCAAGTACACCACCGCCCGGTCCGCCGGCTCCTCGAGGAGGATTATGTTGGTCTTCCTCGCGAGCTCCCCGGCTCCGCGGAAGGCCTCTTCTCCGCCGACGAAGAATCCCCGGGTGACCGTTCCTGTTTGTCCGGCGCCGTCCGCTTGGACTCCCGCCTCCCTCACCGTCATTCCGTAGACGAGGGGCAGGTCCGAAAGATATCGCCGGGCCCCGAGGTCGAGGAGCCGCCGGACCGGGGTGTCGATCCGCCCCATGATGGTCTCCAGCCCGCACACCGCTCCTAAAAAGTGGCTCCGGTCGATGGCCTCGCCGCCGCCGGTGCCGACTAAGATGTTCTTGGTATAGTTGGCCATTCCCACTACCTCGTGGGGGACCACCTGACCTAAGGAGAGGATGAGATCGACTCCGTCCTCTATAAGAAGACGATTGACCTGCACCGGGAAATCGAAACGGACCTTTCCCCCGGAGATCTCCTCCACCTCCCCGGCCGAGAGGTGCCCGAGTGTCTTTACGTCGTGCCGCCAGTCGTGGATGCGGAAGAGCTCTTTCGGTACCGAGGGGAACATACGGCTCAGGGCTTTCTCGGACATGGGGGTGTGGGTGCCTAAGGCGGGGAGGACCGCCTTGACCGCGTTTCCGTAATACTTCCAGGCGGTCTCGGTGAGGAGTCCCGCCAAGCTGTGAATCCGGGAGCCGTCGGGGGGAACTATAATCACCTTCCTCCGGGGTCCGAGCTTATCGAGGGCCGCGATGAAGAGCCGCGTAAGCTCGTCGTCCGATATTCGGGCGTCGGGACCGCCCGCCCCTATCAGAAGCATATTGATATCCTCCTGTACACTTCTCCCGCCAGCTCGCCCGGTGTTCCCAGGGCGGCGTCGACGGTGATTGCGTCCTCTTCGTCCGGGTGCGGTTCTTCGAGGGTTTCGAATTGGCTTTCGAGCATCCCCGGTTTCATGTAGTGGTTCTCACGCCGTTCCATCCTGCGCTTGAAGGTTTCAAAACTTCCCTTCAGATACACGAACCGTATCTGCGGAAATCCTTCGGCTAAAATCTCCCGGTAACGCCTTTTCAGGGCGGAACAGGCGAGGATCATCGGCTTTCCCTCCCGTGCATATCGGGCAAGAAGTTCGTGGAGGCTTTTCAGCCACGGTTCTCTGTCCGCATCGGTCAGGGGTATGCCGTTTCTCATCTTCTCTTTGTTTTCAGGACTGTGAAAATCGTCGGCGTCGTGAAAATCCCAGCCGGTCATCTCCGCGAGCTCGAGGCCCACCGCCGTCTTGCCGGACCCGGAAACTCCCATGAG
>JBKHAJ010000071.1:0-14238 GCA_046542935.1 Spirochaetia bacterium | reverse complement strand
GGCGAACCTGACAGCCAACGCTCCTGTCTGGGACGACATGTCTCCCGACCAGTGGGACGATCTCGACAGTCCCAAAACTGTAAAAATCCTGTGCACGACCCTCGAAAAGCTCGGGCATGCCGCGGAGTTTTTCGAAGCAAATATCAATCCCCCCTTTGTACTGAGGGAGAAACTCGAGGCTTTCAAGCCTGATCTCTGCCTGAATATTGCGGAGGGACACTTCGGAGACGGCCGGGAGGCCCACATCCCCTCACTCCTCGAGATGATGCGCCTTCCCTATACCGGAAGCAGGGTAATTACCCTCGCCATGGCCCTGGACAAGCCGTTGACCAAACGGATTCTCCATTACCACGAGCTCCCCACTCCGGAGTTCCAAGTCGTAAGCTCAGTCGACGAAGAGATAAACGATGACCTCACCGACGGTAACGAGCTCCGGTTTCCCCTCTTCGTCAAACCGAGCCGGGAGGGGACCGGCATCGGAGTGACCGCAAAGAGCATAGTCCACTCGGTGGACGAACTCAGAGAGCGGCTCAAGGAGATGCTCACCCGTTACAATCAGCCGGTCCTGTGCGAACGGTACATCGACGGGAGGGAGCTTACCGTGGGCCTCATCGGCAATTTAGGCCCCACTGCGGCGCGGAGGCTGAACGACCGGACCGCCCCGGAGGTTCTTCCGGGGGAGCTCACCTTCTTCCCCGCCTTGGAGGTGGATACCCGCAAGTACGATAAGTCGGAAGGGGGGATATACACCAATCGGATCAAGACCGAGCTCGTGGATACTTTCCACTATACCTGCCCGGCTCCTATCGACTCGGGTCTCGCCGACCGATTGAACCGCCTCGCCGCGGCGGTTTTCCGGGTCATGGGGTGCCTCGACATCTCCCGGGTCGATTTCCGTATCGACAACCAGGGGAATCCCTACATCTTGGAAATAAACCCCCTTCCCGGGCTCAATCCCGACTACAGCGACCTGCCTATCGAGGCAAAAGCGGCCGGGTGGAGCTACGAGCGGCTAATCAAGTCGATAGTCGACTTAGCCGCGGGGAGATGGGGAATCGGGGCGGGATAAGGTAAGGGGCCGTTGGCGCCGATACTCTAATCATGCGCGGTATGAGAAAAAAGCTCTTCCTAGAAAAGCTCGGACAACCCCCGGGGACCCTCCGGGAGGCCGCGGGCCCGAGCGGTGCCGCCGAGCCGCCGGAGATAACGATCTTCCGGTTTACCGAAGACTCCTATACCGAGGAAGTCTTCGCCGACAGGGAAACCGGTCCCTTCTTTCGGCCGGAGCTCTTCCGTCCCGCCGAGGGGGAGGTCCTCTGGATGGACGTCATCGGTGTCTCCGACGGCGAGACCTTGAGCAGGATCGGAGATCTCTTCGACATCCACCCCTTAGTCCTCGAGGACATCCAGAATGTCGACCAGCGTCCCAAGTTCGAGGATTACGGGGACTACTACTTTACGGTGATGAAGATGCTTTCCTGGGACGACGTGCACTTACACGCGAAGAGCGAGCAGGTAAGCCTCTTGATGGGCGAGGGGTGGGTGGTGAGTTTCCAAGAACGTAGGGGGGACACCTTCGAGTTTATCCGAAACAGGATACGGAACAAAAAGGGACGGGTCCGATCCTCCGGAGCGGACTACCTCCACTACGCCTCCTCGATTCGATGGTGGATTACTACTTTACCGTCCTCGAAGAGGTCGAGATGATTTTCGATCAAACAGAGGAAGAAATCCTCTCCGATAAGGTGGCCCGCCCGGCGGAAGATCTCCACTCCATCGGAAAGCAGGTAAGCGAGCTGAGAAGAGCCATTCTCCCATGCAGGGAGGTCGTCTACTCCCTCCAGAAGACCGACCTTGCCCTTATCAGCGAATCCACCCGCATCTACTACCGGGACATCTACGATCATGTCTTTCGTATTATAGATACTCAGGAGATTATCCGGGAGAAACTCTCGAGTCTCTTCTCGGTGTATACCGCCAATGTAAGCAATCGGATGAACTCGGTCATGAAGATCCTGACTATCATCTCTACGACTTTCATCCCCCTCACCTTCATCGCGGGGGTCTACGGCATGAACTTCGTTCACATGCCCGAGCTGAGTTCTCCTTACGGGTATCCCATTACCTTAGGCGCCATGGGACTGATCGCCCTAGGAATGATATTCTTTTTCCTGCGCAGGGGCTGGCTCAAATAGGGCCGGCTACATTCTGAAGATCAGAGTGATAATCTCCTGGTCTTTCTTCCCGGTACTGCGGACCTGACAGTCGAAGTACATGCGTAAAGACCGGCATCGCTCCGTGAGGAAGGAGATGTAGGAAAGCCCCAGCTCGGCTCCCGCATCCTCTCCGAACTTCTCGTAGAAATCTTCCAGGTTCTGTTCGCCCCCGCTCATCCGGGTTTTTCTCTCTAAAAAGTGTCTTATCTCGTCGCTCCGGCCATGGGAATTGAAGATGGACACCTCGAAGCGGCTCTTTGCACCATTCTTTCCGGCGCTCCCCGGGTAACCCTGGCGGATCCGCCATACCACATGGATGCGCGCATCGGTTTGTGCAAGCCGGGCCAGGAGATTATTGCGTACCGTGCGGTTCCTCAAACCCGTATCGATCTTGTAGCCCGGGACCCCAAGCTGCTCGGCAAGTCCGATCATATTCCGGTTTTGCAGGAGCATCACCAGCTCCACCAGCACGAGAGAGAGGTATTCGCTTACCGCCGCACGCTCCTCCGCGGTGGCGAGGATCCGGGAGATGTCGGTCAAGACCTCACCGAACCGGTCAAAGCTCTGGAACTGCAGCAGGTGATACCAGATCATGGGACCCACGTGATTCAGAGCATCCTCGAGCCCGCGGGAAGCGGGAGTCATTCCTTCGGGATCTCCGGGGACGATGAGCTCCCGGAACCGCCGCTTGAGGTAGGAGAGATTCTCCCGGTTTTGATGCAGGAAGAAGAGGATCTGGTCCTCCTCGGTATCACCGCAGACCTCGATAGGGGCGGTCGGATTGAACCTGTTCCACTCGGTTACCACCGCAGAGGCGCAGAGGGCGGCGGCTATCCTGTTGTTGAGCTCCGAGAAGACAAAGCGGGTCCCTAGGAGACGGGAGATCCTCAAGAAATCGTCCCGTGCCGACAGGTAATCCTCGGCCGCTACCTCGAGCTGGGCGGCGTACCCCCTTTTGAGGAGCTGAAGGATGGAGCCTTCGGTGTACTCTGTAATCTCGATCCCCTGACCCTTGCCCCGGAGGACCGTCTCAACGGTTCCGAGGCGCTTCCGTCTTTCCAGAAAGAACTCCCGGCCGGAATCGGTCAGAAGGATCGTCAAGGGGAGTCGGATGGTGTTGTGAGTCTCCGTCGAAGGATCCACAAGTTTCATACTGCAAATTCTAAGGGGGTGTGAGAAGGGGAATAACCAAAAACTAACACAAAAATGATCCTTTTTTCATTCCGGCTAAACAATTAAGCCGTTATTATAGCAATGAAATCTCTCTCCAAAGGCGGCATGGTATGGAAATTGAGGTAAAAAAACTTGGGTCCACGATTCACCTTCTTGCCATCTCAGGTGAGATGGATATGTACAACTCCCATGAACTAAAGGACACCTTCATCGAACTCGTCTCGAGCGGGATCAGAGGATTCATTCTCGACATGCAGGACCTTCAGTACATCGATTCCAGCGGAGTAAGCACCCTAATATACCTGCACACCACCGCGAAGAAGAAGAACCTCAAACTCTGGTTCGTCAACGTCAAGGGATCGGTCCTCAAGGTATTGGAGCTGACCAAGCTTACCAAGATCTTCCCCATCGCGGAAAGCCTGGAAGCACTCTTGGCACAGTTCAAAAAGAAACCCGCGGCGAAAGAAAACAAGGTAAAACCTCAGCTGCGCAACTCGAACGAGAGCTATACGTAATAGGAAACGAAGGTTTCCAGCGACCGGACCGCCGATCTGATGTCGTCGTACACCGGAAGACCGTTCTCCTCCATAAGTCCTACGAACTCGGAGTAATAACTCCCCGCGTTGACCGATACCACCATCGGCTTGTCGTACCGTTTGTAGAGCCTGACGAGATGATTTCCCAGACTGTCGGAGTCCCGGGCGCTCTCGGGGTCGGTCTTCAGTATCGATACGTGGGGAATGACCGACACGAAGATACAGTCGACGGCATCATCCTCGAGGAACGCCTCGATGTAGGCGGCGTAGTCGTTGTCGTCGGACATGGGAGTGATGTCGAGGAAGGAGGACTGAATGTTGACCATGCCGGAGCTGTTGATCTCATGAAGCCGCTTTTCGGTAGCAGGCGAGAAGTTCGCCTGGACAAGGCCGGAAATCTCGTCTCCGGCAACGGTGGCTTCGAACCCGGAGTTGACCACACCGGCAACCCGGTTTCCCTTGGGGATCCTTCCGCAGAGGAGGGAGAACGCCTTGATGAAATCGTAGTGGTCCTCGATATCGTCGGTGAAGATCACCCCGGCCTGGCTGCACATTGCGGTGAACACCTCGTAGTCTCCGGACATCGACGCGGTGTGAGTGGCTGCGGCCCTGGCACCTGTCTCGGTTCGTCCCGATTTATAGATAATCACCGGCTTCTTCATCTCCCGGGCGAGCTGGAAAAACCTGCGGCCTTCCCCGGGATCGAATCCTTCCACGTAGAGGGCGACCACCTCGATATCCTCTTTCTCTTCGAAGTAAGCCATGAGGTCGGTGATTTTGACGTCGTACTTGTTCCCGAAGCTGACTAGGGTATGGAATAGGCGGGAGTTTTGGAGGCGGTCTATCTCACTGATGGCGAACCCCCCGCTCTGGGTCAGCAGGACCGTGTTGCTGAACTCGGAGTGCTCGACCTGGAGGCGCCTCTGGTCGACGAAAAAGGTGTTGACCCCCCTGTCTTCCCCGGAGGGAGCGGAGATGATCCCTACGCAGTTGGGCCCTATTATCCGCAGGTTTTCAGGGACCGAACGATCGAGCTGCTCCACGTAGTCTCCGTAATCGAGATTGCCGGGAATTCCGGATATGAGAATCACGCTCTTATAGGTGTTTTCTGAGAGATCCCGGAAGAACTCCACCGAAAAGGGAGCGGGCGCGGTATAGACGATAAGCTCCACCGGCTCGGGAACGTCGGATATCTTTTGATAGAGGGGATATTCCTTGCCGCCGAGGGTAATGCTCCCCCCTCTTATATTGACGAAATAGATATCGTCCCGGCCTAAATCGTGGAGGAGCTTAGCGATCTCCACCCCGATACTCCCCTTATTTACATCGCCGGACACACCGACTACCGCGATACCTGAGGGATTGAAAAAGCTCCTTAAGTTTTCCGTCTTGATGGGAGGCATTTCCACCCGGCTCTCGTCGCTTTTCGCGAACTCGGCGTAGCCGTCCACCGCTACAAAGCGGTTGTTCGCGGTCAGCACAAAGGGGTTGATGTCGAGAGACGAAATAATGTAGTCCCGCTTCTCATCGGCTATAAAGCTGTAGACGTATGCGAGCTTGCTCAGCTTCGACGCCGCGTCGGCGATGTATTCGAGGTACTCGAGATGGCCGATTTCAGCGTACCGGTGGCGGATCTTGAGGCTCTGCAGGACTTCGAGGGCGTCCTCGTATTCGAAAGGGGGGGCGAAGAGATTGGCGGGATCATAGTACTCGGCAAAGAACTCCGCGTCGTCCCCTCCCTTGCTCAATGTAAGGATCGGTCCGAAGGCGAGGTCCTTCTTGACTCCGATGAGAATTTCATATCCTAAGGCCGGCTTGAAGGGAATGAACTCCGCGAGGAGAAATCCGTGGATGGAGGGTTTTTCATCTTCGGGGAATTTCGCATCGACCCGCTTCTTCATCTGCTCGAGAAGGAACCGGATGAAGAGATGGTTGCCGTTCTCTGTAATCTCGATCCCCCCTATCTTCTGCTTGTGGGCGATCTCGTCCGAAACCACTTTGAGCACGATCTTGTCGCCGAAGTCCCCTATCACCGCCTCATCGACCTCTTCGGGGTCCCGTATAAACCGGAACCTGGGGACCGTAAGCTTCAAGGCGGAGAGGATTCCGTATACCTCGAACTCGAAGAGGGCGCGCCGCCCCTCCTCCTCCGCGCCTGATAGAATTGCATCGATTTTTTGTATTTGATCGGCCTCGAGCATGGTTGGTTATCCTCCGTTCTTGTTATACTATACAGAGTAATTTGCTTAGGGTAAATCGTATGAAAAGTCCCAGATACCGGGCTACGGCCACGATAGCACTATTCTTTTCCATTCTCTCCGTCGCCCTTCTGCTCCTTTCAGCCTGTTCCCGGGAAGGCCCCATTCTGGCCGGAGTCCTCCTTCCGCGGACCGGGGGACTCGCCGATGTGGCGGAAAATGTCGAGAACTCCCTTACTCTCGCGGTTGAAAAGATAAACAGTGCGGGAGGAATCAACGGAAGGGACCTCCGCCTGATCATCCGGGATACCAAGATGAATCCGGCTGTGGGAGTACGGGCCTTTGAAGAAATCGAGGCGGAGCACGCACCTTTGTTCTACATATCCATCATAAGCCTCAATTCGGTGGCCCTCGCGCCGGCGGCGGAAAAAGCGAAGGCCCCCCTGTTCGGCCTCATAACCACCAGCAGCGGACTGACTCAGAGAAGAGAGTGGGTGTTCAGGTACTATCCGGACGTCCGCACCGAGCTCGAGCCGATTTATAAAATAATCAAATCTTTCGGTGTCGGCTCGCTCGGAATCATCTACTCCGACGAGGAATGGGGAAAAGATATGAGGCGGGAAATTACCTCTGAGGTTACCGGCTGGTCGAACTCGCCGCGGGTCTTTTCGATACCCTATCCCCTTGCCACTCAAGATTTCTCCTCTTACGCCGCCCGTGCCGGTTCAGCGGAGGGAATATACATCTCCGGATTCGCCGCCCACTTAGAGGGGCTCCTCGACGCTCTCGAAAACAGCGGATATTCCGGGGACGTTTTCGGACCGAGCACCCTGTCTATCCCGGAAATCAGGAAAACAGGAAAGGCCGATGGGTGTTACATCGCCGCTCCGAAAAACTATTCCGCTGAATATCCCTTCACCGAAAAGATAAAGATCCGTTACGAAGAACGGTACGGAGAATCCTTCAACCACTACGGGGCCAATGCCTACGATTTCCTGATGCTCATCACCTCACTCCTCCAGGACGAGGAGGTCAGTAGGAATAATCTGAAATCCCTCTTCGACCGGGGTTTTACCTACTCGGGTATCCTCGGACTCATCAATGTTGAGCCTGGAGAACGGGACATCGCCTTTCCCCTCTTTCCCGCCCGGATCGAAGGGGACGAAATCCGATACCTGGCAATCGAAAATGAATAAGCCGCGGACGCATAACCGGGGACGCTTTCGTCCGTCCATCACCCTTACAATCCGCTCCGGATTCCTTGTCATCTCGGTACTTACCCTCGGACTCCTCCTGATGTCTACCTTTTTTTTCCGGGACACCGTTATCGAGTCGACCGGGGTGCAGGGAATTTCTCTCGCCGAGGAAATGCGCGAACGGCTCGATACGGAGCTGAGGAGCGAGATCGAGAAACATCTCCTCTATTTTATGAATCTCGATCCCTACCGGACACCGAAAGAGGAGGTGCGCCGGGATCTTATACGATTCTTGAACTACTATAACCTCCAGTCCGGCTTTCCCCTGGTGGAACGGGTTGTCCTTTACGACGAGGAGGGAAAGGTTTTAGAGAGCAGCGGAGGACTCGAGTCCCTCCCCCCCCGGCACGGCAGGACCGTAGTCCGGACACCGGAGGGTCGTCTTATCGTCGACGACCATCTCTACTACAGCCCGCTCCACCAGAAACCGATCCTCACGGCATACCTTGCTGTCGAAGGTAAAGACGATGAGAAGAGCTTCGTGGTTCTCTCCGAGATTTCCGCCCTCGAACTCTTCAGAAACATCGAAGTCACCTATACTCAGCGGTACGAAGTGGAAACCCGGCTCATAACACCTCAAGGAAGGCTTCTGTTCAAATCCCGGACATTTCAGTTCGACCAAGACCTGTCCGCGACCCCGCTCTTCGAGAGAATAACCGGGTCCGCCGGACACTTTGTCATCGAAGAACACGGTACGGGAAAGATCTTTTCTTTCTCCGGAGGTCCCGGTTCCGAAGACGAGCGGCGCCTTACCGAATGGATTCTTCTGGTGGGATACAATCTGAATCAGGTCTTAGGCCGATCCAACTCGATCATCTGGGTCCTCATCTCCGTGGCGGCGGTTCTGGTACTCGCGAGTATTGCAGCGGGAATACTCATTTCCAGGGCCGTCAAGCGCCCGGTGGACCGTCTCATCGAGGGGACCGTTCTCATCGCTCGGGGAGAGCTGGGCGCCCGGATATCCTGGCATAGAAACGACGAGTTAGGCGATCTGGCTCAAAACTTCAACACTATGGTCGAACGGCTCGAATCGACTATCGAGCAGCTGAATCGGACAAACCGGGACCTGTCGGAATACGCCAACGCGGCGAGTCACGATCTCCAGGAGCCTTTGAGGGCAATCGCAGGTTTTCTGCAGATACTAAACCGCAGATACGCGGAGAGGCTTGACTCTACCGGCCGGGAATATATCCGCCGGACCGTCCGCGCCTCGGAAAGGCTCCAGGGTCTTATCGTGGACCTCCTAACATACTCCCGGATCCGTCTCGATCCGGAGCGGATCCGGCCCTGTGACACCGACAGGATCTTCGAAGAAGCGGTATCGGGTATTCGGAGGGTTTCCGGAGGACTGCCGCGGAAACTCCGGAAAGATTCCCTGCCGATCATTTCCGCAGATCCGGAACACATCCGCTTCGTGTTCGAAAATCTTCTCGCCAACGCCGTCAAGTTCCGCCATCCCGACCGGGAGCTCGAAGTAGATGTGACTTCCGAGCGGAGTGACCGCGATTGGACGGTCACCGTAGCGGACAACGGAATCGGCTTCGCCCAAGAATACACCGGCCAGGTCTTCGAATTATTCAAGCGCCTCCATTCCCGGGGGGACTACGAGGGAACCGGTATCGGGCTCGCGATATGCAAGCGGATCGCCCGGCTCTATAAGGGAGACGCGGACGCCCGCGCCGAACCTGACAAGGGTACGGCCGTTATGATACACTTGCGAAACGTCTAGGAGAGGCAGCATGCACGCTACACTGAAAAGCAAACCGATCGAAATCCTGTTAGTCGAGGACAATCCGGACGACGTCATTCTTACCCGCGAAGCCTTCGCGGAGAGTAAGATCATGAACAACCTGCAGGTGGTAGAAAACGGCGAGGAGGCGCTCAAATACCTCTACAGGGAAAACCCGTATACCGCGGTAATCCGGCCTCATCTCATACTCTTAGACCTTAACCTTCCGAAGGTCTCCGGCCGGGAGGTCCTCGAGAAGATCAAGCGCGATGAAAAGCTCATGGATATTCCGGTGGTGATCTTGACTACCTCGAAGGCGGAAGAGGACATCCTGCGAAGTTACCGCTTACACGCGAACTGCTATATCTCCAAGCCCGTCGATTTCGGTAAGTTTATGGACATCGTGCGGACCATCGAGAGTTTCTGGTTTTCGGTAGTGACCCTGCCGAATAACGGAGGAGAAGAATGAACCGATTGGAAATTCTTCTGATCGAGGACAATCCGGACGATCGAATCCTCTTGAACGAGATGCTCACCGATTCAGCGGTCCGGAGCTACGACGATTCCGATATGCAGTACTCCCTGACCGCCGCGAAGTCTATAGAGGAGGCCCTCGCCATCCTCTCGGGAGAAGCCCAGGTGGATGTGATCCTCCTCGACCTGTCCCTCCCCGACAGCAAAGAACTCGACGGACTCGACAAGCTCGGAGAATACCTCTATGAGATTCCGGTCATCATCCTTACCGGCCTCGCCGACAACCGGAAAGCGGTAGAGGCGCTGCGCATGGGGGCCCAGGACTACCTGATAAAGGGCCGAATCACCTCGGACCTCATTATCCGCAGTATCCGCTATGCCCTGGAAAGGCACAAGCTCATTACCATGCTTCGGGGGCTTTCCCTTATAGACGACCTGACCGGGCTGTACAACCGGAGGGGCTTCATGACCATCGCCGAGGAGAAACTCAAAGCTGCCAAGCGTGATAAAAAGAAGCTTATTCTTTTCTACATCGATCTGGACAACATGAAGCAGATCAACGACAAGCACGGTCATACGGTTGGAGACAAGGCCCTCCGGGCCACCGCCGAGGTGCTTCGAAACAGCCTCCGCGACTCCGACGTAATAGCCCGGATCGGGGGTGACGAGTTCGCCGCATTGGCTTTGAGCTCCAAAGCGGAAAAAGCAAGGGTTATCGAGGAACGTATCGACGCAAAGGTTAAGATCTTCAACGACGAGGGTTCGGTACCCGTACATCTGGGCTTGAGTATCGGGCACCTCGTGGAGAGCGATCTCGAGACCACCCCCTGCTCCGAGCTTCTCGACCGGGCGGACGCGGCGATGTACCGGATCAAGACGGGTAAGAAGGGGACCGGAACGGACCACTGATAAACCCGGATTCTCGGAAGGGTCTCGAGCAAATTGACACCCCCGGACAAACCGAGTATGGTCTTATACGACTAAACCCCCAAAAACAGGACGGACAGGATGAACTATTTCAGCACACTCCCTTTCAGCAGGAAAGTAGAACAGCTCGGGACATGTCGGCTGGTGGAACGAACCGATTTTTCCGGAACGGATAAACTCAAGGGAAAGAAGATCGTCATCGTCGGATGCGGTGCCCAGGGACTCAATCAGGGCTTGAATCTCCGGGACAGCGGCCTCGATGTCTCCTACGCTCTGAGAAAAGAAGCTATCGAAGGGAAACGTCAGTCCTATATCAACGCCGTCGAAAACGGCTTTCCCGTGGACACCATCGAAAAGATGATTCCCAAGGCCGACCTTGTAGCCAATCTGACACCGGACAAGCAGCACACCGCGGTCGTCGGCTCGATGATGCCGCTGATGAAAAAGGGCGCGGTCTTGAGTTACTCCCACGGTTTTAACATCGTGGAAGAAGGAATGAACATCCGGGACGACATCACCGTAATCATGGTGGCCCCTAAGGCCCCCGGCTCCGAAGTCCGGGAAGAGTACAAGAGGGGATTCGGTGTCCCCACCCTTATAGCAGTTCATCCCGAGAACGACCCCGGCGGGGACGGAATCGAATACGCCAAGGGTTATGCCGCCGGGACCGGCGGAGACAGGGCCGGGGTACTGTACTCATCCTTCGTCGCCGAGGTGAAATCGGACCTTATGGGAGAACAGACCATCCTGTGCGGAATGCTCCAGACCGGATCGCTGGTATGCTTCGACCGGATGGTGGAGCTCGGAATCGATCCCGAATACGCCGCTAAGCTCGTACAGTTCGGGTGGGAAACCATAACAGAAGCCATGAAGCTCGGCGGGATCACCCACATGATGGACAGGCTGACCAATCCGGCCAAGGTCCGGGCTTTTCACCTGGCCGAAGAACTCAAAACCATCATGGCCCCGTTGTACCGGAAACACATGGACGATATCCTGGAAGGGACCTTCTCCGCAACGATGATGGAGGACTGGAAGAAAGACGACAAGAACCTCCTCGGCTGGCGGAAGGAGACGGGAGAGACCGCTTTCGAGAAGACTCCCGCGGCGTCCGCAAAGATAGACGAGCAGGAGTTCTTCGACAACGGAATACTCATGGTTGCTATGATCAAAGCGGGAGTCGAGCTCGCCTTCGAAACCATGGTGGACTCCGGGATCAAAGAGGAATCGGCTTACTACGAATCCCTTCACGAAACCCCGCTCATCGCGAACCTGATAGCCCGGAAAAAGCTCTACGAGATGAACCGGATCATCTCCGATACCGCCGAATACGGGTGCTACCTCTTCGCCGATGCCTGTGTACCTCTCTTGAACCGGGACTTTATGAAGAAAGTCGACACCGAGGTGATTGGTAAGCCATACAGGGACGGGAAAAACGGAGTCGGCAACGCCGATCTCATCGCGGTGAACGAAAAGATCCGCAGCCACCCCATCGAGCAGGTCGGAAAGAAGCTCAGACGCTTCATGACCGGGATGAAGTCTATTCGGTAATCCGGCCGGTGTATCCCCCCGCGGGGTGGGGAACGAACTCGAGCCTCCGGGTGACGGAGGAAATCTTTTCCCTCGGATCGTGGGTGACGTAGAGGAGGAGTGTCCTTCCCGCGGATGCAATACGATCGAGAAGCGACAGGACCTGACCCCGGTGACGGTCGTCGAGTCCCTGACAGGGCTCATCGGCGATCAGTATCTTCGGCTCCTTGATCATGCTCCGGGCCATGAGGACCATGCGCTGCTCCCCGAAACTTAAAGTAGAAAACCGTTCGGCTCCGCGCCCTCGGAGGCCTATCTTCTCGAGCCATTCACCCGCCCGCCGCATCTCGTATCCCGAGGGCTCCCGGTAGAGCCCGATGGAATCATGATATCCTGAGAGAATAACCTCTTCGAGAGTGGCATACACCGAGTAGGAGAGCTGCAGGTCCCCGGAGACGAAGCCGATGAGTTTCTTTATATCCCACACCGATTCGCCGCTTCCACGGCGCACCCCGAGGAAAGAAAAATCCTGGTTGTACACCTTAGGGCTGTCGGCGTTTACCATGGATAGGAGGGTGGACTTGCCGGCCCCGTTCGGCCCGTGAATCATCCACTGCTCGCCCCAGAGAACGGTCCAGTTCAAACCGGTGATGACCGGCGTACCTTCGTACTGCACCGACACCTCCACGAGGCGAAGGATCTCCCGCCCCGGCTCGAAGTTCCCGCCGGTGCTTCGTGCCCCGCCCGGCGGCTGAGGAGAAGTCAATTCGTCCGAAACCGGGAGCAGGGCCCGGGCCGCGGAAGCGGCACTTCCGCGATAGTCAATCCTCCCCCCCTCCAAGACGAGCAGCTTATCGGCGCTTCGAGGTATTTCTTCGGATCTTCCCGATATGAGAACGTATCCGGTGCCCTCTTCCTTCAGGGCATCCATCACCTCCTTAAGCCCGTCCCGTGCGGCCGCATCGAGACCGTCGAAGGGATCGTCCAGGACAAGGAGGGAAATTCCCTTCCGGAGGGCATCCACCAAAAGCACTTTGCGCAGCTCCCCGGTAGAGAGGAACTTGAGCCCCCGGCCGAGGAGGTGGGTTATCCTGAAGCGGAGGATGAGCCGTTCCAGGAGATCAGGGTCCCCGGGAACACCGGCTGCGAAGAGGTCCCTGGGACTCCGGCCGGGGTCCGTATCGCCGTGGCGGAACCAGGTCCCGTCGGACCGTCTCTCCTCTTCGAGGAGTGATTCCTGGAGCTCGAAACTCACGTACCCGATCGAATCGGGAAAACGTCCCGGGCCGCGACGGACGATACTCCCGGTGCTCGGGGCGAGGCTCCCCGCAATGATTTGTCCGAGCAGGGACTTGCCCGATCCGTTCGGTCCGTAGATTACCCAGTTCTCGCCCTCCTTAATTTCCAGGGAGATATCTTCGAGGAGGGTCCGGCCGTCTAACGTGAGGCTCACTTTGTCGAGCTCGAGCAGTTTCATTCTCCGGGAGTGTATCAAGCCGTCCGAGAGGAGGCAAGCCGAAGTCGGCCGTCGTTCCCTCTACGATGTCAATCTCCGCGGGAGGGGAGCATAAAAATTCCGTCCCATCCGGCGGGCGGAGGTGTTTTTACGTACTTCTGACACCTCTTCGCATACAGCGCCGCGGGTCCGTCGCCTTTCCGCCGTTTGAGAACCTCGAGAAATTTGGCGTGGGCCTCGGCCCATCGCTTTTTCTCGAAAAGGGCTAAGGCTTCGGTAAAAAGGGAGAAAGTTTCGGCGTTCTCCCGGTACTCCTCGAGCTGAAGGATCTCGTAGATACGGAAGCTATTCCCCCCCTCCCGGACCCGGTCCAAGGGGCGGGCCCCGGCGCTGCCGGACAGGTTTTTTACGGTGTTCTCGCAGGCGAGTATCCGGGTCCCGTATTCCTCATTCAAACCGAGAAGTTTTTTAGAGAGCTCCGCGTCCGATCCCAAGGGCCGGTAGCCGAGGAGGCGTCTCTGTCCGGTGTATCCGACGGCCATCTCTCCGGTATATATGCCCGCGGAGAATCGGGGGGGATCGGAAACCCCGTACTCGATCCTGAGCTCCCGGGCCGCGTTCCCCTCCCCTTCGACACACGCGAAGGCGGCCCTGACCCCTCGCTCGACCGTATCGTTCTCCGTCCCGGGGAGCACCGGAACTCCGAAACACCCGTCCACCCTGCGCTGCCCGGCGGCGTAGAC
>JBKHAJ010000070.1:0-14244 GCA_046542935.1 Spirochaetia bacterium | reverse complement strand
TTGCTTTGTTAGTGCCTCGATTATAGCGATTACCCCGACACCCGGTCAAGAAGAGGCTAAGGTCCCGCGCCTCGAGTCGAGGGGACTTACTTCTGGCGATAGTTCGACAGAAAGTCCTTTAGGGCGTCCATCGCCTCCGCCAGCTCGTCTTCCCGGGGAAGAAAGACGATCCGGAAGTGGTCCGGCCTGGGCCAGTTGAATCCGGTCCCCTGGACGAGGAGTATCTTCTTATCCCTGAGGAAATCTAATACGAATTGCACGTCGCTGGTAATCCGGAACCTGTCGATGTCGATCTTCGGAAAGCAGTAGAGAGCCCCCTGCGGCTTGACGCAGGTTATTCCGGGTATGGCTTCGAGCCCCTTCATGCACGCATCCCGCTGCTCGAAGAGGCGCCCCCCCGGTTTGACCAGATCCTCGATACTCTGATATCCCCCTAAGGCGGTCTGGACGGCGAACTGGGCGGGCACGTTACTGCACAACCGCATATTCGAGAGCATATCGAGACCCTCCATGTAATCCCGGGCAATCCGTTTGTTTCCGCTCAAAATCATCCATCCCGCGCGGAATCCGGAGGCCCGGTATGCCTTGGACAGGCCGTTGAAGGTGACGGTGAGGATCGTATCGGAGAGGGAGGCGGAGGAGATATGGGGTGTCCCGTCGTAGACGATCTTGTCGTAAATCTCGTCGGAGAAGAGGATCAGCTCCTTCTCCTCGGCAATCTCGACGATCTTCGCGAGGACTTCCTTGGGATATACGCTGCCGGTGGGATTATTCGGATTGATGATGACGATCCCCTTGGTTTTCTCGGTGACCTTCTCTCGTATATCATCGACGTCGGGGTACCAATCCGATTCCTCGTCGCAGAGGTAATGGACAGGCTTTCCCCCGCAGAGGGTAACAGCCGCGGTCCATAAAGGATAATCGGGGCTGGGTATAAGGAGTTCATCCCCGTTATCGAGGAGTCCCTGCATGGCCATAACAATGAGCTCGCTGACCCCGTTGCCGATAAAAATATCCTCGATATCCACCTCGGGAAAACCCTTCCGCTGGCAGTAATGGACCACCGCCTTTCGCGCCGAGAAAAGCCCCTTGGAATCGCAGTATCCCTGGGCGTTCTGGAGGTTTAAAATCATGTCGTGGATCATCTCGTCCGGGGCGTTCAAACCGAAGGGGGCGGTATTACCTATATTGAGCTTGAGGACCCTGTAACCTTCTTCTTCGAACCGCTTCGCCTCGGCTAGGATAGGTCCCCGGATATCGTAGAGGACTCCGTCGAGTTTGTGGGACTTGCGAAACTCCCGCATATTCTCAAGCTTCCGCGAGGGTCTTCTTGGTGAAGAGCCATTCGGTGGCCTCCCCTAAGAGCCGGGAAAGGATAACGATGTAGACATTATCCTTTCCCCGGGTAAGCTCCTTCTGCCAAGAATCCCGATCGTGCTTGTCGAGGAGGCTTTTGGTTCCCTCGGCGACGACATCTCCCGCTTCCTCGTCGGAAGAGGAGAAAGGATCGAGGAGATACAGGCTCAGAAGCTTCAGGAGAGGGTCCTTAACTTCCCGGGACAAGGGTAAGAGTATTTTCTTCGCTTCTTCTTTGTCTTCTTCCAAAAAACAAGCGAAGGCGTAATTCCATCGGATCCACCGGCCCTCCCGGCCCCCTTCCCCTTCTAAGAACCTGCCGAAGAACTCCTTCATCCCGGAGCTGTCGTTATCGAGAATGTAGGGAATACCGAACTGGAGGATGAATTTTTTCACAAGCCTCGGACGCTTCTCCTCGACCTTTTCCTTTAATCGATGTATTTCCCCCGCCCTTCCCCTGACGAGATAGGCATTGATGAGAATCCGCACGTACTGGGCGCGAAGTTTCTCCTCGCTGTAGATCTTTGCTTCAAGATACTCGATAAGGGGTTCCCACTTTTCCGCCTCGAGATAGCGAAAGAGGGTCCAGTTGCCTATGAAATAGGCGTTGAGTCCCCCGATGACCGCCACGAAAATGACCGGCAGGAACCAATTCTTGGACCAAAACACGGACGTGTACTCCCACCCGAGCATGAAGAGGGGCATCAGATAAATTATGAGGAACGAAATTATAATGACTATATTGAATAAGATAAAAATAGTCTTAAATTTCACGTCGAAAACTCCTATAATATATAGGAGGAAGTCTAAATCAATTGTACTAAGGGGTCAACGGTTCAAATATGAACGCTGTAACGGTAAAGAATCTTCCTGAAGATACATATCTCGATAGACCCACCTACTTGGATGAGAAGTACATCCTCCTTTCCCCGGATGTGCCGATCACAAAAGAGCTCAAAGAACGATTGACCGCGTGGGGGTACGAAAAGGTCTATACCGACGGCACCCCTCAGGACAAGCCTCCGATATTCGCCGGGGAGAGCCATGAAAACGGAGGCGAACAGCAGGTTACCGCCCGGTACGAGAGCAGCGAGAAAGAAAAGCAGCAGTGGAAGGAAGCCCAGCAGTGCTTTCTCCGTACCGCCCAGTTCCTTTCCGACGTCTTCGAACAGTATCTGAAGAAGAACGAGTTCTATCACGATGAGATAACGGAAGAGGTAAAAAGGATCATGGCCGATGTGAAAGAACACCGCCGGTTCCTGCTTCGCTTGAGCGACTTGGACGATCCCAGTCACAGCTACATTATCTCCCATTCCGTCAAGACTACGATAGTATCTCTTGTTCTCGGCGACGCTCTGAAGCTACCCATCTTCAAACAGATCGAGCTCGGGACCGCAGCCCTGATGCACAACATCGGCATGCTCCGTATCCCTCCGCAGCTCTACATGAGCAACCGGCAGCTCTCCCCCGAGGAAAAAAAGACCTTAGCCGCCCACACGATATTGAGTTTCAGGATCTTGAAGGAGGCCGGTTTTTCGATGATGGTGACCCGGGCCGTCCTGGAGCACCACGAACGGATCGACGGATCAGGAGGTCCGAGGGGAATAGGGGGAGAAAAGATATCCTTCTTTGCCCGGATCATCGCGGTGGCGGGCTCCTATGCGGCGATTATTTCCAAGCGCCCCTACCGGGAGGCCCAGGACGCACATACCGGAATCCTCGATCTCCTTAAAAATACCGGCAAGCAGTACGACGAAAAGATAATTCGTCTCCTAGTATACACCATATCCCTCTATCCGGTGGGAACCTATGTGGCGCTCTCCAATGGGGCCCAGGGCGTCGTGGTGGAGACGAACGCCGAAAACCCCAAGCTTCCGGTGGTCAGGGTCTTGGTCAACGAGCGGGGAGCCCCTTTGAGGGATCAGCCTCTCCTCTACACCAGTGTAGACAACGGAATCCAGGTGGCCCGGCCTCTCATCCCCGCTGAAATCGAAGCCATTACAAAAGCAAGTCAATAACCGAGGTATTCCCATGAAAGAGATAACCGTAACCCTTTCCGAGGGAGAAAGCCGCTTGGTCCCGTACGGAACCCGGGTCAGTGAGATCTTGAGCGAAGAAATCGCAACCGAGCTCCCCTTTCCTCCCATAGCCGCCTTAGTCAATAACGAGCTCACCAGTCTGAGCTTCAAGGTGGAAATAAACGCGGAGGTCAAACCTGTCACCGTGGAAACGGGGGAAGGCTTGCGGGTCTATCGCAACAGCCTCTGTTTCCTCTTGAGCATGGCCGCCAAGGACCTCTATCCCGATCTGCGCCTGGTCATCGGTCACTCCCTGGGAAACGGCTATTTCTATTACTTCGAAGGAGAGGAAGCGGTCGACGATACGGTGTGCAGGAGTCTCGAAAAGCGGATGCGGGAGATCGTCTCCGAGGAGATAGAGATCGTAAGGAGGGTCGTTTCCTACAAAGAAGCCTTGGAACTTTTCAAACGCACCAATCTGCCGGATACAGTCGTCCTCCTGGAGCAGAGGAACCGGAACAAGGTGCCCGTGTACATGTGCAGGGAATATACCGATCTGGCCCACATCCCCTTAGCTCCCAATACCGCCATGCTAAAGAGCTTCGAGATTCTCAATTACTCTCACGGATTCATCCTCCGCTATCCCCCGTCGCGGTCGCCGATGAAGCTCGCCCCCTTCAAGGACAGCCCCCTTCTCTACTCGGTCTATAAGGAGTATAAGGCATGGGGAAAAATTTTGGGCCTCCACAGCGTGGGGCGGCTCAACGAGGTTATCTACCGCGGCGAAATCAAGGATTTTATTCGGGTGGCCGAAACTCTTCACGATAAAAAAATCGCCGCCGTCGCCGACCGTATCCACGACCGGAGAGAAGAGCTCAAGATGGTCCTGATCGCCGGGCCCTCATCGTCGGGGAAAACAACCTTCACAAAGAAGCTCGCCATTCATCTCCGTGTGGTAGGGTTCAATCCGGTCATCATCTCTTTAGACGATTACTTCCTCCCTCGGCACTTGACCCCGAAGGATGAAGACGGTGACTACGACTTCGAGGTATTAGAGGCCATCGACGTGAGCCTTCTGAACGAGCACCTCCTCGAGCTCTTCGAGGGAAAGCTGGTGGAAATCCCCGAGTTCGACTTCAAGACGGGCGAACGGAACGAGCACGGGCACTTGCTCAGGCTCGACGAGCGGAGCATCCTGCTCATGGAGGGGATCCATGGACTCAACGACAATTTGACCCCCCGCATACCTCCGGAGACGAAGTACAAGATCTATGTCTCCGCTTTGACCCAGCTCAACTTGGACGATCACAACCGGATATCCACCACCGACAACCGACTCCTCAGGCGGATGGTACGGGACTACAAGTTCAGGGGCTACAGCGCCCTGGAAACCCTCGAGAGGTGGCCCTCGGTTCGAAGGGGAGAGAACCGGAACATCTTCCCCTTTCAGGACAACGCCGATACCGCCTTCAACTCGGCCCTCGACTACGAGCTCGCCGTTCTCAAGGTCTACGCCGAACCTCTCTTGAAGGTGGTCAAACCCTATCACCATCACTACACCGAGGCGGTAAGGCTCCTGTCGTTCATCGACAATTTTACCGCCCTTCCCGACACCCACATCCCCGATTTCTCGATACTCCGGGAATTTATTGGCGAATCGGGCTTCAAATATTAGAATAGAGAAATGAAAGAATACACCACCGGGTTGGAGTCGCTGGATACGGCCATTCGGGGATTGGAGCCGGGAGACAACGTCGTTTGGCGTGTCGACGAGATCGCCGACTACCTCCCCTTCTGTGAGGCCTTCGTACGAACGGCGGTAGAGGCGGGGAAGCGGTTAGTCTACTTCCGGTTCGCGAGTCACGCCGCGGCCGTTCCTCCCCTATCGAGTATCACCACCATCGAAACTCATCCGGAGATGAGCTTCGAGAGCTTTATAACCGACGTCCATAGAGCGATCAGCGAATACGCCGATTCCGCCTACTATGTTTTCGACAGCCTCTCCGCACTCTCGGAGAACTACTTCAGCGACAGGATGATTGGGAACTTCTTCAGGCTCACCTGTACATACCTGTCGGAGAAACGGACCCTCGCCTACTTCGCCCTGTACCGGTACAAGCACTCCTACCATGCAATGGACACCATTTCAGAGACCACTCAGATCATGATCGACGTGTACCGTTACCAAGATTCGCTGTACATAAAACCCGCGAAACTCTTGGGAAAGCAGTCTCATGAGACTTATCTGGTTCGCGAATGGAAGGGGAACGATTTCGTCCCCGTCACTTCGAGCGCGCTCATCGCCGAGGTTATCACCTCCACCCCCTGGACGGGTCTCCCCTCGGCGAGCTACCGGATGGTCGGGGTCTGGGATACCATGTTCATCCGGGCGGAAGCGACCCTGAACGATTATCACAGGGGACAGAGCTCCGAGAAAAAAATGAAGACGGTGTTGAGACAGGTCTTGAGGCTCATCATCTCCCGGGACGACCGGATCTTGCATCTCGCCGAGGCTCATTTGGACCTTGAAGACATCATCCATATCTGGAAACGGATGATCGGTACCGGACTCATCGGAGGAAAATCGGTGGGGATGCTCATCGCCCGGGCAATACTGACTAAAAAGAGTGAAAAGTGGACCCGTCTCTTAGAGGAACACGACAGCTTCTTTATCGCCTCCGACGTGTTCTACACCTTCCTCGTGGTGAACGGCTGCTGGTGGGACCGGCAGAGGCAAAAGAATCCGGAAACATTCTTAGACGGAAACGAATCGGTCCGGAAACGCATACTCCGGGGAGACTTTCCGGAATACATCATAAGCCGCTTCTCCGATATGCTCGACTATTACGGCTACTCTCCGATCATCGTCCGGTCCTCCAGTCTCTTGGAAGACAACTTTGGAAACGCCTTCGCGGGAAAGTACGAGAGTGTGTTCTGCGCGAATCAGGGGAGCAAAGAAGAGCGGCTCGACTATTTCTTGAACGCGGTCAGGTTTATCTACGCGAGCACCATGAGCGTCGAGGCTTTGAGTTATCGGAAGAACCGGGGGGTCCTCGACCGGGACGAGCAGATGGCTCTCCTTGTTCAGCGAGTATCGGGAAAACCCTGCGGGAATTACTACTTTCCCCAGCTCGCGGGAGTGGGGTTCTCTTTCAATCCCTACGCATGGAACGAGGAAATCGACCCGGAGGCGGGAATGATCCGGCTGGTGTTCGGTTTGGGTACCCGGGCCGTGGACCGTGCCGACGACGACTACACCCGGGTAGTAGCCTTGAACGCTCCGGAAAAGCGCCCCGAAGCCGATTTCGCCGCGGTCAAGCGGTACGCCCAGCGGCGGGTGGACGTTCTCGACCTCGAGTTCAACGATTTCCGAAACATCCACTTTACCGACTTAGCCCCTAGTAACAGTGACATGCCTTTGAATCTCTTTGCCACCCGGGACCGGGAGCTGGAGAGAACCGCCCGGGAACAGGGGATGAAGAAGGTCTTTCCCTGGGTGCTGACCTTCGATACACTGCTCAAGAAAACCTCACTGATAGAAGACATGCGGGAGATGTTTTCCACCGTCCGGGACGCCTACGAATCGGAGGTGGACATCGAGTTTACCGCCAATTTTCTGGAGGACGGGAGCTACCGGATCAATCTTGTCCAGTGCCGTCCTCTGCAGATCCAGGAGGCCTCCGAGACGGTGGAACCCCTTCCGGATATCGACGTGGACAGGATGATTATCGACGCCCGAGGGGCAACCATCGGGCACAGCCGGAAGATCAGGATCGACCGGCTCATCTACGTGGTGCCGGAGCTCTACGGAAAACTGTCCGAGCAGAACCGATACAGGGTGGCAAAGCTGATCGGAAAACTGACCCGGAAGGACATGGAAGAATCGGGCAAGATCATGCTTATTGGACCGGGGCGGTGGGGGACGAGCACCCCCTCACTGGGGATACCGGTGAGTTTTAGGGAGATCAATAACACCAGCGTTCTGTGTGAGATCGATTCGATGCACGAGGGGCTGGTACCCGACCTGAGCCTGGGAACCCACTTTTTCAACGAGCTCGTGGAGCTCAATATGCTCTACGTTGCGTATTTCGTAGGCAGAAAGGGAAACCGTATCAACACCCGCTTCCTGATGACCGAGGACAACCAGCTTCCAAGACTCCTCGAGAACGAAGACGACTGGGCGGATATAATCAAGGTGATCGACCTTCCCGAAGGTAACGGGAAAACGCCTGCAATGTACCTGAACGCAAACGCCCTTCACCAGCGAACCGTTCTCTATGTGGAATAGCGCCTAGGTTGGAAGAAGGGCCGCCCCGGAGGCGGCCCCTTACTCTATAGAGTGCCCCCGGGCACCGGTGTCTATACCAGTCCCTGATCCATCATCGCCTCGGCAACCTTGACGAAGCCGGCGATGTTAGCACCCACGACGTAGTTCCCCGGAATGCCGTATTCTTCGGCGGCCTTGGCTGCGGAGGCGTGGATCGCCTTCATGATTCCCTGGAGCTTATCGTCGACCTCTTCCCTCGTCCAGGAGAGGCGCATGGCGTTCTGGCTCATCTCCAATCCGCTGGTAGCAACCCCGCCGGCGTTGGCCGCTTTACCGGGACCGTAGAGGACCTTCGCGTCCAGGAATATATCCACTCCCTCGGGAGTGGTCGGCATGTTTGCCCCTTCGCTGACGAGCTTACACCCGTTGGAGACGAGTGTTTCAGCGTCCGATTTATCGATCTCGTTCTGGGTGGCGCTGGGAAAGGCGGCGTCGCAGGTGACGCTCCACGGACGCTGCCCCTCGAGATATTCCGCCCCGTACTTGTCGGCATATTCTTTCATTCGTCCCCGCTGAACGTTCTTCAGGTACATGACGTACTCGAGCTTTTCCTCATCGATCCCGTCGGCATCGTAGATCGAGCCGCTGGAATCACTCAAGGTAACCGGCTTGGCGCCGAGCTCGATGAGCTTCTTTGTAGTAAACTGAGCGACATTACCCGAACCCGAAACGGTGCAAATCTTGCCCTTGAAGTCTTCGCCCTTGGTAGCGAGCATCTCCCGTGCGAAATAGACGCTGCCGAATCCGGTAGCCTCCGGGCGAATCAGTGATCCTCCCCAGTTGATGTGCTTTCCGGTTAAGACCCCGGTAAATTCGTTCCGAAGGCGCTTGTATTGACCGAACATATAGCCGATCTCACGGCCGCCCACTCCTATGTCTCCGGCGGGTACGTCGGTATCCGGACCGATGTGCCTGGAGAGCTCGGTCATGAAGCTCTGACAAAATCTCATAACCTCGCCGTCCGATTTACCCTTGGGATCGAAGTCGGATCCTCCCTTTCCGCCGCCCATGGCGAGGGTGGTAAGGCTGTTTTTGAAGATCTGCTCGAAAGCCAGGAATTTGAGGATTCCCAGATTGACGGTGGGGTGGAACCGGAGTCCCCCCTTATACGGCCCTATGGCGCTGTTGAACTCGATGCGAAATCCCCGGTTTACATGATAATCACCTTTGTCGTCCATCCAGGGGACCCGGAACATCACCACCCGTTCGGGCTCGACAAGACGTTCCAGAATGCGTCCCTCACGATACTCCGGATGCTGGTCGATTACCGGCTCGAGACTCTGAAGGACCTCTTCCACCGCCTGGTGAAACTCGTATTCGTTGGGATTCCGTTTCTTGACTGTTTCAAAAACCTCTTCGATGTAAGACATACTTATCCTCCATTTTTAACTCATTTACATGAACTATAAGGGAAATAATCCGATTTCGCAACTAATATCTCCATTACTTAGCTCTGTCGGCCCAAAGAATCGAGGAATCCCGCGGCCGCCTTTCGGCACCCGGAGAAAAATTTCTCACCCTGGGAAGGGGGGTTCCAGGAAGTTACTGTGCCGCCGGAGATACCGTATGCGTCGATAAGCAGTGTGATTCGTCTATGGAGATCTTCACCATTTCCGAGCACTACGGTGAAATCGAAGTTCTGCGGCGCCCACCCGTCGGATGCTCCGTCCGGAACTTCTTCCGGGAGTCCGGTGCCGCCGTCCTCGATTGTATAGTCGAGGGTTTGTGAAAAGAGATCGAGCCCCATTTCACCGGCGGCGCTCTCGAGGTCCCGCCGCTCTTCGGGGCCGGGAACAGGCCCGAGGGAAGCTATATCGTCACCACTTTCGGCGGCTTCCCGCAAGGCGGCCGCAGCGGCGAGGGCGGATGCCCCCGATCGTGGGGACGCGACGAGAATCCGCCGCCGCGGAGGCTGAAACAGACTCTCCGCGGCTGCACGTACCTCCTCGCGGAGGGTCGCTATCTCCTCTATATCTCCCCGTCCCTCCACCGAGCGGTACACGAGATCTCCGGAGTATTCCGCGCTTATCGCATCGAAGAAATACTCCACCGTAAGCCGGATTCCGGTAAAGAGCTGTTCGCCGTTAGTCGCCCCGGCGGAGAGGAGGAACCCCCTGCGCCGGTGAGCCGCGGGATCCCGGAGGCCTAACCGATTTTTCCGGGCCCACAGGATCTGTGAGCGATCGATGAGGGCTTTGAGGCCGGCGGTAACACCGTAAAAGAAAACCGGTGTGGAAACCGTTACCAGATCGGCTTTCCGAATCGAGGGAATTACCGTAGTTTCCATGTCGTCTTCGATGGGGCAGTGTCCGGTTTTTTCACACGCGGTGTACTCGAAACAGGGCTTTACATCGATGTCGTGGATCCGCAGCCGTTTAACCTCGGCTCCCCTCTCCCCGAGCTCGTTCAAAAGCATGTCGTGGAGCCGGTCTGTGTTACCGTGTTTTCGCGGACTCCCGTAGAGGCCGAGGACCCGCATATATTACCTCCTTGTCCTTGATAAAATAATAAAAAAAAAAGCTTCCAGAGAAAAGGAGGAAAAACTCTGGAAGCTATATAAAAAAGGAGGCAAAAGGAATGTTTAATTCCATACTATTAAACCACCGGGGGAGTGATAGGTTACATATTTTCTCACTTTTTTTCCGGTAATTGACCTTTTTACCTTCCTGGTATATACATCTATGTGCACTACGGAGAAACCTCGTTAAAGCACCACTGTGGGGTTTCGGGGATATATTCTCCTCGTCCATTGAATATTCCCGAACTACTTTTTTACACCCTCTTTTCCCAACAACACCGGGGCCAGGAGAGCGCGGGCATCGTATACCGCCGGCAGGAGAAGCTGGTGGCCTACAAGGATTTGGGGATGGTATCCACCGTCCTCGCCCGCTATCTGGACAAGTCCAAGGAGTCCACGGTAGGGATAGGTCATGTGCGCTACTCTACCCACGGAGGAAACCGTGTGGAAAACGTTCAGCCGATTTTGGTCAGCTGCAATAAAGGGAACATCGCCTTAGGCCATAACGGAAATATCTCCAACACCCGAACACTCAAGCGGCTCCTCTTCGATGAAGGCTCCATCTTCCAGAGCACAAGCGACACCGAGCTTATCCTCCATTTGATCAGCCGAAGCCGGAAAAATTCCTTCGAAGAGGCCCTCCTAGAGACCCTGCAGGCCCTCGAAGGGGCCTACAGCATGGCGATGATCCACAATAATAAGCTTCTCGCCATGCGGGATCCCCACGGCTTCAGGCCCCTGTACATTGGACGGCGGGGGGATATGCACGTGGTCGCCTCGGAAACCTGCGCTTTGGACATCCTCAAAGTAGAGGAGTACCGGCAGGTCGAGCCCGGCGAAATAGTAACCGTCGATGAGAACGGACCTCAGAGCATAAGTTTCGGTAAAAACATGAAGATAAGCCAATGCGTCTTCGAACTCATATACTTTGCCCGTCCGGACAGCCAGGTTTTCGGCGAATCGGTCCACGCCATGCGAAAACGGATGGGGGCGGCCCTCGCACGAAGCGATGATTACACCGGAGATATCGTGGTTCCGGTCCCGGACAGCGGAAATATCGCGGCCTTGGGTTACGCCGAAGAGTCCGGTATCCCCTTCGAGATGGGGCTCCAGCGAAACCATTATGCCGGCCGTTCGTTTATCATGCCCACCACCTCCCAGCGGGAGCTCGCCGTACGGATGAAGCTCCACCCGGTCAAGACCGCCATTCGGGACAAGCGGATAATCCTGATCGACGACTCCATCGTACGGGGCACCACCAGCCGTATCTTAGTCAGTCTCTTGAAAGAAGCGGGGGCCAAAGAAGTGCACATCCGTCTGAGCAGTCCCGAGATCCGGTGGCCCTGCTTTTTCGGAATCGACACTCCCACCCGGGAGGAGCTCATCTCCAACCGGAAGAGCGCCGATGAAATCGCCCGGTACACCGGGGCCGATTCGGTGCGTTTCCTCCCTATCTCCGAGCTCCAAAGCTGCGTCGGCCGGCCGGAAAACTATTGCTTCGGCTGTTTCAGCGGAGAATATCCCGTCGAGCCGGAAGCTCTCGAGGAAGGAGAAGATATCGATGCGCACTTATAGGGAAGCGGGGGTAGATATCGACCGGGGAGACCGGTTCGCCGCATATATAGGATCACTCCGTTCTCAGGCGGTCTCCCGCGGTTTGGGAGGGTTCGCCGGAGGGATCGAAGTGGATACCGCCCGCTATGCCCACCCGGTGGTTCTTTCCACCACCGACGGGGTGGGCACCAAGCTCCTGGTAGCCCGGGAGCTCGGGCGCTACGATACGGTGGGGATCGACCTGGTGGCCATGTGCGTCAACGATCTTATCGTGTGCAACGCCGAGCCGGTCAGCTTCCTCGACTATATCGCCTGCGGCGGAGTGGACGAATCGATTCTCCATCCCCTGATTGACGGTATTGTCCGCGGCTGCGAAGAGGCGGAGTGTTCCCTCGCGGGAGGCGAGACGGCGGAGATGCCCGATATGTACGCCCCCGGCGATATCGACTTAGCGGGTTTCGCCGTCGGAATCGGGGAAAAGGAAAACCTTCTTCCCGCCGCCGAAGGCATATCCGCGGGCGATCCGATCTACGGACTCCCTTCGTCGGGGATTCATTCCAACGGATTGAGCCTGGCCCGCAATATTATTACCCCGGACCAGGGGAAAGACTACGCGGAGCTCTTAATCCCCACTCGGATCTACGTCAAAGAGATGAAAACTCTCCTCGCCGCGGGAGAGATTACCGCGGCTGCCCATATCACCGGAGGCGGACTCGAAGGAAACCTGCGACGGGTCCTTCCCGGCGGCCTCCGCCCGGAGTTTAGCTGGGATTGGCAGGAACCCGGCATCTTCGAGAAGATAAGGAAGAAGGGATCCGTTGCGGAAGAGGAGATGCGGCGGGTATTCAACCTCGGGATAGGATTGGCGCTGGTTGTGAGGAAAGGACGGGAAGAGACTTTCGAAGAAACGGCCCGGGGTGCGAAAATCGAAATCCGAAGGATAGGGGTACTCCGGAATGGCTAATCTCGGCATACTCGCCTCCGGAAACGGATCCAACTTTCAGGCGATAGTCGATGCGGTCGGCCCCACCGAGCACGATGTTTCCTGCCTCGTCTGCAATAAGCCCGGCGCGTACGTCATCGAACGGGCGGCGAAAGCGGGGGTTCCCTCGATTATAGTCGATTACACCGGACGCCGCCGGGAAGAGGCCGAGCTCGAGATCTTGAGTTACCTCAGGGTATACGGTGTAGACCTGATCGCCTTAGCGGGATTTATGAAGCTGCTCACGCCCCTTCTCATCGACGCGTACCCTGGAAGGATATTGAACATCCACCCGTCTCTTCTGCCCGGATATCCGGGGACGGGTGCCCTGGAGAAGAGCTACCAAGGCAACGACGATGAGCTCGGCATAACTATTCACAGAATCGATTACGGCCTCGACACCGGGCCGGTGGTTCTTCAGAAATCCTTCAAGCGTTCGGGCAATGAAAGTTTGGAAGAAATCGAGGACAAGATTCACTCCCTTGAACACACCTACTATCCTCAGGTTATACTTGACCTGCTCGGCAGGCTTGAAGCCGAAAAATAAGGAGACCACACTTGAGAGTTTTACTATTGGGTTCGGGAGCCAGAGAACATGCCTTGGCATGGAAGTTCTCCAAGAGCAAACGAATAACCGGTTTGTATATCGCGCCTGGAAACGGGGGTACCGCGGAGTTAGGCGAAAATATACCCGATGCGGATATCGTCGAGCCGAACGGACTCGTCAAGATCTGCACGGAAAACAGGATCAATCTGATCTTCGTGGGACCCGAGGGCCCCTTGGCCGCGGGAGTCGCCGACGGTCTCGAGGATGCGGGAATCCCGGTTATCGGACCCAAGAAAGCCGCCGCCCGGCTCGAATCCAGCAAGACTTTTTCCAAGGATTTCATGGTCCGTCACGGTATTCCCACCGCCGCGGCGAAAGAATTCGAGGACGAGACCTCCTTCGTCGAATATATCGACACCCTCGAGGGAAAAGCGGTTATCAAGAAGAGCGGACTCGCCGCCGGAAAGGGGGTGTTCGAATCCTCCGATCCTAAAGCCCTCAAGGATTTCGGCACAGAGGTCCTCGCTCACGATACGCTCTTAGTCGAAGAGTTTCTCGAAGGATACGAGATTTCGGTTTTCGCTCTTTTCGACGGAAAAAGCTATCTTCTCTTTCCCCCCTGCGCGGACTTCAAGAAGGCGGGAGAGGGCGATACCGGACCCAACACCGGGGGAATGGGGGCAATCTGTCCCGTTCCGGGAGTCGGGACCCGGATAATTGAAGAGATCGAAAGAACCGTCATCGAGCCGACCTTTCGCGGCATTCGGGAGGACGGGCTCGACTACACAGGGGTGCTCTATTTCGGACTCATGATAACCTCGGAAGGACCGAAGCTCCTCGAGTACAACGTTCGCCTCGGCGACCCTGAAGCCCAGGTTCTCCTTCCCTTGATCGATTCCGATTTCTGCAATCTGATGGAAGCGGTGAGCGAACAAAAGCTCG
>JBKHAJ010000069.1:0-14318 GCA_046542935.1 Spirochaetia bacterium | reverse complement strand
ACCGAAATTTTTGATCCGACAATAAAATTGGGATCATTGATCTCTTTGGCTATCCGCTCGTACCCTTCATATGCGAACCGGGCGCGGTTCTCAAAGCTTCCGCCGTACTTCCATTTCCGGTCGTTGTACGGCCTCAATAACTGTGAACCGAAGTATCCGTGACACAGCTTGAAATCGATCCCGTCGGCACCGCAGTCGTGGGCGATCTTAGCGGCTTCCACGAACCGGTCTAAAACGTAGTCGACGTCCTCTTCGCTCATCAGCTCGCCCTCGTATCCGGGAAGCGGCTTGACGCATACCCGTGTGGAGAACTCCGGATGGCTCAGCTCGCCCGAATGGGTCAGCTGCCAGAGCATGACCGGCTTGTCGTTGACCTTCTTCATGGCGGTAACAAAGTCCTCGAGGGGCTTACGGTTCCTCGGCAGAGCAGTCAGCTGGGCCATGCGGCCCCGGCTCTCATCGATGACGCTCAATGCCTCCACAACGATGACTCCCGCATTTCCCTCGAAGAGCTGCTCGTATCTGCGGTATGTCGTATCCGTCGGATTGCCTTCGGTGTCCGCGTCGCAGCACTCCATGGCGTTTATAGCTATCCGGTTTTCAGCTTTTTTATTCCCCACCATTATCGGTTGAAAAAGGGGTCTCTCTTCACTCATAGTTTAACTCTTATCGTGTATGATATCGGAGGGCGGCGGCCCCACAGTCACGTTCGGCCGCCGCCGATTCTTAGAGCTTCTCCCGTTTTGTCGCCTCCGGGCTTACGAAGACTTTGATCATATCGGGATTTTCCCTGAGCTCCTTCAAGGCGGCCTCGGTCTCGTCTAGGGGAAAAACCATGGAAAAAAGCGGTTCCGGCTTGATCCGGCCGTGCTCGAGTAACACTATAGAGTCTTCCCAATCCATCCCGAATCCGGCGCAGGAGCCGACAAAGGACCGCTCGCCTAAGACCATGTCGAAGGGCTTGAGCTTCATCACATCCTGATCGCCCGCAATGCCGAAGGCTGCTATCGTTCCGCCGGGCCGGGACATCTGAAATGCCTGTTCGTAGGTCGGGACGGTGCCTACCGCTTCGATAACGTAATCGGCCCCCCGACCGCCGGTAAGCTTCTTGACCTCCGCCACCGGATCGACATTATCCTCGAGGCTGATGGTTATATCGGCACCCATTTCCTCGGCGATCTTGAGCTTCCTCTTGTTCCGTCCGATTACGATAATCGGAGCTGCTCCTCTGTGCCGGGCCACGGCCGCGTGAAGTATTCCGAGACTGGCCCCGAGTATCGCAACGCTGCTTCCCAGGGGAAGGTCCATAGCTTTGGCCGAATGGACCACGCAGGAAACCGGTTCGATAAACGCCCCTGTGAGAAAATTGAGGTCCTTCGGGAGCTTGTGTACCAGCTTCCACGGAGCCTTGACGTATTCGGCATAGGTCCCGTGAGTATGAATACCGATTTGGGTAAACTCGGGGCACATGAGGGTCAGCCCCCGCTTGCAGTAGTAGCAGGTACCGCAGGACATATTGATATCGGCGGTTACGGGATCTCCCTCTTTGAGGTCCTTAGCGTTCTTTCCGACGGCCTCTATAACCCCGGAAAACTCGTGTCCCGCAATAAGGGGAAGCTTGTCGGCTGAATACTTTCCGGTGTAGATGCTCCAGTCGGTTCCGCATATACCTGTGTATTTGACCTTGATAAGGACTTCGTCATCGCTTATCTCGGGGACCGGCATATCCTTGACAACTAATTTTTCGGGCGCCTCTATGACGGCCGCTTTCATCATGTTTGCCATATTTAACTCCTTGGTTTGTTTTTAGGCGAAGAGAACGTCGTTTCGTCCCTCGTAGGGCTTTTCGATCAACAACGGCTTCAAGTACTCTATAGTCTTGGTAATACCGTCCTGCCTGCTCATGGTGACATCCTCGTGTTCATAACTCATTACGTAGTCATACCCGATAAGGGAGAGCTCGGTGATAACCTTCTTCCAAGGCACCGATCCCCATCCGGGAATCCTGAAGCGGAAACCCCGGCCCAAGCGCTGCCAGTCCCCCTGGGGGATACGGCCCGAACGCTTGACATTGTGGGTGACCACCTCGCCGTCCTTGGCGTGAACGTGGTAGATCCGGTCGTGTAGCTCGTCGATGAAGCTCTCCACGTTGATGTCCAGATAAATGAGGTTCGCGGGATCGAAGTTGAAGCCCCATTCCTTCCGTCCTTCCATCAGCTCGACGCTTCGGAGTGCACTATCGATGTCGTAGACAAGCTCGTTCGGATGGGGCTCGTGGGCGAACTTGACGCCGTATTCGCCGAACTTGTCGAGGACCTTTCCCCACCTCTCGACGAACTCCTTCTCCATATCGGACCATCCCTTCGAATAGGGCCAAGGGAAAAATCTGCCGAAGTTTTCACAGCCGATGAATCCGCAGACAACCGGAACTTCCAGGGCATTGGCCGCCGCGGCGGTCTTGATCATCCGCTCGGTCCCGAACTTGATTTTTTCTTCCTTTGTCCCTTTATAGATCGCGTCGGTGTCTTTGCCGTAGGGGCCTAAGATTATCTGGCCCTCCGGATGGTTGCTCAAAGCGGAAATAATGAGCCCATGGTCTTTCACCATTTTCTTCATTTCCTTCGCCTTGTTTCCCGTTACGATTTCATCGAGGTCGAGATGAGGGTTCCCGGTAAAGGCCGGAAGCTCCAGGGCTTCATATCCGTAGCCGGCGGCCATCTTACAAACTTCTTCGAGCTTCATATCCATGTAGGTGGCGGTAAATAATCCGATTTTCATCTTTTTACTCCTTCTATCTTTTATTGTGGTTTTATCCTTTCTAGGCTAGGGAGAAGAGCATCTCTCCCAGCTTCGCTTGTGTTTCCCGTAGGTATTGAAAAGCGGGGCGGAGACCGCGGTAGACCGCCGTGCGCTCTGCATCGGGCACGGCTGTTTCCAGGACCGAATGGACCTCATCTATCCGGTGGAACCCGTCCCATAGACCGGTCCCCACCGCGGCCACCGCGGCGGCGCCCAAAGACCCCGCGTCCTGATCGATGTTGGTCTTGAGCATCTTCATATCGAAGACATCGGCGAAGATACGTCTCCACACGGAGCTCTTGCTGCCCCCGCCGACTAAGAGCATAGTGTCCTCCACCGGAGTGAAACCTTTAAGTATTTCGAACACCAGGGCCAGGTTCATGGCGATCCCTTCCATGGCCGAACGGACCAGGTCTCCCCGGGTGTGCCCCAAATCGAGTCCCGCAAAAGCCCCGCGGATCACCTTGTTCATCTCCTGGCTGGTTCCTCCGGCGAGGCTCGGATTGAACAAGAGCCGGTTCGCCCCGGGAGGCGAGGATTCGGCGAGCCGGGTCATCACCTCGTAGGGATCTTCACCGGTCTCTTTTTCGCGGGCCGCAATGTCCGCGAATACCACGTCCCTCAGCCACCTGAAGGAGCTGCCCGCGGCAAAGATGCTCACCGCTGAGGTAAACAACCCCGGCACCACATGGGTGAAGACGAAGGGCTTAGTCGCCGCATCGAGGACCGGCTCCTTGGAGCTCACGGCTATCCACGATGAAGAACCCATCGAGGTATACACCCGGCCGTCCCGGATGTTCCGTGCTCCTAATGCCATGCAGGAATTATCCACCCCGCCGCAGACAACGCGGGTATCTGTGGAGAGGCCTAAAGTTTCCGCAGCTTCCCAAGTCAGGTTTCCAATAACCTCGGTGGAAGGCACAATCTCGGGAAAAATATCCGCCGGAAGCCCGCTTGCCCGGATAAATTCGTCCGAGTAGCGCCAGCCGGCCAAATCGTACACCCCGCTTCCCGAAGCGTAGGAATAGTCGGTTACCATCCGCCCGGTCAGCTTATAATTGATATAATCTTTAGTCCCTAAAATTTTGTGGACCTTCGAAAACATTTCAGGTTCGCTGTCCCGGTACCACATGATCTTGAAAACAGCGTAACACTCCGCGGGAAATCCGTTTCCGGTGGTCATGTACCAACCGTCCCGGTCCTGTTCGGCGAAAAAGGCTCCGGTCTGCCGGGAGGCCCGGGTGTCGGACCAGATCGGGGTTTTGTCCCTGAGCAGCGTACCCGCCCCATCCACCGGAACGACTCCGAGACTGTGTCCCGAGATGGAGATGGACCGGACCTCGGAGGGAGAAAAGCCGCTCTCGGCCTTGAGCTCCCGGGTACTCTCGACAACCGCCTTCCACCAATCGGCAGGGCGCTGCTCGTGCCATCCGGTGTCGGGGTAGAAGGTTTCGTAGGGAACGAAGGCGGAGACTGCGCAGGAGCCGTCCGGCCCGTACAAAGAGGCTTTGTTTCCTCCGGTCCCCAAATCGTAGGCTATAATATAGTGATTAGTTCCGCTACTCAAACTCGATCTCCCCTCCGGGCCGGCTGTTTATTTCGTCGATCAAATCCATCGACGCCTGGGCGTTTATTCCGAACCGAGCCACCCCCATCTTACACATCTCCACGAAGGCATCGACTCCCCTGACCCCGCCGGCCGCCTTGACCTGAATGGAATCCCCTACAAATGAGGTAATCAGCTTTACAATTTCCAGGGTCGCACCCGTCTCCGCCCAGCCGGTGGAGGTCTTGACGAAATCGGCCCCCGCTTCGATGCAGATTTCGCACCCCTTTTTGATCTCGTCGAATGTAAGGTAGTGTGTCTCCAGTATCACCTTCACCGGAAGGGGATGGATGGTATTGATTACCCGCTTCACATCGTCGAGGACAACTTCGTACTGTCCCGAACGGAGCTTACCGACATTAATCATCATATCGAGTTCCTGGGCGCCGTCGTCGACGAGGTGTTCGGCTTCGAGCACCTTGACCTCGGTCTTATTGCCCCCCGAAGGAAACCCGACGGGAGCGCCGACGAGGATTTCATCGGAATCGGCTAAGAGTCCTCTGAGATAGGTGACCCAGCTCGGGAGAACATGAACAGCCTTGAAGCTGTACTTCTTGGCTATTTCTACAAGATCGTCTATTTCTTCTTTCCCATGGAAAGCCTGTACCGCGCTGATGTCGATAAGCTGAGCTGCATCATAGGCTGATAACTTCACAGATGTCTCCTCAAAATGTCTGCCTCGAGGACAGCGTATTTTATTATTCAGCTCCCAAGGCTCTTGGGAGGTCGTTCCTTTGTATGAACCGCGTACTCGTACTTGGCAGCCAGGATCTTGAGAATCGCTAACTCGATGGCCCGGGAATTCCGATAACTGATACGCCGGACAATAAGAAGGGGCTCCCCTTTCTCGACTTCGAGAAGCTCCGCCTCCCGTTCATCAGCGACCTTGGCGGTTATAAAATCGGTAGCCGCATCTATAAATATGTTGAATTCATTCTCCAGGAAGTGGTAGAGACTCCCGATCTTATTCACCCGTTCCTCTATCCCGGGAACAATCTCGGGTATAAGATGGTTGAGCATAACGGCAATAGGCTTCTTGTTGGCATAAGCCACCCGTTCGATCTGCACGAGCTCGGAGCCTTCGGGAATTTTCAGCATGAGGGCCGTCCGGGAACTCGCGGGCCTTCGTCTTATCGAAAGAACCGAGTGTTCAACTTCGAACCCCTGCTCCCGTAGGGTCTCCGAGAAGGAGGTGACGTACTGGAGCCGCTGGGTTGCCTTGTAATCAAGAATCGAGGTACCCTTCCCCTGCTGAATGTATACGAAACCCTGGTTGGCGAGGAGCTCCACGGCTTTTCTGACCGTGGTCCTGCTGACGTTGTAGAGGCGTTCGAGCTCCGGCTCGGGCGGCAGAAGCTCTCCGACCTTGTAGTCGAGGTTTTCTATTTGGTTTCGTAGCGCGGTGTACACTCGCAGATACCTAGGAATATGCCTGTCCATTATGTCCTCTCTCGCAAATACATCGTAACATCATTATGTTTAGGTGTCAATTAGTTTTTGCTGTTTCTGAAAAGCAAGGATACCTGTACTACCTGTACTCGCTTATGCTTACCGGCTTCCCCGTCTCGTTGGACTTGTCCGCGGCGAAGATGACCCGGTGTGATTCGAAGGCGCTCTCCAGGTTGTTGTGGGGGTCCTTTCCCTCGTCGAGGCACTCGGCGAAGTGGTCGAACTGGGTCAGGTAGGGGTGGTCGGAGACGTCTCCGCTGTCAATTTTCGCGACATCCATGGTGCTCCATCCCAGCATTCCGTCGATCTTCTTGGTATGGAACTTCTCGTTCATGATCGACCCTTCGCTTCCTACGAGATTAACGTTGAAGACGTAGGGCTGCCTGCAGTCTGTCACCGAGGCGACCTTCCCGAGGACCTTCCGGTTCTTGAACTTGAGGAGGGTTATTGTATTCAGGTCGTAGTCGTAGGGCTCGAATATCTTATTCGGGTTGGTATTTCCGTAGGTAAAGACCTCTTCCACCTCTTCACCCACCAGATACATGAGAGTGTCCAGGGCGTGGCAGCCGGCACGAAGGAGGGAACTTCCTCCATATTCCTGCTTCACCTCCCACTCTTGGTTAGCGTACCAGGGACCGATGCCGTGGTAGTAGTCCGACTCGCCGTAGTAGAGGTCCCCGATCAATCCCTGATCGACCATCGCCTTAGCAGCCCGGACCGAGCTCACGAAACGGACCTCGAAACAGACGGAAGTCTTCGTCTTGTTCTTTTTGACCGCCTCGAGCATACGCAGGGTATCCTCGAAGGTAAGGGCTATGGGTTTTTCGATGATCACATCCTTTCCCGAGTCGCTCGCGGCGATGGTCTGATCGGCGTGGAGGAAATGGGGGGTACAGATGTCGACGATCTCCACCGATTCGTCGGCTAAAAACTTCTCGTAATCGTTGTATATCTTTACGTCGGCGCCGTGCTTTGCCTTTATTTCCTTGACGTCGAGGTCCCGCCGCGAGAGGATCGCCTTCGGCTCGAACCTCTCGGAGCTTACAAAGGTGTCCAGATGCGCTCCGGCCACCCAGCCGAATCCTACTATTCCTACTCCGTATTTCTTCATGTCCTACTCTCCTTATCCGTCCCTGTTTTCGCAAATAGTTTTGCCCTTGAGAAGGGTCCGCTTGACGTTGAAGTCGTCGTCCATAATGACGATATCCCCGTACTTGCCCACGGCGATACTCCCCGTCTCCCGGTCTATCCCTAAGGTGCGGGCGGGATTCAAGCTTCCCCAGCGGATTGCTTCCCGGGTCGGGATGTCGGCAAAATCCCGAAGCCGCTTCAGGGCCACATCGATGGTCACCGCGCTTCCGGTCAAATTCCCGTTTATCCGGGGATCATCGCTCTTCATCCTTAAGACTCCCTTCTCGACGTAGACCGTGTGCCCGTCCTCGTAGGTCAGCTCGGCGTGTTCTTCCATGCCGGTCCCCACTAAGGAATCGGTGACGATGATCTTCTTGTCCCGGGGTTTTACCTGATTGATGAATTTGAAGAACGGCTTCGGCACGTGGACCGGGCAGCCGATAAGCTCGATGCTGACCTCGTCGTAGTGGAGGACCGCCGTCTCCATTCCCGGCATCATCACCAATGCCTCGTTAGGGTCCTCCCCGTATCCCATGGTTGTATCGTACATGTGGGTAACATGCCGCGCCCCGGCGTGGATGACTCTTTCGGCATCATCGTAGCTCGCCTCGGTGTGTCCGAGGACCGGGAGGATACCGTGGTACGACAGAGCTTCGGTGAGCATCAGGCTGTTTTCGAGCTCCGGGGCGTAGGTTACCGAGACGATCACGTCCCCGGCCTCCTTCATGAGCCGCTCCACTACTTCCTCCGTCGGATGGGTCAGGTATTCCTCGGCGTGTCCGCCCCGGCAGCGGACGCACAGCCAGGGGCCCTCCATATGACCGCCCACCAGCAAATCTCCGAGGTCGCTCTCTTCCCGGACACTCCGCATCCGCTTCATCTGCCGGATTATGTTGTCGATGGGATTTGACAGGGTAGACCCGACCACCCGGGTCACACCGAACCGGGCGTATTCTTTAAGTCCACGCTCCATGGCCTCTTCGTCCGCCTCCATGAAGTCGACGTCCTTGATGCCGTGGGTATGCATATCGATAAAGCCGGGGCTGACGATATTTTTTTCGGCGTCGATGGTTTCGTCCGCGGAGGGGGTTCCGTCGCCGGTCTCACCGAAGCTCCGGATTTTACCGTCCTCGATGAGGACCCACCCGTCGCCTATCTCGAGGGTCTCGGTTATGACCCTGCCGTTTTTTATAAGAGTTCGCTTTGTCATATGTCCCTAATTGACCTCCGCCTCGAGGGGACCGGCCAAGGCGTTGATAAAGAAGAGCTTTCCCGGAAGCTCGGGCATGAAAGTCGAGGGGATCCACATGTCGGGCCCGTATTTAAGGGTCACCCACAAGGACTGCCCCTGATAGATCATGTTCCGGGCGGGAAGGAATCCGTCGACCCCGCCGATGGTGTAGTCGGCGTTCAGGAACAGCCCGGGCCCAATGGTATTCGCCCGGGCGGGGACGAGGGTAATCCTACTCTTGAAGCTCGTTATGGAGTTCTGGATGATTGTCAGGGGATGGAGCTTCGCCGCCATCCGGTGGGTCGGCTTTTTCCACTCTTCCACCGACGCATAGTCCTCGGCGAAGTGGGGCTCCCAAAAGGCTATATGAAAGACCCACCCGATGCCGTAGACGACCACGAACTTGGCCCCTTTCGAGCGCAGATCGTGGATCTGATCGCCGAACTTGGGCAGCTCGTCCTTGGTCGCGAAGTGCCGCTGCTTCCTAGGAACGGTCAAATCGCCGAGGGGACCGTAAAGGTTGGTCTCCATGGCGTTGGTAAAGGCACCGGGATTCGACGGCGGCAGAGTATTGCCGTCGTTGTCGCACCACTCGTCCATGTTGAAGCCGTGGACATGCTTGCAGTCGATGTTCCACCTTTTCAGGAATTCCACCGCCCACCGGTACATACCCATGGGTCCGACAGACCAGATGACCACTACCTCACGCCCCTCCCGCTTGGCATCGGCGATCTGCACGGCAATCTCGTGCCCCATGAGGGTATTGAAATCTTCGAGGGTCTCCGCTCCCACGGGGGAAAAGTCTTTGTGCCACCACTTTTCCCGCTTGTAGACATCGTCCGGTTTCCTGCTGCAGCAGTAATCGATTTTCTTCAGGTCCCAGGCCTCGGGAAAGAAGGATTCGAACCTCGAACCCTCTATCGTATTCAAGAGATTTATATTTTTCGGTGCAGCCATGTTTTTCTCCTTCTGTTTTTCAGGTTTATTTCCGGTCTTCCGATAAACCGCTTACCGTAACCGCTATGATGATGATGAGTCCGATCGCCACGCCCCTCATGTAGGGGTTGACGTTCATGACCACCAGGGCGTTCCCTACGATCCCGATAAGGAGAACCCCTAAAAAGATGCTCAAGGCGTTCCCCTTCCCGCCGGTTATGGCCACCCCTCCGACGACGACCGAAGCGAGGGCGTCTAAGGAGTAGGCATCGGCGGTGGAAGCCAACGCCGTTCCCACCCGGGATATTAGAATGAGAGCGGCCAAGGCGTTAAAAATGCCCACGGTTATAAAGCCCCGCATGGTGACCCGGGTGGTGTTGATACCGGAAACATAGGCGGCTTTCTTGTTTCCGCCGATAGCGTAGAGGAAGCGCCCGTATTTCGTGTACTTCAGCAGTACATGAGTCAGGACGACGATACCTAACAGGAAGATGATCGAGATGGGCAAGAAATCCAGAATCCGCCCCCTGCCTAAGGCCTCGAACCGGCCGTAGAGGGTAAAGGAGGCTCCGCCGCTTATAAGGAGGGCGATCCCTCTGTATACCGACCCGAAGCCGAGGGTAATGATAAAGGAGGCGGCCCGGGACTTGATAACCGTTATTCCGTTTATGAAACCGAGGATCGCCCCTAAAACCAAGGTAACCACAATCGCTAACGGTATCGACCAGGTGATCATCCAGGCGTTCGAAGCGTCCGCGGCTATTTCGCCCCCCTTCTGGATTATAAGGGCAAGAACTATTCCCATGAGGGAGACCTGGTTTCCGACGGATATATCGATTTCCCCCGAAATCAGGAGCATCCCGACGCCGCTCGATATTATCCCTAATACCGCGATCTGTTGAAGGATGTTGATGAGGTTCGTTATCCTTAAGAACCGGGGATTGACTATGGCCGCTACCACGCAGAGAGCAACGATGATGACAATGAGAAGCAACGACTGGTTGAGTCGCTGTCTCTTGCCTATGCTTGCCTGTTTCGTTTTCATGTCAGCTTTCCTTCTCATCCACCCCGAGGGCGTATTTTACGATATTTTCTTCCGTAATCCGGTCTCCCTCGAGAATCGTAACGAGGCTTCCGAACCGCATTATCCCCACCCGGTCGCATACCGCCACGAGCTCGGGATTGTCCGAGGAAATCATGATAATGACCTTTCCCTCCCGGGCCAGGTTGTCCATGAGCCGAAATATCTCGCTCTTACTGCCGATATCCACACCCACGGTAGGCTCGTCGAAGATGATTATCTCCGATTCGGCGAAGAGCCATTTTCCCAAAACGACCTTCTACTGGTTTCCCCCGCTCAAGTTAATAACTTTCTGGGAGATGGTCGGCGTCTTGACATCGAGCTGAACGGCTACACGAGTAGTCCGGTCCTTTTCATCCTTGAGATTGAGTAATCCGCGTTTTCGAGTTTTAGCGAACTTGACCAGGCTGACGTTTTCGAAAATGGGACGAATAAGAACGAGGCCGTTATCCTTCCGGTCCTCGGTAAGGTATCCGAGCCCTTTTTCGATGGCGTCCCAGGGACTCCTCGGCGTAATATCCCGCCCCTCGAAGACAAGTCTCCCCGAATCCTTCCGGTCGAGACCGAAGATGAGCCGGGCCAGCTCGGTGCGGCCGGATCCGACCAGTCCGCCTAGGCCGAATATCTCTCCTCTGCCGACCGAGAAAGATACATGATCGACAACACCCTCGCTGTAATAGTCCTTGACTTCAAGGCGGTTTTCCTCCCGATGGGTCACTGCGGCCTTGTCGCGAACATAAAGGGTCGAAGATTCTTTCCCGATCATCTCCTTGATGATGGTGTTCATCTCGACCTCTCCGATAGCGTGGGTCGCGACCTTGATCCCGTCCTTGAATACGGTCACCCGGTCGCACACCTCGAAGATCTCGCTTAAGTGATGGGAGATGTAAATAGTGCTTAGTCCCCGCTCCGAATATTTTCGGATGAGATCGAAGAGGACCTCTTTCCCCCCCTCGTCGAGAGACGCGGTGGGCTCGTCTAAGATAAGGATCTTCGCCTTTCGCGAGAATGCCTTCGCGATGCTCACCAGTTTCCTCTCCACGAAGGTGAGGTCACTCAGCTTCTGGTTGGTCTTGATATCGATGTCGAGCTCGGCCATGAGCTTGTCGGCCGTCTCGACGCATGTGGGAAGATTCACGAACCCCAGCTTCGTCTGAGGCAGATCGTAGAGAAAGATGTTTTCGGCTACCGTCAGCTCCTCGACAAGCTGGTTTTCCTGATGGACGGTCTGAACGCCTAAATCGATGGAGAGCCACGGATCGAGAAAAGGATACCTCCGTTCATCCAGGTTGATCACTCCGTTGTCGGGCTGAATGGAACCCGCAATGATCTCCACGAAGGTGGATTTTCCCGCCCCGTTCTGTCCGACTAATGCGTGGACCTCTCCCCGTTTCAGCTCGAAATCAACATCTTTGAGTGCCTGGACACCGGGATAGCTCTTGTTGATATTATGTGTTTCAAGGACATGTGTAGATGCCACCCTGTAATACTCCTTTCCCTCGCATATTACCGCCGGGCGCAAGAAAATCGGGGGATCCTTCGCTTCGAGGGATCCCCCGGTAATCACGACGAAATCTAATTCTTACGGGCGAAGTTCCGGATTATACTGCCCGGTTTCAACGAACTCCCGCACCAGCGGCATCCATGTCTCGTCGACATCCCACGGGATAAGCCTTTCTTCCCAGTTGTCCTGAGTACACCAGGCGAGGGGAGAATAGGTCTTTTCCTGATAGGTCTCACCCTTGAGATAATTGATCAGGTTCTGAGCACAGATCATGCCGTGGAGTCCCGGAGATATGCTCAAGCAGTAGTCGATTTCCCCTTCTCTCAAGTTTTGAATGTCCGTCGGTCCGCCGTTTACGGTTACAATAACGACATCGTCGAGGGACACATTCTCCTCTTTCAGCCCCTGGATGATCCCTTCGGTGATCTCCTGGCTCGCGCCCATAGCGACGTTGAAATCCAGTCCGGCCTGAACGAAGGTCTTGGTGATATTCAAGGAAGGCTCCGTCGCGTACTGACCGTCCTGCGGGTCGGTGGCCAGGGATATATCGTCGAGCTCGGCGATTTTTTCCTTGAATCCCTCGATACCCTGCATAACCGGGGGAGTCCCTAGAAATCCCTGGAGCCACAGCACTTTGAGCTCCCCCTCTTCAGCGCTACGGAGCTCGGTGGCTACGGTGTGATAGATCTCGGACCAGTTGAAGTCGATGTCCGCGAAGGGCTTGCCCTCCCCTTCCGCAATACCGCTTTCGGTAATCTGGATGGGAATATTCGCTTCATTCGCGAGCCGGGCGGAATACTCGGCGCTGTCGGGTGTTGCGGATGTAACGTTGATCGCATCCACACCGACGGTTATCAGATTCTGGATGGCTGTGGTTTCTTCATTGGCATTGTAGTTATGGTACTGCCAGTTGATCTCGACCCCCTCCTCCTCGGCAACCAGCTCGAAACCGTCGTGGAAAGCACTGAACCACCCGATCTCGTAGGGCAGAACAACACCGACGGTCAATTCCTCATCTTTTGCTTCTCCCTGGCCGGCTCCAAAGAGCGGTGCCGCAGCCAGTGCGAGAACTACAAGAAGAACCGCTATGACGCTCATTCTTTTCATGTGATACCTCCAATTTTTATTCTCGAACGGCCGTACGGCCGTTCGTATTATAAACACTATCGAAATCAAACTTAAAAACAAATTCTGATCTTGTCAAAACAAATTTCTAACAGGAAATTCATTTAATGTTGATTTATTGAACAAACTCCATTATAGTTTGGTTCTATGCCGGTGTCAAATTTTTCGTGCATATTACGAGTCTATTTTTGATCAAACAAATCATATTCAAGAAGGAGGTTGTATAATGCCGCAATTCAAACATCTCTTCGAGCCGATTACCATCGGTAACGTGGAAGTACCGAACCGTATCTGCCACGTTCCCACCGATATTAGTTCTTCCCATGTCGACGGATCGGTGAGCAGCAGAGATATCCTGCATCACGAGACCCTCGCCAAGGGAGGCACGAGCTTGATCATCGTGGGGGCGACCTCGCCGGACGGCAAGACCGGCAGGTCCACCGTAACCAATTTGGTCATAGACAACGACAACTACATTCCCGGTTTTGCCCGTCTCGCCGCGGCCATGCATACATACGGGGCGAAATGCGCGGTTCAGCTCCAGCATCCCGGCCGGCAGGCCTCCTTACCCCGGGAGGGAAAGCTCACCGCCACCGATCAGGCGGTCACCCTCCCCTGGTCCCAGAGCAGGGCAATCGTCTACGCCAACGCGGACGAATCGAAGAAAACAGTCCACGTCCTGAGCACCGACGAAGTCATCGAGCTCGTCGACAAGTTCAGCGAAGCCGCCTGGCGCCTCAAGCAGGCCGGATTCGACGCCGTAGAGCTCCACGCGGCGCACGGATATCTTATTTCTCAATTCATGAGCCCTTACCTCAACTTCCGAAACGACCGCTTCGGGGGCACCTTCGAAAACAGGATGCGCTTCCCCTTAGCTATCGTCGCCTCCATTCAGAACAAGTGCGGGTGGGACTTTCCGATCATCATCCGGTATTCGGTGGATGAATGGGTCCCCGGAGGCAGGGAACTCCCCGAATCGGTGGAAGTGGCGAAGAGATTCGAGCAGGCCGGGGTGGCCGCTCTGGACCTGAGTCAATGCATCCAGGAAAGCCCGGGCGCGGGTTTCGATCCCATGCCCTACCCGGAGGGGTGGACTATCTACGCTTCCGAGGAAATAAAGAAGGCCGTTTCCATCCCGGTCATCATCAGTCACAGCCTCCGAAACCCGGAGTACTGCGAAAAGATCCTCGCGGAGGAGAAGACCGACATGGTCGGGCTCTCCCGGCAGATGCTCGCCGATCCTTTCTGGCCGATCAAGGCCCAGTACGGGAAGGTCCGGGCTATACGGAGATGTATATCCTGCCTGACCGGGTGCTGGCAGGAATCGATGATGGCAAAGACCGAAATCCCCTGCGCCGTCAACCCCGCTTGCGGCAACGAGGACTTTGCCCGTATCGCGCCCACCGATAAGCCGCTCAAACTCGCGGTCGTCGGGGGAGGACCCGCCGGCATGGAG
>JBKHAJ010000068.1:0-14372 GCA_046542935.1 Spirochaetia bacterium | reverse complement strand
AAGAGGAGTGGAAGAAACGGCTCTCCGATTTCGAGTACCACGTCTTGAGAGAAAAGGGGACCGAGCGGGCCTTTTCGGGAGAACTCTATGACGAAAAACGGTCCGGCACCTACTACTCCGCCGCCACGGGACAACCTCTGTTCAGCTCCGAGGCAAAGTACAAATCGGGGACCGGATGGCCGAGTTTCTACGAGCCCATCTCCGGGGATGCGGTCAAACTTGTGGAAGACACCACTCTCGGAATGCGCCGGGTCGAGGTAGTGGACAGCTCGAGCGGCTCCCATTTAGGCCACGTCTTTCAGGACGGCCCCGAACCGACGGGATTACGCTACTGCATCAATTCGGCATCGCTGATCTTCGTACCCGAAGGAGAGGAACCTCCCCGAATCGTCAAGGAGTACCTGGCCGAGCACGGGGGAGAGTAGCCGTACCGTAACCCTTCGGACCGGCTCAGCCGCTCTCCGCCCTGTTAACCGTCTCGAGAACCTCTAAGACACTGTCGGGATTGACCGATATCGAGTCGATCCCCGCGTCGACGAGGAACTCGGCGAAATCGGGATGATCGCTCGGGGCCTGTCCGCAGATTCCCACAGGGGTATCGGCCGAATGGGCCCGCTCGATCAGGTCCCGGACCATCCTTTTTACCGCCGGGTTCCTCTCGTCGTAGAGATGGGCGAGCTCGGCGGAATCACGTCCTATCCCCAATACCAGCTGGGTCAAATCGTTGGTCCCGATGGAAAAGCCGTCGAACCTTTCGGCAAACTCTTCGGCCAGGATGATATTAGACGGTATCTCCGCCATCACGTAGATCTCGAGATTATCCTGTTTCCGCTCAAGGCCGTTTTCCGCGAGGAGTTTTAAGATCTTGTCCGCTTCCTCCAGGGTCCTGCAGAAGGGAATCATGATAATGATGTTTTTTAGGCCCAGCTCACTTCTCGCCGTCTTGACGGCCCGGCACTCGAGGGCGAAGCCGTCCCGATACTTGTCGCTGTAGTAGCGGGCGGCGCCGCGGAAGCCGAGCATGGGGTTCTCCTCGTACGGCTCGAAGCCGCATCCCCCGATCAGGTCGGCATACTCGTTGGTCTTGAAGTCGCTCATCCTCACGATCACCTTGTCCGGATATTGGGAGGCGGCGATCTGCGCGAGCCCCCGCGCCAGGTGATCGACGAAGTAATCCTCCTTGTTCTCCCACCCGGATGTCAGCTCTTCGATCCTCTTCTTCGCCTTTTCGTCTTCGAGATCCTCGTAGCGGGAAAGTGCTAAAGGATGGATTTTGATGATGTTGTTGACGATGAACTCCATCCTCGCGAGCCCGATTCCTTCGGCAGGAAGGTTCCACCATCGAAAGGCCGCCGAGGGGCTCGCCATGTTCATGAGGATCTTCGTCTTGGTCTTCGGCACGTCACTCAAGTCGAGCTCTTTCTCCTCGTATTCGAGCCTTCCCTCGTAGATCTTTCCGGTTTCCCCCTCGGCGCAGCTGACGGTGACCTCGGTTCCGTCTTCAACGGTTTCGGTTCCGCCGCCGGTCCCCACAACCGCGGGGACTCCGAGCTCCCGGCTCACAATGGCGGCGTGACTGGTACGCCCCCCCTCGTCGGTGACGATAGCCGACGCCTGCTCCATGATGGGGACCCAGTCGGGATCGGTCATCGTAGTGATGAGGACCGATCCCCTCTCGAACCGGTCCGATTCGTCGGGGCTCTTGAGGACCTGAGCCTTACCGAAGGCAACGGCGCTTCCGATCGCGGTACCTTCGAGGATGCTCTTTCCCTTCTCTTTCAGGGTATAGGTATGTAGGGCCTTGGCCTTTCTTTGGGACTGCACCGTTTCCGGCCGGGCTTGGACAATAAAGAGCTTCTCTTCTGGCTGCATCTCTTTGACCCACTCGATATCCATGGGTCTGTTATAATGTTCTTCTATGGCCCGGGCCCATCGGGCTAAGGTCAGGACGTCCTCGTCTGAGAGGACCGGCTTACTCCGTTCTTCCTCGGTAGTGTCCACCCGCTCAGTTTCTTCGCTGTCCCAGGAAACGAACCGGAGCTTCTTTTCCTGGGGTCCGGGTTTCTTTGAGAGGATGGGTTTCAAATTCTCGTCGTCTAGGAGGGGTTTGAATACCCGGTATTCATAGGGTTTGACCGATCCTTGTACCACAGCCTCGCCTAATCCCCAGGCACCGTTGATGACTGCGGCGTCGGGGAACCCGGTTTCGGTATCGATGGAGAACATCACCCCCGCAGCGTGGGAATCGGAGCCTATCATCTTATGGATTCCCGCCGACAAGGCCACCTTCATGTGATCGAACCCCTGCTCCTCCCGGTAGATAATGGCCCGGTCGGTAAACAGCGATGCGTAACACTTTTTACAGGCGTCGACAATATCATCTTCGCCGCTCACATTCAAAAAACTCTCCTGCTGCCCGGCAAAGCTCGCGTGGGGCAAATCCTCCGCGGTGGCGCTGCTTCTCACCGCGCACAACAGATTATCCTGTCCGTACTTCTCGCAAAGCTCCTGATACGACGACTGAATCTGCTCTTTCAATTCCTCGGGAAACTTTCCGTCCAGCAAGAGCTTCCTTATGGACTCCCCCGCCTCTTCGAGGGAGACCTTTTCGTCTTGATATTTCTTCAGCTGATCCCGCACGGAAGATTCGAGATCATTATAACGAATATATTCCCGGTAGGCCTCGGAGGTGGTGGCGTACCCTTCGGGGACGTTTATTCCCTTCTCCTTCAGATTTCGGATCATTTCTCCTAGTGAGGCATTTTTACCACCAACCTGGGCTGCATCGTCGGATGTCAGATCTTCAAACCACTTAATAAATTTTCTCTCTCTCACACCTTACTCCTCGATAGAAGCTACTAAGGCGGTGCCGCGGGAGTCAACCGAACGTGCCTCGCTCCCTTATGGCACGCATCCTTCTTGCTCAGCCGCCGGGATTGAGCTATAGTGACCGGGATTGACTGAATTTCAGGAGGAAATATTCATGGAATGGAGAGCGAGCCACATCCTGGTCAAGGAGCATGATCTTGCCCGGAAGATCTATCAGGAGATAAAACAGGGCGCCCGGTTCGAGGAGCTGGCCCGGAAACACTCGACCTGTCCGAGCAAATCCGGCGGGGGCGACCTCGGCTGGTTCGGCCCGGGTAAAATGGTAAAGCCTTTCGAAGACGCGGTCCGGAAAACCGGCTCCGGTTCGGTAACCGAACCGGTGAAAACCCAATTCGGCTATCATGTAATCAAGGTTACCGGCAAGAAATAGCCGCCGACGAACGGGGACCATGCGGATCTTTATTACCGGAATCGACGGATGTGTAGGAGGGAGCATCGCGGAGCACCTTCGCGCGGCGGGACACCGAATTACGGGAACGGTTTTTTACCGGGAGCCGGGTCACGGGGAGTACTTCGCGGACCTCTCCCGACCCGATCCCTTTGCCGAGGTCCCCGCCGAGAATGGACCGGACGCGGTCGTCCACACCGCGGGGATCGTCGATCAGACGCGAAGCGCCCGGGAACTCCACACGGTCAACGCCCTGGGAACCGAGAAGACCCTCCACTGGGCGAAGGCCGCCGGTGCCGGCCACTTCATTCAGATGAGCTCTACCTCCGTATACGGGACACGGGTCATGGGACAGGACCGGACCGAAGAGACCCCGGTCAAACGGGGTATCCCCTTCGTCCCCTATTCCGCGGCGAAGATTCGGGCGGAGCGTTTCGTCCGATCATCGGGCATCCCCTTCACCATCCTCCGGATGCCGGCGGTCTTAGGAGCTAAGGACGCGATGTTCTCCCGGACGGTGGCGGAGGCGGTCCGGGAGAACCGCCTCTTCCGGTGCGGTACCGGAACGAATCTCGTGTCGACCATGTGCGCGGGCAATATCGGTCCGATAATAGAGCGTGTCCTCGCCGTGGGCCCCACCGACGATGTCTACAACTGCGCCGATTATCACCTGCCCTGGAACGAAATCGCCGGGCTCTACCGCCGAGAGCTCGACGGGTCCGGAGCCGTCACCCGAAAGCCCCTCGCATCCATGTATCTCCGCCTCAGGAAAAAGGGGTTCCTTCTCATAGCTACCCATTCATATTACGGGGCGCACTATCCCACAGATAAGCTCATCCGGCGGTTCGCCCCTCGATTTTCACTAAGTCTTGAAGAGACGGTCCGCTGTGCGGTAGCATCCCTGTATGGTACAAATTCTCGGCAAGAAGAAATGCAAAGAGACCGCTAAGGCCGAGCGGTTTTTCAAAGAACGGGGAGTCCCCATACAGTCCCGCAGCCTCGAGGAAAAACAGCTGTCCGAGGGAGAATGGAAGAACATCATCGATCACTATAGGCCCGAAGAACTCTTCGATACCGATTCTAAGACCTTCGAGCGGCGAAAGATGGAGTATATGGAGTACGATGAGCTCGAGGAGATGCGGGAGGACCCCTCCCTGATCCGCACCCCCATTGTCCGATACAAGGGAAAGGTCACCGTGGGACTCGCTCCTGATACCTGGAAGGAGTGGCTCGCCTGAACAGGCAATTCATTCCAAGACCCCTTCAATGGCCTCGAGAAGGTGTTTTTCCTGTGCTAAATATACTTAAAAGTTCTTTTCGCTTTCACGTGTATCCGTTAGATTATTGAGTGGAGTGAGAAAACCTCGATACCGACGAACGACAAACCAACGGAACGTAACCCAGGTACGGATCGCCGTATTGGTCCTAGTCGGAGTTATAATAATCGGTACCGCCGGATACATGCTTATCGAGGGGATGCCCCTCTTCGATTCCTTCTACATGACCATGATCTCCATTACTACTACCGGGTACAGGGAAATCGGACATCTCTCCGACTTCGGCCGGGGCTTTACCGTATTCATTATATCGGCGGGTGTGGTGTCTCTCGCCTACATCGCAGGGAGAGTAATCCAGACTATCATTCGATTCTACCTGACCCAGAGGAGAAAGATGAAAAAGGATATTGAAAATTTATCTAACCACTTCATCATCGCGGGATTCGGACGGATGGGTCGGATCATTCACGAGGGCCTCTCCACGGGAGGGATCGATACGGTCATCCTCGAGCAGGACCAGGAAATCGCCGACGAACTCGCCGACCGAAATATTCTCCACATACAAGGAGATGCCACGAAGGACGAAGTACTCAAGAGCGCGGGGCTCGAACGGGCCCGGGGTCTGGTCTGCGTCCTTCCCTCCGACGCGGAGAACGTCTTCACCGTACTTACCGCCCGGGGTATCAGGTCCGACTGTTTTATGGTTTCCCGGGCCCTCGACCCGGAATCCGAAAAAAAACTCAAACGGGCCGGGGCCGATCGAGTCGTCAAGCCGGTGGAGATCGCGGGAAACCGCCTTGTCCATCTGCTTCTGCGTCCCGGGGTCATGGACTTTATCGATCTCGTCGTCAGGGGCACTTCCATGGATCTGAAGATCGAGGAGCTCGAAATCGGACCGGATTCTCCTCTGGTGGACCGAAAGATTTCGGAGTTCATCAACCGGGAAGATCTCAACATGCTCGTCATCGGTATCTACCGTGAGAACAGCGATTTCGTGTATAATCCCACCGCCGACGACATCATAATGGCGAACGACAGATTGATCGCCTTAGGTAAGGAGTACGACTTCCTAAAGCTCAAGCGATTGTGCCGAAGCGAGGATTAGATATGGTTTACGAAGGCGAACGTCCCCTCTACCTCATGTTCGGTTGTATTGCGGTAGGCCTGGCAGCGGCGGGGATTATTTTCCAAGGATTCATACCTGTGCTGGAGGGATTCCTTGCTCTGCAGCTCCATCCGGCGCGCCTCTTGAACGACTATGTCGAGGCCGCGGGGGCGGGAGCCGCGGTATTCAACGCCTCCGTGGTGGCCTCCATCGGGCTGATTCTTATCCGTCTTACCCATGTCCGCCTCTCCGGGCCTACCGTGGCCGCCTTCTTTACCATGATGGGGTTCGGACTGTTCGGTAAAACACCGTTGAATATTCTCCCCGTCATTCTCGGGGTCTTTTTGGCCGCAAAAATCGTTCGGAAGAGTTTCAGCGAGTATATTCTTATTGCCCTCTTCGGAACCGCCATCGGTCCGGTGGTGACATTCATCATCGCCGAGGCGGGGCTCGCCGGTCCCCCCGCATACATAGTCGGAGGGGGAGCGGGAATCGTCGCGGGAATTCTCCTTCCCTCGGCAGCAATCGCCCTTTTAGGGCTTCACAAGGGATACAACCTCTACAACGTCGGATTCACCGCGGGGTTTCTGGCCCTTTTCGCGGCGTCCTTTTTCGCAGCCTCCGGACGGGACTTGGGCCTCGGCGGGGTATGGTCCTCCGAAAGACTTCTCTTCCTGGTTCTCCTCATTCCCGTCCTCTCCGCGTTCTTCGTAATCTCGGGTCTTCTCTTGGGGCGGAGAAGGATCTTTGCCGACTTTAAAAATATCCTCGCGATGGACGGGCGCCTTCCCACCGATTTTTTCGACGCCGCCTCTCCCGGTGGCGGGCTCCTCAATATGGGGATCTTGGGGACGGCGGCCTGGGGATACGTAATGCTCGTAAGCGGCGACTTCAACGGGCCGGTCTTAGGCGGCATCCTCACCATTGTAGGATTCGCCGCTTTCGGAAAACACCCGAAGAATGCCATCCCGGTAATGGCCGGTGTGGCCCTGAGCTGTTTAGTCTTCGGCAAGGACTTCGCGGCTCCCGGTCCGATCTTAGCCGCCCTCTTCGCAACTACCCTAGCACCTCTTTCGGGAGAATTCGGTATACCGGCCGGTGTCGCCGCCGGGTTCATCCATCTCGTCATCGTCGAACGGACCGCCGCTTGGCACGGCGGCATAAATCTCTATAACAACGGATTCGCCGGCGGACTCACAGCCGCTCTCCTGATTACCGTCATCGAGTGGTACCAGTCCAATAGGGGGAGACGTTCCGGCGGGAGGGAAAAGTAATAATGAAGAAGAAGGAATACCTGCTCCATCTGATCGGGGAGATATCCAACTTTATACTCGACTCCGGTCCCAACCGGATGGTCGTCTCACTCCATCAGGAGGAGGAAGGGATCCATTTGGCCTTCCTAGACGACAACTTTCGCAGTGAGAAGGAGCTCGAGGAGATCCGTAACAGTTTAAACTCCAGGGGGCGCCCGGAGCTCGCCGGATACTACGGATCGATGGCGGGACAGGACCTCCTAGGAGAGGCGCGGCTCAACCTGATAGGCTGGCAGGTGAAACACGCCGATGTGTGCGCAACCGACAGCGGCACCCGGATAGACCTGTGGCTCGGGGGCGAGGGATTCGACCCCTCCCGGTTCTCCATACCCGGAAAGCATAAGAAATCCTAAAAGGCCGCCCGGATTCCCCCGCCGTCCACCGGAACCGCCGCCCCGTTTATGAACGAGGCCCGTTCGGAGGCGAGAAAGGCTACCACCGCGCCGAACTCCTCGGGCCGCCCGATTCTTCCCGCCGGTATCTTCGCCGCCATCTCCTCGAAAATATCTTCCCGGGACAAACCTTCGTCCTCGACCCGCTTCCGCGCCAGGTTTTCTATCCGGTCGGTATGGGTGTAACCGGGCATGACGATGTTGCAGGTAATACCGTCCGCAGCCGTCCTCCGGGAAAGTGTCTTTATAAGGCCGTGGATCGACGCCCTGACGCTGTTCGAAAGAATCAAGGAGTCCACCGGCTCCTTGACTGCGACACTGGTGACGGCGATTATCCGCCCCCATCCCCTCTTCCTCATGTGGGGCAGCGATTCCCTGCTCAGGCGTACGGCGCTCATAGCGTTCAGATTCCAGGCGTCGAACCAGTCCTCGTCGGAAAAACCTTCGAAGCTCCCCGGAGGGGGGCCTCCGGCGTTGGTTATCAGGATATGGAGTCCCCCGAAGCGCCGGACGGTAAAGTCGACAAGATCTCTTATATCGGCGGGAGCGGTCACGTCGGCGACTTTCGCCTCGACCTCGGCCCCTGTCTTCTCCGCTATCTCGTCCCGGGCGGCGAGGAGCTCCTCCTCTCCCCGGGCACAGATGACAATATTTGCCCCCTCCGCGGCAAGAGCCTCCGCGGAAGCCCGTCCGAGCCCCTTCGACGAGGCCGCGACAAGGGCGATTCTGTCTTTGATTCCTAGATCCATAGTGCCTCCCGGTTAAATATACCTCTCTTATGGTTTCGCGGCGAGGAAAGGACCCGGCCGCGGCTTGCAAGGGGAAACCAATTTCCGTACAGTATTCCTTAGAGAGTGCCCCCGATCGTGGGGATGGAATTGGTCTAAAACACATGCGCTCAGGGTATTAGCTGAATATGACTTTATTGAAACGGTGTAGGCTCAATAATTCAAGCTATCACGGCCAATTGGAGAATTTTTATCCCCACGATCGGGGGCACTCTCTATTCCTTGCGGTCATCACCGCGCTTTTTGCTGTCGCGGCGGGGTGCGCCTCCTTTCCCTCGGGGAGCGCCGCTCCCGGCGGCACTCTCGGGTTCGGCGAGCCTGATAGTATCTCCTGGCAGCCTGTTGCCCGGGGTATCGATCTCGCGGAATTTTTTTCCGAAGGGCCTCCGCTTCGGGTCTACTGCCTTCGCGTGGACACCAGGACTCCGGGAGTCGAGATTATAGTCACCCCTCCGGAAAGAGCCACCGCGGCGGCGGAGTATCCGGGGCGGCGCACCTCGACCTTCCTGGAACGGTTCGACCTGACCGCCGCGGTCAACGGCTCTCCTTTCGATCCGGTTCGGCTGAATGAAGGGAAGCCCACGGATATAGTAGGGATAAGCGTCTTCCGGGGCGCAGCGGTTTCCCCGCCCGAGGCATCCTACGACTGCCTGGTCCGGTACTCATCGGGGGATTTTGCAATTATCTCTCAGACGGAATTCCCGTCCGATATCGACCTCGCCCTCGGAGGGTTCCATCGGATTCTCGAGGACGGGGGCCCGGTCGGTCCCGCGGCTGCGGCGGGGGCCAAAAAGGCGGCGCCGGTACGACACCCCCGGACGGGGGTAGGGGTCTCCCGGTCGGGGCGCATTCTCTATATGGTTGTCATCGACGGCAGAAACCCGGTCTCAAGCATCGGAGCCACTGAGACCGAGCTCGCGGAGTGGCTCGCCTATTTTGGAGCCCGGGACGGGATCAACCTCGACGGCGGGGGATCTTCCACTATGGTCATAGCCGACGGAGAAGGAAAAGCGCAAATCATAAACTACCCCCTCGGATACGGCCGGCTGGGGATGGAGCGGGTCGTGGGAAACCATCTTGGGGTCGCGGCCGCCCGCTGAGAAGAAACTTCCGACCGAGTTGCCCTAACATACGGAATACAGGTATAGTCTAAGGCATGGGAAACATCAGTAAAGAAGATATTATCAGGGATTGGCTCCCCCGCTACACCGGAATGGACTTACACGAATTCGGAGATCTGGTCCTCCTTACCAACTTTTCCCGCTATCTCGAGTACTTCGCCGGCAGGTTCGCCGTTCCTATACAAGGTCTCGGAGGCCCCATGCAGGCGGCGACCAGTACGAAAGGAATTACCATGATCAACTTCGGCATAGGCTCGGCTAACGCCGCTACCATCATGGACCTCCTCGCCGCCGTTAAGCCGAACGGGGTCCTCTTCTTAGGGAAGTGCGGAAGCCTCCGCAAGCAGTACAAGGTAGGGGATTTTCTCCTTCCCATCGCGGCTATCCGGGGCGAGGGAACCGGCCTCGACTACTATCCCATAGAGGTTCCCGCCCTCCCCTCCTTCCGCCTCCACGATTACGTGGGACACGAGCTGGTAAACCGGAAACGGGAATACTGGACCGGCGTGGTGTACACCACCAACCGCAGGGTGTGGGAATGGGACGAGAACTTCAAGCAGTACCTGCGCCGCATCCGGGCCTATGGAATCGATATGGAAACGGCAACCCTCTTCATGGTGGGCCACGCCAACAGCATCCCCCGGGGAGCACTGCTCTTGATTTCCGATTCTCCCATGGAGCCGGAGGGGATCAAGACCCGTGACAGCGACCGGAAGGTAACCGATTATTTCATGGACGAGCATATCGAAATCGGGATAGGAGTTATGGAGCACCTCTTAGAGCACGAGGAGAACGTCAAACACTTACGATACTGATTAGGGAAAAGATCTGTTCCTTCATAAAGATCTCCACGATATCCGGATCGAACTGAGTTCCCGCCCCCCTGTTGAGCTCTTTCAATGCCGATTCGAGCTTTAAGGCCTTCCTATAGGGACGGTTCGACGTCATCGAATCGAAGGCGTCGGCGATCGAGATGATCCGTGCCAGTATTTCCACATCCTTTCCGCGGCTCCCGTCGGGATATCCCTTCCCGTCGAACCATTCGTGATGGTGCCGAACCACCGGCAGGATATCACGGAAGAATTCCACCTCCTTTAAGATATTCTCACCGATTACCGGGTGGAGCCGGAAGGTGGCCCGCTCCTCCGCTGTGAGAGGGCCTTGTTTGAAGAGAAGGGCCTCGGAGATGCCGATCTTCCCGATATCGTGGAGCAGGGCGGCGTACTCAAGGGTCTCCATCTGCCCTTTTCCTAACCCTAGGGCCCTTGCGGTCTCCAAGGAGAGGGAACGGACCCGGGTGCAGTGTCCACGGGTGTAGGGGTCCTTGGCTTCGATGGTTTCGGCCAAAACCTTGACTGTCTGAATATTGGTCTTCTTGAGCTTTCCGTAGGCCTCGGTGAGCTCCCGGGTCCGCTCATCGACCTTGATCTCCAAGCTGCGCTGATATTCTTCGTTCTCCAAGGCGAGCTTCCGGTTTTCTATCAATACATGCCTGTACTGCAGGGCCTTCCTGACCGTCTCCACAAGAGCGTCCTTACGGACAGGTTTGACGATGTAGTCGTAGGCCCCGAGACGCATAGTCTCCACCGCGGTATCGATATCGTTCAAGGCGGTAAGCATCACCACCGGAACGGTGGTGATCTGGCGTTTGAGCCGGCTTAAGACTTCGAGACCGTCCAAACCCGGCATCCGGACATCCAAAAGGACGCACCCCAAGGAATTCCCCTTCTCTTCGATGATTTCCAGAGCGGCAAACCCCTCCCGGGCCACCTCCGGAATGAACCCCGCCTTTTCCAGGGTCAGGGGCAGCACCTTCTGCATGGCCGGATCGTCGTCTACGACGAGAATTCGTTCATTCATTCCGGCCCCCGAACACTCCGGGAATCAGAAAGGGAACCTTCTTCTTGTACTCCGCGTAATTATCGAAGAGGCGGGGAAATATCCACACATCTTCCACGAAGATTAGGAAAAAGTCGAGGAGTACGGCGGCAAGAGAAAAGAGATAAACCTCGGCACGGCGAAAGAGGATCATGAGGCAGACTTGAAACAGACCGAACCAGAGGAATCCCGGGTGCCGGATAATACCGTAGGTACCGGAGGTGCAGGCACGTCTCCCGGAACCGCACCCGTAAGTCCCTTGAAGGGGAATCTCTACAAAAAGACTGTAGAAAAGAAGGAGAAGAAATATACCTCCGAGGATCATCGCCGCAATCGAAGTAATATCGAAACTAACTGTGGGGAAGTACAGGAGGCCGAGAAAAAAATGAGCAAGAAAAAGTCCCCCGTAGCCGATGATGGAAAAGAGAAGGATGTGTACACGGCCGCCGCGTACCTGAAAAATATCGTAGAGAAAGAGAAAAAAGAAGCTTAAGACGGCTGTTAGTGTGCACCACATAGTTATTAATGTTTATAATTACGCATAAATCGACCCACAAGATTAGGAATCGCAGGTGATTATCGACCTCTCCTCGATTATACCAGCAGTCTCGTTCATTCTCTACATAATTTTTACGATTTTTGCCTTCTATTACCAGAGCACCTCCCGTCCCCCCTGGTCTTTTCGGCTCTATATGCTGGCAATGGCGGTATGGAGTTTCGGGTCGTTTATGATGCACGCCAATACCGGAGTCTTGACTCCCCTCTTCTGGAACCGCTTCATGGTGGCGGGGATGCTCGGGGGGCCTATAACCATTTATCACTCCATGCTCGAGCTCTCAGGTCTTAAAAAACAGCGCTACTACGGCTTGATCTACGCGGGATACGGGATATACCTCTTCCTCTTGGGCCTCAATTTCTCGGGCCTCATCGTAAGCGCCACGGGGTTCGAAGAGGGGCAATTCTACTACAGACTCGGCCCTGGGGCACCGGTGGCATACTCCTTGAGCTATATGTATCTGATCCTCGGTATCTATGTGCTCCTGAGAGGTTTAAGAAAAACCGATAATCCTCTCCTCCGCAAAAAACTCAAGCCCCCCTTCTTCGGAGCTATTATAATGCTTGCCGGAGTACTCGGGAACTTGTATCACCCTGTCGGCCGCTATCCGGTGGACCTCTTCGCGGCGACCCTGAATGCGGTTTTGATATTTTTCTCTATCTACAAGTACAAGCTCCTTAACTATTCGGTATTTGTTCTCAGGGTGATTCTCTACCTCATTCTGATCGTCTTGAGCTCGTTCGTCTTCTACGGTATCCTTTTCGCCTCTTCCCCTATTATCCGGCAGATGGATTTCGGGTACATCTTCCTGATGTCGTTGATGCTCGGGGTCGCGGCGTCGATTATCTTCCAGCCCCTGCGCAAGGGCACTTTGAATGTTATAGAGCGAATCTACTTAGGGCGCAGGCTCGCCTATTTGAACAACTTGAGGAACTTCAGCTCCAGCATCGTCTCTATCACCGACCTCTCCGCCTTAGGCGATATGACGGTGAACAAAATCGTGGAAACCTACAACCTCGAGTGGGCATTTATCGTCGGTCTCGATTACGCGACCCGTAACTACCGGCTGCTCGCGGAAAAGGGTCTCGGCCTTTCCGAAAATACCTTCAATAGTTTCATATTACCGAGAGATTCCGAGATTGTTCAGAAGATTCTCAGAAGCAGAGATGTGCTCTTGAGACAAAACGGTAATTCCGAGCTCAAGATCCGCCTTCCCGATATCGCCCTGGAACTCCATCCGACCCTGATCCTCCCCCTTCAATTCAAGGAGAGGATAAACGGATGTATAGTTCTCGGAAAGTGTACCAACAAGGAGTACTACAACACCTACGATATCGAGACCCTCGAAATCTTGGCCGGACAGTGTTCGGTCTCCCTGGAGAACGCCATATCCTTCGAGCGGCTCAAGAAACAGCAGAAGCGGCTGCAGGCCCTCAACAAGGAGCTGATTATCAGCCGAAACAAGCTCGAGGCCTTTTTCGACGGGATAACCAACCCCATATCAATTCATGACATCAACTATAACATCGTCACGGTCAATTTCGCGGCAACCAAGTACTTCGGCAAATCCCTAGACTATTTAATCGGACAAAAATGCTACCGGGTATTCTTCAAGCGGGACAAGCCCTGCGAGCACTGTATGGCCCCGGATTGTCTGCACACCATGCTCCCCTTCTCCACCGAAGTTGTGGAGCCGCGGACACAAGTCGTCTTCTCGAGCCAGTTCTATCCCATTCAGATGCCCGCGGACAGCGATAAACTGGTTCTCGAGTTTTTCCAGGACATAACCCAGCAGAAGCGGCTCCAGCAGGAGCTGGTCCAATCGGAGAAGCTCGCGGGCATCGGGACACTCGCCTCGGGAATCGCGCATGAGATCAATAACCCCTTGAGCGGGATCATCGGCACGGCGGAGATCATGCTCGACGAGATGAGTCCCGATTCAAAGCTGCACGAGTTTACCCAGGACATTATCCGTTACTCCGAATCCGCCGCCGAAATAATCCAGGACCTGAACAAATACTCGAGACAGGACGGACGAGGGCACGAAACGGTGGATATTATCGATATCCTCGAAAATTCCCTGACCATGGCTAAGCGGGGAATGGATTTCGACAACATTACCGTGCGGAAACGATACGAAGAGCTCCCCTATTTCGAAGCGAATCCCAATGAGCTGCAGCAGGTTTTCTTGAACATCATCATCAACGGCATTCAGGCGATGAAAGGCTCCGGAGAACTTATCCTTTCGTGCGAGAGGGTAGACGGCAATGCCTGTGTGTCCATTCGGGACACCGGGTACGGTATACCCGCGAAGGATGTGGACAGCGTCTTTACCCCCTTCTACACTACCAAACCCCCGGGGAAGGGTACCGGGCTCGGCTTGAGCGTATCCCATCAACTCGTCCAAAAGATGGGAGGCCGAATCCAGATCCGGAGCGATATCGGGAGGGGGACCAACTTCGAAATCTTTATCCCCTTGAGCGAAGAGGTAACCCGGCGTATCCGTTTCGTGAAGGCCGACACCCAGCAGGTTATCGAGGACGTTTTCTTTCTCCAAAGAAAGATACTGATCGGAGAGAAGGGATACACCGAAGAGACTATCCGCCGGGAGGTGGACGAAATAGCGGACCACTTCGTCGCTTACAAGGGCCTTCAACCTGTGGGA
>JBKHAJ010000067.1:0-14386 GCA_046542935.1 Spirochaetia bacterium | reverse complement strand
TGTACAATAGAGCGAGGCTTATCACATCCTGAGCGTTGTGCTCGATAACCGGAGAGAGAAGGCGATAGTCGGGAGCCTTCAGGAATTCGAAATATCGGGCCGGCACGGCGTATCCGGGGATGTCCTCGTCCCGCTCTACCCCGAGTAATCGCTCCTCCACGGTGGAGAGATTACAGGCGGGGAGTATCTTGCCCCAGAATCTCCTGACGACATAGAGGAGATCGACCTGCTCGTAATGCTCGGGCCGGATTCCGTTCATAATGCACCGGGTGTTCAGAAGATGCGAATCGAAACCCTTTCCGTTGTAGGAGACCAGCACAGCCCCGGCATGGAGCTCTTCCCGTACTGCTCGGAGAAACTCCGCTTCGCCGGGAAAGTCGGTCAACAGGATCTGAACAAGCTTGAGTTCGTCCCCTTCGACCCGGGCGGTTCCGAAGAGAAAAATGTGTGTTCCCGCCCCTCCTGAGAGTCCGGTTGTTTCGGTGTCGAAGAAGACGAGGGATGTCCCGGTCAGTCCCGTGCACAGGAGCGATTCCGCCCCCGGGGGCTTTCCGGGGTAGTCCGGAGCGGCTAAAATCTCCCGCCGGTAAACAAAAGGACCTATCAAATGCCATTCTTCCGGCAATCCCGCGGGCCGAGGGGCACCTTCCGAGTTCGGCATCGCTCCCGAGTGCGGCATCGCTCCGGGGCGCGGCGCGGTGCTTTCGGTGGCGCGGATACGTTTGAGTCTGTCGCTCAGCCTGTTTCGGTCGGCCAATTTCCCCTCTCCCAGGCCTCGAGAAATGAGACTACCCCCTCCTTGGGGTTGAAATCTTCATCCGGGGAGTACCGGTCGCTCACCGCCTCCTCGGGGCCGATACATGCGGGGCAGCCTCTGAGACAGGGACACCCGGCTATTACCTCGCCGGCGGCGGTGCGGATCGAATCGAGTTTCGCCCCGAATCCTTCGGACAGTCCTATCCCCCCGGGATACTTATCGTAGATATACAGAGCGGACGTTTGGAAGTGCGGATCCCTCACCCTCTCCGCGACCCCTAAGTCGAAGGACTCGCACAGAAGAAAGAAGGGGGCCACGTTCCGGAGTATTGTCCCGGTCCGTGAGAGCACAGTCTCCCGTTCCTCCTCAATCAAATCGGATAGGTACCTTCCCGCGGGAGTTCCGCCGGGAAAGAGGATTACCACCGAACGGGTATGCATCTCGTCCTCGGGAATGAAAATCTCCCCGTAGCCGATGTTCTCGTGGGTCCCGTACTTGAGCTTCTTGAACTTCGCCACCTGCCTGCGTACGAGGACATCTCCTATAACCGTTTCGAGACCCCCCGGCCGGTCCCGCCGGTCCTCCTCGAGCACCTTTATATCGGTCTTGACGATGGAATCGGTGTAGTAATTATTCGTCGATTCCCGGACATAGCACCGGTTCTCCTCCAAATCGAGCTCGATGACCATATACTGGTCTCCCCGGTGGATGTACACCGCCCCCTCGAAGAGGAGCTCCTTAGCCGAGGGGAGGTCCATCTCGCCTATAACGTTATTCTTTCCCCCTGTCGTATTTATGATGATCACATTCTCAGCGGTGGCGGTGCGCAGTGATATCTGCTCCGCCGGATAGGAGCGGTCGCTCCAATACCAACTCCCCCCGGTGTAGCGGGCGACCCCGTTTTCCTCGAGGTAGCGCATCGGCTCGTCCACGGGACCTCCGAAGTCCTCCCCCTCTTTGACCGGAAGCTCGAAGAGGGCGCACTTGAGATGATCGATGAGGATGTACGGGTTGTAAGGATCGATCCATGCCGCCTCGGGGGAAGAGGTAAAGAAGTACTCCGGGTGACGGATCATATATTGGTCCGTCGGGGAGGCGGAGGCGATAAGGATAGAGAGGCTCGCGGTATTCCGCCGCCCCGCCCGGCCGAGCTGCTGCCAGGACGATGCGATGGAGGCGGGAATCCCCGCTAGGATGCTCACGTCGAGTCCCCCGATATCGATCCCGAGCTCTAAGGCATTGGTCGACACCACACCGTGGATCGATCCGTCCCTGAGTCCCCGCTCGATGGCGCGACGCTCGTTGGGGAGATACCCGCCCCGGTAGGACTCCACCCGGACCCGGTTCCCCTCGGTAAAATGGTTGTACAGGAGCTTGTTGATGTACGAGGCGATAAGCTCAACCCGTACCCTCGAACGGGCGAAGATGATGGTCTTGATCTTCCGTTTCAGGAAGCTCGTCCCGAGGTTCCGCGATTCCAGGACCACTCCCCGCCGGATTCCCTGCACCCGGTCGACCAAGGGGGGATTGTAGAGGACGATGTGCCGCTCCCCCGCGGGGGCCCCGCTGCGGTCCACCACGGTGACCGGCTTTTCCAGGAGTTTTTCCGCAAGGTCTTTGGGATTTCCTATCGTCGCCGAACAGCAGATGAAAACCGGGCTGCTTCCGTAAAACCCGGTTATTCGGCGCAGGCGCCGCAGGAGATTAGTCATGTGCGAGCCGAAGACCCCCCGGTAGGTGTGAATTTCGTCGATGACCACGTACTCGAGGGCCGAGAGGAAGCGGATCCATTTGGGATGATTGGGGAGGATCCCCGCGTGGAGCATGTCGGGATTGGAAATAACGATGCGCCCGGAGTTCCGAGCGGCGATTCGGACCGAGTTGGGGGTGTCCCCGTCATAGGTATTGACGGGAAGGGGAAGATTTCCCTTCTCGATTATCCCGCCCAGCTCCGACTGCTGGTCCTGTGAAAGCGCCTTGGTGGGAAAGAGGTACAACGCCCTTGAATCCCGCTTTTCGAGGAGGGTCTGAAGCACCGGGAGGTTGTAGCAGAGGGTCTTTCCCGAAGCGGTGGGGGTTACGATAACGGTATGGTTCCCCGCCCGGGCGGACCTGTAGGCCTCTTCCTGATGGGTGTACAGCGATCCGAGTCCCCTGTTCTCGAGTGCCTCGACGAGAAGGGGATCTAAGTCCTCGGGGAAGTTAACGTATCGCCCCTCCCGCGCCGGCAGGTGTTCCCAGTGGGCCACGTGCTTCATAAAACCCGAATCGGAACGAATAGATTCGATGATCGTCTCGAGATTTCCCATCACCGAGCACGTTACCACGAAACACCGGTTAAGTACAGAACCCGTCGGCACGCACTCTTTTCCTTGACCGAGGATACCCGTTTTCTTAAATTAAGGTTAGAGGAGAGCAAATCCCTGTGAATCAAAAAGTATTGTCCATCGTTCTCGGCGGCGGAAAGGGAACCCGTTTGTATCCACTTACTAAAGAGCGGGCGAAACCGGCGGTCCCCTTCGGGGGCAAGTACCGACTGGTGGATATTCCGATTTCCAACTGTATCAACGCGAATTTCCGGCGGATCTATATCCTGACTCAGTTCAATTCCACCTCTCTCCACCTGCATCTGGCGACGACCTACATCTTCGACAGCTTCAGCGAAGGGTTCGTGGAAATTCTGGCCGCCGAACAGACCTTTACCAACTCCAGCTGGTACCAGGGGACCGCCGACGCGGTCAGAAAAAACTTTCTCCATTTCAGGACTCAGGAACCCGACTACTTTATGATTCTCTCGGGAGACCAGCTCTACCGGATGGACCTGGCCTCGATGTTTCGGGAGCACGTGGAGAGCAAAGCGGAGATAACCGTCGCGGCGACTGTAGTCGATCGGGCGAGCGCCGACGAGCTGGGAATTCTCAGGGCCGACAAACAGTCCCGGATAACCGAATTCCTGGAAAAACCCGGTCCGAGTAAGGATATAACCGATATGAAGATTCCCGGGGAACTCCACCCGGACGAGGGCATGAAGGCCCAAGGCAAGGAATACCTCGCCTCTATGGGAATCTATATCTTCAATGCCCGTGCTATGGAAGAAGTTCTGGACAACGACTATGCCGATTTCGGGAAGGAGATTATTCCCATGGCCATATCTAATCGGCATGTGAACGCCTACATCTACACCGGTTTCTGGGAGGATATCGGTACTATCAAATCCTTCTACGAGACCAACATCGACCTTACCTCGGTGAATCCGGCGTTCAACTTCTACGACGAAAAGAATCCCATTTACACCCACAAGAGGCACCTCCCGGCTTCGAAGATCAACTTCTGCACCCTCTCCCAGTCATTGGCCTCGGAGGGGAGTATCATAACCAACGCATCTATCAAGAACTCGATCATCGGGATCCGCTCGATTATCGAATCGGGGGCCGAGCTGGACGGAGTCATCTGCATGGGTCATGACTATTACGAAACACCGGAAACCATCGAAGAGAATCGAAACAGGCACGTCCCCAATCTCGGAATCGGTAAGGGATCGAGCATCAAGCGGGCAATTATCGACAAGAACGCCCGTATAGGGGAAGGATGCCGCATCGGCCTCGACGACATCGAGCGTGAAGACGGGGACCATGGAAGCTACTACGTCAGGGACGGGATAATAATCATCCACAAGCACGCCGTCATCCCCGACGGCACGGTCATCTAAGACTCTGTTGCACGAGACACGCTAGGATACCCTTATCGCTTTCGGGGAAGGAGTAATTTTCGAGGGATTCCGCGGGCACCCACCGGTATTCGGTGTGTTCGGTGAGAACCGGATCTTCATGGATGGTGATGCGAAAGGCGTCGAGAGTGTATTCCGTGTCGCCGTTGGAAAAGCGGGAGGTGTGGATCTTCTCTCCGACGGTGATATCCACCGAGAACTCCTCCCGGTATTCGCGAACGAGTGCTTCCCGAGGCGATTCGCCGTCCCTGACCTTTCCGCCCGGGAATTCCCAAAGTCCGCTGATAACGCTTCCGGGGCCCTTCTTGGCGATGAAGTACCGTCCGTCCATACAGGCGATACCGGCCGCGGAATGTCGCATCTAAGCGCCGCTTAAGGGATCGAATCTACAGAAAGAGGACCGAGGGGATAAAGAAATGAACGACGCCGACGACGATTCCTATAATCCCTATTATTGATTTTCGTCGGACAAAAACCCTGTCCAAGGTCTCTACCGTCTGAGAGCTGACCGTACCCCGCTCCTTGAAGCGGTCGATAAGGAGGGTTATTCCCATAACGATTCCCGCCGCGGCCGGAACGAGATCGCCGACTATCGGCACATCCCCCTCGAAGGCGCTCAGGATCTTGAATAAACCGAAGACCCCGACGGCAATACCGGTTATGAGTCTCAAGCTCTTTCCCTGGAGGGTTTCGGCGATAGCTCTATATCCCTCGAAACGCTCCTGGATAAGCTCCGATGCGAGGATGAGTCCCGCAAAAATGTTGAAGACTATCGATAAAAAATAAAATTGAACCATTTTTTCTCTCCCCATTAAAGAATAAATAAATACGGTGAGGCAGTCAATAAATTATTCCTGTTCGGGACGAATATCGGTTTCGAGGACGATGGTTTGCTCACCGATGCTTACTTCGGCTCGGGCGGACCCCGGTTTCCCCGTCGGTATCATCCGGGTTCTCACGACCCGTTCATCCCCTTCCCCGACCGGAAGTATATCGGTTTCCTCCACCACTGTTTCGCTCTCTTCGAGAGAAAAGAGCACCCGAGCCAGAGTACCCGCCGGTCCGCCTTCCGCTCTCCCGGCCGCCTCGGCCGGATCCTCGACTGTAAATCTCAGGCTTATGAATACCTCATCCTCATAGAAAAAAGCCCTGAGTCGTACTTCGTATCCCATGAAATCGGAGCTCGAGGCGCGCCCCTGAAGAAGGGGGTTCAAGATAAAGTAAAGGAGAAGAATCAAGAGAACGTCTATGAGGAGAATGATCAGCCCCCGGTTTCCCTTAAAGATCCCCTTCTTCTTTTTCCGATTAGTGATTTCCGGGCTCAGATACCGGAACCGTTCCTCCCGGTTGTAGTGGAAATGCGAGTCTCCGGGAGAATACGATTCCTTTGTATCCCGGTTTTCCTTATTCATCCCTCTCCACATCGATATACCGGTCGCTTCTCCACCACACCACTTCGCCGGCGAACTCGGTGCACAGAACGCCTGAGAGAATGCCCTCTTCGGTAACGAAGAAGTCACGATAGATGAGCTCCTGATCGCTCAGGAGTATCTTGGCTCTCTTGATTACCCTCCCGTCACGATTAAGGAGTAGAAGCTCGTAGTAACTCCCCTCGATAGGGCTCATCAGGAGTAGGGTCCCACCGTCGGCGGTACCGGTGAACTCGTAGAGGATCTGTTCCCTCTGAAGGCTGACAAAATCGAGGGAATCTCCGGAGCGGTAATGCTTGGGTATCTCGATAGTCCTGGTGTACTCCTCCTTTTCTACATCGAAAGCGTAGATCATGGACTGGAAATATTCTATACCGGTCCTCGCCTGGGTGGCTTCGCCTAATCGGTTCTTGTAAAAGTCGAGCTTGAGGTACAACAGGGGATCGGTGGTGTCGGCGTAGATTGTCTCTAGAGAAGGGACATTAGCGTCCTCGAGAAGGGGAAGCCGGTCGAGATTGAAGGTGATGGTGTATTTGAGGTATCCGTCATGAGAAAACCAGTACACGATCCACGATCTCGGGGTCCTGCAGAATACGATGGTGTCCAAATTGTGGTTTGTCTGGATCCGTTCAATGTAGGGAAAGGGGGTTCCTCCGGAGCCCTCCTGACCAAGGTAGTCTATGAAGTTGCCGTTCCGGTCGAATCGTAATACGACCTGATCGAGCATAACTCCCAGATCGTTATCGAATTCGCGCCTTTCCTTGGTAACCTCGTCCTGGACGAGGAGATCGAAATTATCGGCCACCGCTATATCACCTATCAAATTGAAAGGGTAATGATACGCGACCCGATTGGAAACGGTCCCCTCTTCATTCCTTCCGGAGAGGAGATAAGGCGGGGGATTCTTGTCCCGATCAAAAAATAACTCGAGAATATCGCCGTAGGAGTTGAATTTCATCACCTTGAACCCGTCGGGGACGGCGAGGTAGACGATCCCGTCCTGCATCCGGATGGCGATATCCTGTTCGAAGGACCAGCTCCCCTGCTGGAAGAAGGTGAGCTCGTCTTCGGCCCTCCCGATGGGTATGGAAAACAGGGATTCCCGCTTCAGTGATTCGATCCCCCCCCTATCGCAGGAGATAATACCGGTGAAAAACAGAATAATAACCGCAGCGTACAAGAACGCCGGGGCCCCTAGTTGTCGATTCGAGCGATGCATTGGGTGATATTAACGCTCCCTCGGACAGCTGTCAATCGCGCCCTCCCCGGCGCCGGAGAGCCTCGAAGCTGTCCCCGGTGTACATTTTTCCTACTTCCTGGTATCTTTTATTCCAAACATACTCAAGGGAGACTATTCGGTATGAATCTTATGACCGCTCTGTTCGGTTCACAACACGAAAAGGATTTAAAGAAGCTCCTTCCCCTTGTCTCCGAGATCAACGGCCTCGAGAAGTGGGCCATGGCCCTCCCGGCCGAAGAATTTCCGAAGAAGACCGATGAGTTTAGAACCAGGGTTGTGAAAGGAGAATCCCTGGATAATATACTTCCCGAGGCCTTCGCCCTCGCTCGAGAGGCGGCCCGCCGTACCTTAGGAGAACGCCCCTACGATGTTCAACTCATGGGGGCCGTCGTCCTCCACCACGGTAAGATCATGGAGATGAAGACCGGCGAGGGCAAGACCCTCTCCAGCGTTGCCGCGGCCTACCTGAACAGCCTCGCGGGGAACGGGGTCCACGTTATCACCGTCAACGACTACCTTGCCGAACGGGACGCCGGATGGATGGGACCGGTTTTCGCGTACCTCGGGGTAACTGTGGGAGCAATCCTGGCAAACATGGACAATCCGGGCCGGAAAGAGGCCTATAAAAAGGATATAACCTACGGCACCAACAACGAATTCGGCTTCGACTACCTCAGGGACAACATGCGCTGGGATATCCGGGAGAAGGTCCAGCGGGGTCATCACTACTGTATTATCGATGAGATAGACAGCATCCTCATCGACGAGGCCCGGACGCCCCTTATTATATCGGGACCCGCCGAGGACGATACCAAGCGGTTTCAAGAAGTGAATAGGATAATCGGTAACCTGGAGGAATGCGCAAAGGACCCGGAGACCGGGGACTATCCCGACGACGACGACAATGGGGACTATAAGCTCGACGAGAAGAGCAAGCGCGTTACCTTCACCGACGAGGGAATCAACAAGATCGAAAAGCTCCTGCAGAACCAGAAATCCATAACCGGATCCCTCTTCGACGACGAGAACTTCGAATTCCTCCACTACGTGACTCAGGCGATGAAGGCACATAAGCTCTTTCACCGGGATGTGGATTACGTGGTCCAGGGTGGCCAAGTGCAGATCGTCGACGAGTTTACCGGACGGATTCTTCACGGACGGCGCTACTCCGACGGCCTGCACCAGGCCATCGAGGCGAAAGAACAAATCAACGTGGCCAAGCGGAATAAAACCTTAGCTACCATCACCTTCCAGAACTACTTTCGGATGTACGACAAAATCTCCGGAATGACCGGTACCGCCGACACCGAAGCCAAGGAATTCGCCAAGATCTACGAGCTCGAGGTGGTAGTCATCCCCACCAACCGCCCGATCATCCGGGACGACCAGGACGACATTATCTACTTGAACGAGACGGACAAGTTCACCGCCATTAGGGACGAGATAGACAAGGTTACCAAACAAGGGCAGCCGGTCTTAGTCGGAACCGTTTCCATCGAGAAGTCGGAGCTCCTATCGAATCTTCTGACCAAATCGGGAATCCGCCACGAGGTCCTCAACGCCAAGAATCACGCCCGGGAGGCCCTGATCATCGCCGAGGCAGGCTCTAAGGCTGCGGTGACCATCGCCACCAACATGGCCGGCCGGGGAACCGACATCAAGCTCGGGGGCAATCCCGAATACCGTGCTCGGAAATCCGTCGGGACCGAAGCGAGTGAGGAAGACTTCCAGAAGGCCCTGGAGAGGGAAATCGAGAAATGGAGGAAGGACTACGAGGAAGTCAAACAGGCCGGAGGGCTCTATATCCTCGGGACCGAACGGCACGAATCCAGGCGGATAGACAACCAGCTCCGCGGCCGATCCGGCCGGCAGGGCGACCCGGGAAAGTCCCGGTTCTTCATCAGCCTGGACGACGACCTTATGCGCTTATTCGGGGGTGAAAACTTCAAATCCACTATGGCCCGTTTCGGCATGAGGGAAGGAGAACCGATCTTCCATCCCCTCATCAACAAGGCCATCGAGCGGGCCCAGACCCGTGTGGAGGAACGGAATTACGAGATCCGGAAGCACCTCCTCGAGTACGACGATGTCTTGAACGAGCAGCGGAAGTTCATCTACGAGCAGCGGGACCGGATACTCACCAACGAGAACCTCAAGGGAAGGATCTTAGAAACCGCCGAAGAGATCCTTCAGGGGGCAATCGAGGAGTTCGAAGCCACCCGGCAGAATGCCGTTCCCGATACTGCGGGATTTCGGGAAACCCTGAAGGACAGCTTCTATTATGAGCCTCCCTTCTCCGACGAGGAGCTTTCGTCGACACCGCCGGAAACGGTCGAACAGCGGATAATGAGCGATATCGAGGCGGACCTCCTCGATAAAGAGCAGAAGCTCGGGGAAAAAGACTTCAACAGGTTTATCCGCTACGAATACCTGAGGTACATCGATAACCGGTGGCAGGATCATCTCGAAAACCTGGAATCCCTTCGGGAGGCGGTGTACTTGCGGGCCTACGGTCAGAAGAACCCCCTCCTCGAGTACAAGCTCGAGGGGTTCGAGATCTTCGATACTCTTATTCAAGATATCCGCACCGCGATAGCTAAGAAGATAGTGAAGGTTCGGATCCAGCGGTTCGACGAAACGGTCCCCCGCCGGGGCCGTCCCGCCGCAGTGCAGGCCAATCACCGGGACATAGGGCAGTTCGCCGGAGCGGCCGCCGCCGCACCCGGAGGAGCAGCCCCCGCCGCCGCCTCGCAGTCGGCGCCCCGACCCTCCGGGGTCCGGAACCAGGGACAGCCTCAAAAGGTCCAGGTCAAGCGGGCGGCCCCTAAGGTCGGACGCAACGATCCCTGTCCCTGCGGAAGCGGGAAAAAGTACAAATACTGCTGTGGGAGAACTTAAAGACGCGAGAATCGGGGCCCGCTACTGCAGGGAAGCTTGGACGGTCGGATTTTCCAAAACCGTTACCCGGTCGACCTTCATATCGCTGTAGGCTCGTATGAGGATAAAAAGAGCAAAGATTCCTATAATAACCAAGACCAATTTCCTCATTCCGTACTCCTCACGTGCTCTTTTCAATAGAGATATTTCACCGGATCGATAGGATTCTGGAACTGATAAATCCCAAAGTGGAGATGCGACCCGGTGCTCCGCCCGGTGTCTCCCATCGTACCTATCTTCTGACCCAATCCGACCCGCTGTCCCTCGGATACGTCCACCGTATCGAGATGACCATAGAGGGTCTGATATCCTCCCTGATGTTTTATTATGACATAATTTCCGTAACTCCGCAAACTGAATCCAACGGCGAGGACCTTTCCCTCCATCGAGCTTATGACGGGGGTCCCTACCCTGTTTGCTATGTCGATTCCGTAGTGCATCCTCAAGACCCCTGTAAAGGGATCGTTCCGCATTCCGTAGGGAGACGAGAGATACCCTTGCGCCGGATACCTGAAGAGCTCTCCGGTGGCTTTCTTGACCTCGAAACTGTTCAGACGTGCTCCGGGGACGAAGAGCTCCTGTCCCGAACGGATAATAGAAGACTCGAGATCGTTGGCGTCTAATATGTCGTTCAACGGTACGCCGTGCCGTTCGGCGATACTGCTGAGGTTATCCCCCCGGCCGACCCGGTAGATTATCCCGTCGACACGGGGAATACGGATAACCGACCCCGCCTGAATTCGGCGAACGTCCCGTATCCCGTTGTAACTAATCAAAGTCCCGAGGCTTACACCGTATGCATCGGCGATCTCCGAGAGGGTGTCCCCCCGAGTCAGGGTATAGAGCTTGGCCGAGGTGGCATCGAGTATCCGTCCCTCGGGTACGGTCGTTTCCGCCTCTTCCGCCGGCTCGTCGAAGCGAAGATACTCGAGAAGGACCTCACTCATCTCGGAATCCCTCGGCAAGGGAAGGTTATCGCTCTTTAGGACCGATCCCGCCGTTGGAACGGTGGAGGCGAAGAACATCCCCGCTAACAAGAGCGTTATCCCCGCAACGGTAATCCAACTCAACCTTCCGTTATTTTTTATCCATCTCCGTATCGTTCGCTTCCACCGATAGAGGTTAAACCCCGCCCCCCGTCTTTCCCCGATCCCGGTGCCTAACCCCGAATCGAGCTCCGGGGCGGATGTTTTTCGAATTTTGAACGACCTCGGGTTTCTTCGTCTGCGGATTCTCTGGTTTTGGAGTTGAATTACGGATACCATATTCTTCTCTTCTATGATATCGACAACATGCCGCGCATATATTACTATTAGTTACGGCTTTTTGCCGATGACTGGGAGGAGATGAACAACACATTCAATAATTCCAGGCAAGACGGAAGGCCGAAAAAAATCGGCCGGTTTCAGATATTTATCATCATCACCGCCGTTTTCGTCGCCGTTTTGCTGTACCAATACATATCCATTATGCTCGTCGGCCCGAAACCGGAGCCCCCTTCCACCCTGGCTCGCCCGATGGTCGAAAGGGGACCGATCCTTGACCGAAACGGGCGCATTCTTGCCATTCAGACGAAGCTCTACTCAGTTACCGCTTGGACTCCCCATATAGAAAGGCCCGAGGAGACCGCTGAAATATTAGCCGACATCCTCGAACTCAATGGGGATATTCTGCTTACTTCTTTCCGCGTGCGGGAAGGTTTCATGTATGTAAAGCGGAAGATTACCCCGAGCACCAGCAGGAAAATCAGAGCCGAGAAGGAAGCGGGCCGCTTGAAGGGTATTTCCCTCGAGCCGGAAGCCGCCCGAAGTTATCCAGAAAAGAGTTTGGCAAGCCAGATAATCGGTTACGTCGGAGTGGATAATAAAGGACTAGCCGGGCTCGAATACACCTACGATAACGAGCTGTCCCCGGATCCGGGAGAATCGACGGAGGAAACCGTTTACGGCAATCAGCTCTTCCTGACCTTGGACATGAACGTACAATTCTTGGCCGAACGAATAGCCGAAGAAGCCTATACCGAACATTCCGCCGATTCGGTGACGATTCTAGTGATGGACACCGAAAGCGGGGACATTCTGGCCTCCGCCTGCAAGCCCGATTTCGATCCCAATAATTTCGCGGTTTATCCGACGGAGGTGAGAGAGAACCGGGCCGTCACCGTTGCCTACGAACCGGGCTCCGTCTTCAAGATCTTTACCATGGCAAGCATCCTCGAGCTCGGCGGAATCGAGCCTAGGGAAACCTTTTACTGCGGCGGTACGTATGAAATCGAGATCCCCGGGTCGGAGAACGAGATAATATCCGATCTTCGCCCCCACGGGACAGTCGACGCTCAGAGGATTATCCAGTACTCCTGCAACGTAGGGATGGCCTACGCCTCGGAAAGGGTTGATAAGGAGCCTTTCTACGAAATGCTCAGATCCTTCGGCTTCGGCTTTCCCACGGGGCTCCCCTTCTCGGGGGAGACCCACGGTCAGTTGAGGCGCCCCTCCTCGTGGTCGGTGCGCTCGAAACCGACCATCGCCTTCGGGCAGGAAATCTCAGTCTCCGCGGTACAGGTAGTGACCGCCGCCGCCGCCCTCGCCAACGGAGGAATCCTCCTGAGGCCCCGCATCATCAAAAAGATCGTCGCCCCCGACGGTACCATCCTGGAGACCTTCGGTCGGGAGCCGGTCAAACAGGTTATTAATCCAGCCGTGGCCAATGAGCTTCTTGCCATGATGGAGACCGCCACCGACCCCGCCGGAACGGCCCGGGAGGCCGCCGTCGACGGCATCAGGATCTCCGCAAAGACCGGTACCGGGGAGATGCTCAATGAAGAAACCGGAAAATATTCGGAAGAGGCTTTCCTCGCCTCTACATTGGCAATATTTCCTACCCACGAGCCCCGGTACATCGTCTACGCGGTTATCGATTACCCGAAGGGTGATGAGTATTACGGCAGCCGCATCGCCGCACCGGTGGTGAGTGAGGTGATAAATGAGCTCGCCGTTTATTACGGTATTCCCCGGACCGGAGACCTTATCGTCCGGCATCCCGGAAAGATCTCGGTACAGAGCCGGGGCGAGCCGCTCTTCGACGGCACTATGCCCGACCTTCGTGGCATGTCCAAGCGGGAGCTCCTGCCGATCCTCAAGAGAGAAACTTACCGGTTCGAAATTTACGGCAGCGGCTGGGTAGTGGAGCAGGAGCCGAATCCCGGATCGGTTCTCGAGGAGGGGGACAAAATCATACTCCGATTGGATTCATGATGTACTTCGAGGTCAATACAAAAAATCTTTCGGGACTCTTTCCCCGCTTTGAAGAGGAGGTTCTGTCCCCCTACTCCCCCGCCGAAGGGGTTCAAATCCACCCATCCAAGTCGGGTGCTCCCACCTGCCTTGTCAACGGGAAGCTCCTCCACAGCAGGCACGATCCGGTACGGGAGGCGGAGAGGATAATCGAACGGAATTACGCCCCCGAGGCGGACTGTATCGTACTCCTCGGCTTCGGCCTCGGCTACTATGCCGAAGCCTGCCTCGAGCGGTATCCCGACGCCCACATTATTATCGTGGAACCGGACGTCCCCCTCTTCCTCACGTCTCTCGATGCGAGGGATTACTCAACGTTGTGGCGAAGCGCCCGGGTAACCCTCCTCCTCGACGCGGCTCCCGGGGGGGTCTCTACGGCGCTGAATGCTTTGAAAGCACGGACCTGCCAGGTAATCGCTCTCAGGGGAGTTTACGATGCCCACGCCGAATATTTCGCCCGGGTCCAGGACGCCGTAAAAGCGCATGTGAGCCGGCGGCGGATCAACACCAATACCCTGAAACGGTTCGGTAAACTGTGGGTCCGGAACCTGTCCCGGAACCTTGCGAGCATCTCCCGGGCTCGGGATGTCCGCGCCTTTGCGGATCGCTTTGCGGGACTTCCCGCCCTTCTTTTGGCAGGCGGTCCGAGCCTGACCGGGATCATCCCCAATCTTCCCGAGCTCAAAAAGCGTTTCGTCGGCGTCGCCGTGGACACAACTCTGCGTGCCTGCGAAACGGCGGGAGTACGCCCCGACGTGCTGATCATCGTCGATCCCCAGTACTGGAATACCCGGCATCTCGACGGAACGAGCCTCGAGGACCTTAGCTTGGTCTCCGAGTCGTCGACCCACCCAAGGATTTTCCGCCTCTGCGGTGAAGCAGGCGGGTCCGGAGCCCCAGTCACAGGCCCCCTCTATCTCTGCCGTAGCTTGTTCCCCTTAGGGAGATACGTCGACAGTTACACGGGTATTGCCGGTAAACTCGGCGCCGGGGGATCGGTTG